>JBKPBZ010000159.1:0-25960 GCA_046727115.1 Actinomycetota bacterium | reverse complement strand
CACCTGCCCCAGTCCAAGGTGGCCAAGGCCTTCAACCACATCAGGTCCTCCCAGATCACCACGGACGGCACGCCGGCCGGCACACCCAACCGCCGGGCGCTGGCCACGGCGAGCGATTTCCCGGAAGCGGCCGAGCTTGTGTCCAGGCTCTATGACGAATTCGGCTTCGACACCGTCAACATGGGCCCGCTGTCCGAGAGCTGGCGCACGGAACGGGACCGCCCCGCGTACGTGATTCGGCAGAACGCGGCCGAGCTGGCCGAAAACCTGGCCAAGGCCCCACGCGCCATCTGACGCTCCCGGCCCCGACGCGCCTGCTGTTTCCGCCCCGACGCGCGATTGGTCCATGCCCCGACATGCGAATTCGCCGGAACGCTGCGAGTTCGCCGGTACGTTCCGGCGAATTGGCAGCTTTCCGGCGAACTCGGCCGGGCGTGGCCCGCGGACTGCGATAGGTCAGCGCTTGACGGCCTCGAGCTTGAGCATCTTGGCGATGACGTAGTCGAGCTCGGAGTCGTCGAAGATCTTCTTCCAGTCATCCTTGATGATGGTGTCCTTGCCGTACTGGATGGCGATTTCACAGGCCTCGGAGAACGGGTTGGACCCGCGCAGGGCGTTGGTCAAGGCGATCTGGACGTGGCCGAACAGCATGGCCTTGGCAGCTTCCTCGGGAACGCCGGCGGTGTGCACGGTCTCGTGCAGGGCTTCCTTGAGCAGGGTGCCGATCATGCAGGCCACGGTCTCCACGAGGGTGGGTTCGAGGATGGCGAGCTGCTTCACGGTGACCCAGTGAACGTCGATCACGGGGGCGTAGATGACCTTGATGGTCGCCTCGGCGGCGGCGCGGGCTGCCTCGGTGGCGTCCTCGTCGATCGCGGCAACCACGTTCTGCGGGGCGCCCTGGCCGCCGAAGGTATCGGCCCATTCTTCCTTGGTGGTGCGCTCCAGGAACACCGAGGGGTGGCACGGGTGGGCCACGGCCTGAACGACGTCCTCACGCTTGGCCAGAAGGCCGGCGTAGGCCGCGGCCGGGTCGAGGGTGAGCAGGATGGCGCCGGACTTCATCTGCGGGACCACGCCGTGGGATACGACGCCCAGGACGGTGTCCGGGACGGCGAGGATCACGACGTCGGCGTCCTTGATGGCGTCCTCGGTGCTGCTGATCTCGCGGCCTTCGGCGCGGACGCGCTCCTGGCCGGCGGGCGAGTTCTCGCTGTAGAAGACGGTGTGGGCACTCTTCTGGAGGTTGGCTGAAACACGCAGTCCCATTTTGCCTCCGGCCCCGATGACGGCGACGGTCAATTGTTCTGCTGACATTTCACTTGCTCCTTAGGAAATCGATGCTTTGCTGGGTCCACTGGTTTTCGCGGCGGATGGTCTCTTCTTCGGAGTCCTGCCACGGCAGCCAGTGCTCGACAATTTGGTTGATGTTTCTTTCTTTGGGCTGAAGCTTTCCGGCCATGTAGTCATAGTCGAGAAGGCCTTCGCCGAGGGGAGCGCCGGAGTATGTGAACCCGACCCACCCCTCCTTGCGGCTGAACGCAAAGTCTTTGATGTGCATGTTGAGGACATACGGCGCGACGGCGTCAATCACCTCGCGCGGGAACTCCAACGCCGCCACCGTGTTCGCGGGATCGCTGCAGATGCCCAGGTAGGGACTGTCGACCGTGCGAATGACCTCCAGGATCCGGGCCGTGGGCACCTGCTCGTAGGTCTCCACCGCGATCTTCACCCCCGCGGCCTCGAACTCCGGCAGGACCCCGGTGAAGATCGCCACGGCCTCGTCCGCGTCCGGAGTGTGGCCCGGGACGTTGAACATGGTCCGCAACAGCGGCGCGCCCAGGATCCCGGCGATCCGCAGGAACTTCCGGAGGTGTTCCGGGCGGATGCCCTTCGTGCCCAGTTCCAGCGCGATGCCCAGCGAGTCGGCCGTTGCCCGGATGTCTTTGAGTTCCGCTTCGCTCATGGCTTCGAGCGGTGCGTAGTCGCAGATCTGAAAGAGTTCCACGCCGAGGGCCGCGGTGCGCTCCAGCGCCTCGTGGAGGCTGATGGGATTCGAAACCTTCTCCGAGAGCTGCCAGAAGAAGGCGTAGCTGCTCAGTCCAATTCTTGAACCAGATCCGATCCTTGCAAGGTCTCCAGAGCCCTGGCCGATGGTGCTCATGCGCTCGCCCCTGCCCGGACCAGGAGGCCCAGCCGTTCGGCGGCCTCGTCCAGAATGGCCCTGAGGGCGGCCGGGTCGTGGGCGAACCGGCCCAGGAACAGCCCGGCAACGGCGGGGTCCAGCCTGCCGATCAGGCCCGGGCCGGCGCTTCCGCCGTAGATGACCCGGCTGTCGGCCTGGCCGGGCAGGGAGCGCAGGTGCGCGTCCAGGCCGGCGATGACGGCGCTGATGTACTCCGGCGTGGCCGGTTCCTGGGCGCCGATGGCCCATTGCGGCTCGTACGCCACAATGGTCCGCGCTGTCGGGCCCAAGGACCGTGCCCGGTTGAGCGCGGCGTCGATCTCCGCTGAGCAGGTCCGGATGGCTTCCTCCACGGAACCGGGCTGCAGCTCGCCCACGCAGAGCACCGGGGTGAGCCCGTTGCGGTAGGCGGCGGCGGTCTTGAGGCCGATGATCCTGTCATCCTCGCCGAAGATCCGGCGCCGTTCGGCGTGGCCCACCTCTGCGTAGCGGCCGCCGAGTTCGGCAACGGTCTTGCCGCCTACCTCACCGGTGTAGGGTCCCTCGTCTTCCCAGAAGATGTCCTGGGCTCCGGCGGCTGCCCCGGCGGTTCCGAGGATGCGGGCCGCTTCGGGCAGTACGGGCAGGGTGGGCAGCACGAACAGTTCGATGTCGCCGCTCTGCACCGCGGGATGCGCGAAAGCGAGGGTGGCCACCTCGCGGCAGTATTCGAGCGTACGTTCGTAGCCGAAGTACATCTTCAGGCTGACGCCGATGATGGCCTTCGGTCGTGTTGCGGTCTTAGCAGGAAGTGACACCCTCATAGTCCTTAATCAGTGTGACTTTTTCGGCCGAGGCGGAGGCTTCGTCGAAGGTGTAGGTGAGCCACTCCTTGGCGAGGCGGCGGGCGAGTTCCAGGCCGACGACGCGCTGGCCGAAGGTGAGCACCTGGGCGTTGTTGCTCAGGATCGAACGCTCCACGGAGTAGCTGTCGTGGGCAGTCACGGCCCGGATCCCGGGGACCTTGTTCGCGGCGATCGCGACGCCCAGTCCGGTCCCGCAGACCAGCAGGGCGCGGTCCGCCTGGCCGGCGGCGATGAGTTCGGCAGCCGCGATGGCCACGGACGGGTAGGGAGTGTGGCTGGTGGCATCCACGCCCACGTCGCGGACCGATTCGACGAGGTCACTGGCCTCGAGATCGGCTTTGAGGGCCTCTTTGTAGTCGAATCCGGCGTCGTCGGCTCCGATGACCAGGCGCAGTTTGGCGCTCATGCGTTCTCCTTAATGGTTGTCCGCTCGATGAGCGTGTTGTGAATGGCTCGTACGATCAGCGCCATGGACACGGCGCCGGCATCGGGGGTGCCGAGGCTCTTCTCGGCGTGGGGGCGGGCGCGTCCCATAAGCGGCAGCAGCTGTGCGGTGTCTTCGGCCGCCTGCTCGGCCACTCCGGCTGCCGCGCCCCAGGCGTTGCCGAGTGACTTACCGGCGCTGGCACCCGCGGTGAGGGCGTCGCGGAACGGGACCAGGACGTCCACCAGGGTCTTGTCCCCCGGCTTGGCCTTGCCGAAGTCCATGATCGCGGCGGCCGCGGCGGCCACGCCGTCGGCCACGGCACCGGCGTCGGGAGCCTTGGAGTCGCCCAGGGCATCGCCGACGGCGTGCAGGGCCATGCCCCACAGCGCACCGGAGGTGCCGCCGGCTTTGTCTGCCCAGGCATCCCCTGCGAGGCGGAGGGTGGTGGCGGCTCCGGCGCCGCGGGCGACGGCGTCCGCGGCGGCCGCGACAGCCGCCCCGACGCCGCGTTCCATGCCGATGCCGTGGTCGCCGTCGCCTGCGATCGCATCAATCCGGCCGAGCTCCTCGGCGTTGGCGTCCACCACGTCCTTCGCGGCGCCGAGCGCGGCCAGTACCCGGAGGGCCCCGGCACGGGATTCGTCGGAAGCTGCCGGGATCGGCGCCTCAGCCTCGGCGGGGTCGGCGAATTCGGCGGTCTCGAGGGCCTCGGCGGTCACGGCGCCGCGGCGGAAGGCCGGGGTGTCGGCGGGTGCGTGCCAGAGGGACTCAAGTTCGTCGTCGAGCCAGAACAGGGTCAGGGAGGTGCCGGCCATATCGAAGCTGGTGACCAGTTCGCCCACCTGCGGGTCCACGGCGTCCAGGCCGGCCTCGGCGAGGAGCTGGGCCACGCGGCGGTAGACGACGAAAAGTTCCTCGTACTTGACGCTGCCCAGTCCGTTGAGGATGGGCACGACGCGCCGAGCTTCACCGGAAGCGACGCCGTCTCCGATGCCGTCCGGGACCTCAGACAGGAGGCTGCTGACGAGCAGTTCGGCGAGTTCGTCCGCCGTCGGGATGTCCGTTTCCCCGATGCCGGGTTCACCGTGGATGCCCATCCCGACGGCCATCCGGCCTTCCGGGACGGAGAAGAGCGCGTGGTCGGCGCCGGGCAGGGTGCAGCCGGTGAAGGCAACACCGATGGAGCGGGTCCGGTGGTTGGCGCGTTCGGCGATCTCCAGCGTGGCGTCCATGGAGTAGCCGGCTTCCGCGGCCGCGGCAGCGACCTTGAAGACCGTCAAGTCACCGGCGATGCCCCTGCGCTTGGCCCGTTCCGCCGGCGGTGCGGAGGAGACGTCGTCCGTAACAGCGATGCTCCGGCAGTCGATTCCCTCCTTGCGGAGCCGGTCCTGGGCCTGGTTGAAGTGCAGGACGTCACCGGCGTAGTTGCCGTACCCGAGCAGCACACCGCCGCCGTTGTTCGCGGCTTTCGCCACGGTGTAGATCTGCTGCGCGGACGGGGAAGCGAACAGGTTGCCCATCGCGGCACCGTGGGCGAGGCCCTGGCCGACGAGCCCGGCAAAGGCCGGGTAGTGTCCGGAGCCGCCGCCGATCACCAGCGCAGCGGTGCCGGGTGTGCTGCGGGTGTTGCGGACGACACCTCCGGAAACGCGCTTGACCCAGCGGCTGTGGGAGGCAACGAAGCCCTCGATCATCTCGTCAGCGAAGGCTGAAGGTTCATTGAACAGGCGGGTCATGCGGTGTCTCCCGGAATATATAGAGGCTAGCTGAGGGAAATTGTTCTTGGGATGCGACGGATGGTGCGGATGTGTCTGCGGCGGCGGTGTATCTGCGGCGGGCCCGCATACGCCGGGCGGCGCGGATTGGTGCGGGGACGTCCCCGGGTAAGGGGGACGCCCCCGGGTCTGTTACGGCTCGGCGTGGTGGCCGGCCCCCGTGGGGTCAAGGGCTTCAGCGGGTACGCCTTCGCTGATCTTGCCGGAGCGGCTCAGCACCACCATGAGGATGGCGGAAAGAAGCATGAGGCCGCCAACGACGAACATCGGGACGGTGTAGCCGCCGGTCCAGTCCTTGAGCCAGCCGGTGACGAAGCCGGCGCTGAAGCCGGCGAGGTTGCCCACGGTGTTGATCAGGGCGATGCCGGCTGCAGCCGCCGCTCCGGTGAGGAACTGGGTGGGAACGGTCCAGAAGTTGGGCAGTGCGGCAAAGATGGCCATGGCCGTGACGGTGATGACGGCGATGGTCGCGGCCGGCGAGCCGGCAAACAGGGCCAGCGGGACGCTCAGGCCGCCGATGAGGGCAGGCAAGGCGATGTGCCAGGTCTTGACGCCGCGCTTGGTGGCGTCCTTGGACCAGAAGTACAGGGCAAAGGCCGCGAACACGTACGGGATGGCCGTGATGAGGCCCTTTTGAAGCACATCGAACTTGGTGCCGTAGAGGCTTTCGAAGCCGGCGATGATGGTGGGCAGGAAGAACGCCAACGCATAGAGGCCGTAGATGAAGCCGAAGTAGATGGCGGACAGCATCCAGACCCTGCCGTTGGAGAAGACGGTGCGGGCGCTGACATGCTTGTGGCTCGCCGCTGTTTCCTTCTTTTCCGTCTCCAGGGCGTTGGTCAGCCACGTCTTTTCCTCCGGGTTGAGCCACTTGGCCTTGGCCGGGGAATCGGCGAGGTAGAACCAGGCGATGATGCCGACGATGATGGCCGGAAGCGATACGCCGAGGTACATCACGCGCCAGCCGTCGAGTCCGAAGAGGCCCTCCTGCGCAATGAGCCAACCGGCAAGCGGTGCACCGATGACCGTGGTCAGCGGCTGGGCCAAGTAGAACAGGGCCAGGATCTTGCTGCGGTGACGGGACGGCACCCACAGGCTCAGGAAGAGAATGGCGCCGGGAAAGAAGCCGGCTTCGGCCACACCCAGGGCGAAGCGCAGAATATAGAGTCCCTCCACGCTGCTGACCCAGACGAACAGCAGGGAAACGATGCCCCAGCTGACCATGATGCGGGAGAGCCAGCGGCGGGCGCCGAACCTGTGCAGGGCCAGATTGCTGGGAACTTCCAGCAGGATGTAGCCAATGAAGAAGACGCCGGAGGCGAAGCCGAACTGGGCCGCGGAGAGGCCCAGATCGGCGTTCATGCCGTTGGGGCCGGCAAAGGCGATGGCCGTCCGGTCCAGGTAGTTGATAAAGAACATCAAAGCGACGAACGGCACCAGCCGGTATGCCACTTTCTTAATTGCAGATCTTTCGACCACCGATTGTGTGGTGTCCACATTGACTCCTAGATGTTGGTCTCCCAGCGGCGACCTGCGATGGATGCCTTGGGATGTGTCTCAGTGCCTAGTTCGGGAAAGCTGGCGGGGCCGCTACTAAGCGTGTGATTAAAACCATAAGACGCTCAACCCAAATTGGTCAACCGGTTGACATGTTTATTTCTAAGCGTAGAGCTGCGCGGCTGTGCCGGTCTCGGGTTGTTACGCTGGGAACGTGTCCGTTAATTCCGCCGCTTCCACGGCCAAAATCAGTGCCGCCCTCGGTTCCATGGAGCAAGGATCGGTTGTCTCCGAAGTCGCAGAACGGCTGCTGGGCTACTTCACGAGCGGCGAGATCGCCGTCGGGACCCGGCTGCCGGCCGAGCGCCAGCTCGCAGCGTCACTGGGGGTCGGGCGCTCTGCGGTCCGCGAAGCCCTCGCCGCGCTGGAGATCCTCGGGATCGTCATAGTTCGCCCCGGTTCCGGGACCTACCTCCGCGACGGCATTTCCGAGCTCCTCCCCCGCACGCTGAGCTGGGGCCTCATGCTGGGCGCCCCGCGCACACGCGAACTCGTGGAGCTCCGCGGCGGACTCGAAGTTCAGGCCGGCCAGCTGGCGGCCCAGCGGATCACCGACGCCGCCCTGGCCCGGATGCGCGAGAATCTGGCCACCATGGAGCACAACCTCGATGACCTCACAGCGTTCGTGGAGGCCGACGCCGCGTTCCACCGCGAAATCGCCGCCGCCTCCGGCAACCAGGTCCTGCAGGAACTGCTGCAGAGCATCCGCTCCCTGCTGCGCATCTGGGTGGACCGCGCGTTGACGGACGAAGGGCACGCGGCGGCAGCCCTGGCCGAGCACCGGGAGATCTTCCTCGCCCTGGAATCCCGGGACGAGGCCGCCGTGACGGCAGCCATGCGCTCCCACATGGACACGGCCTCGCGGCGCCTCCTGGCCGGGTTCGACGCCGACCAGGCCGCCACGGACTGACGCCTCTTCCCGTTGTCCCCCGGCACGCAGTCGGTCCCGCACGGCACGCGAAATCGCCGGAAACCAGCGGGGTCGCCGGAACGTTCCGGCGAGCCCGCAGCGTTCCGGCGACTTCGGCCGGGTGCGTGGCCCGCTACCCGCGTCTTCCGCCGCGGGCCGCCGCGTCCTTCCCGAACCAGGCGCTGATCAGCAGCCACACCGACCACAGCAGGATCAAGGCAATCCCGGCCAGGATGGCAGCGGTGTTGGCCGGGGAGAAGCCTTCGGCCCCGACAATCCAGCCCTGGGCAAGGTACGCCAGCCCGGAGAGCGCCATGAGATAGCCGATCAGTGCAGAAACGCGGCGTGCCCCGACAACCACGGCACCGGTCAGGAGCAGGGCCGCGCCCAGCACGAAGCTCTGGTAGCTGCGCATGCCCCACTCCAGCCACCGGATGCCCTCGGCGGTCGCAAACCGGGCGGGTTTCTCCGGTTCCGGGGCCACAGCCCAGGCGTCCACGGCGTGCTTGAGTGCCACCCCGTCGACGGCCTGGAGCGAGGCATACAGGGCAAGCGCGGCGACCGCAGCCGCAACGCCGAACCTGGCCGCCCATGCCATGGCCCCGTCCGGCGCTTTGAGAATCACCAGCAGGACCAGCAGCCCCGAGATGAGGAGCGCCATGCCGGCGAACTGCCCCAGGTGGGCCGCCGTCCAGATGCCGCTCCGGGCGTACTCCACGAACGTGGCGGGGTGGTCGTTGGCGTTGGCCGTGTCGGCATGGAACAGCCCGGCAATCACTGACACCGCAAAGCCGGCAAACGCCAGCGTGCCAGCAAGGCGCAACGGCGCCCGCACGGGTGGGAACTGCCCCGGTCCGGCCGACGCGCCTGGCCTCGGGGTTTGGCTGTCCTGTGGTCCGAACATCTTCATGGCACCGCCCGCCTCGTACCGGCGCGCAGGTGCGAGATACGCGCGCCTAAGCGCAGGCTACGCCGATTGCGCCGGCGAAGCCACGGAAATTTGGCCCCGGCCCGACGCGCGAATTCGCCGGAAACCTGCGAATTCGGCCGGTCTGGCTCGTTCCTGTTCAGGACACCGGGCTGCTCTGAAGCGGTCCGCCGGCCGGGGAAGTGGCAAGCGGGCCGGCGTCGGCCGGGTAGATCATGTGCGCCGGCGCGTTCGAGTTTCGCTTGGCCAGCGGATAAAACACGACGGCGGTGACCACCAGGCCAACCAACCAGGAGATGTCGGCGCCACCGAGCATCTTGGTCATCGGTCCCGTATAGAGAGTCTGGGCCAGGAACGGAATCTGGACGAGAATGCCGACGGCATAGGAAAGTAGCGCGGTCTTGTTCCACCGCCCGTACCGGCCGTCAGGATCGTAGAGCGCCGGGATGTCCACCTTTTCCTTCGAGACGAGGTAGTAGTCCACGAGGTTGATCGAGCTCCACGGAATGAAAACCATGAGCAGGAGCAGGACGAAGTTCTTGAAGTTGGCGATGAAGTCCGGCGACGCCAGTACCGCAATGAGGACGGAGAGCCCGATGAAGGCGACCACGTAGATCAACCGGGTCCGGGACGGTGCCGTCGACTTGCGCGTGAACGCCGTTACCGAGGTCAGCATCGTCATGTATCCGCCGTAGGCGTTAAGGGTGTTGACGGTCAGTTTGCCAGTCACGATCACCAGGTAAATGACGACGGCGATCAGGCCGCCGCCGCTGAGGTTGCCGAGGAAGGCCACCTGGCCGTCGAGGAACCGCTGGCCCTTGGGCAGTGCCAGGGCAGCGAACAGGGCGCCGAGCGTCATGGACCACTGCGATCCAAGCACCGTGCCAAAGAAAGCGGCCAAAAAGGTTCGGCGGGGCGCGGTGTCCGACGGCAGGTAACGGGAGTAGTCGGCGACGTACGGGCCGTAAGTCAGCTGCCACCCGGCGCTGAGGGAGACGGCCAGGAGGAACGTGGGAAATTCGAAGCTGCCGGAGCTGAGCAGCGCTCCGACATCCTGGCTGGCGAGGAGCCTGATGCCCAGGTAGGTGAAGCCAAGGACGCCCACAACGGTTGAAATCCGGCCCATCAGATGGATGTACTTGTAGCCCAGAGTCGCCACCAGCACGGTCAAGGCCCCGAAGATGACCATACCCACAGCCGGGGTTCCGGTGTGCGTGATCTGCTCCACGGCCTGCCCCGCCAGGACAGTTCCGGTGGCCGCGAAGCCGAGATACATGATGATGACCAGCGCCAGCGGGATCACGGCGCCCAGGACGCCGAACTGCGCACGGCTGGAGATCATCTGCGGGAGGCCAAGCTTGGGCCCCTGGGCCGCGTGCAGTGCCATGACGGCCCCGCCGAGGAGGTTGCCGATGAGCAGACCGAGGATCGCCCACAGGGCATCGGCGCCGAAAAGCACCGCCAGCGCTCCGTCCACGATTGCCGTGATCTGCATGTTCGCGCCGAACCACAGGGTGAATTGCTGCGCCGGCGACCCGTGGCGTTCGTTGTCCGGGACGAAGTCAATGGAGCGGCGCTCGACGCGCGGCTCTGCTGTTCCCGTTTTTGTAGTGGCCTGCATGAGTGTTCCTCACATTGAGAATGGATTCCTGACGAAGTCGTGAGTACATCTGAGCACGGCGCGTGAGCTGCATCGCGGCGGAGTTTGATTCTCCGTCCGGGATTTCAGATAAAGGCCCTCCGGGCCGACGCGCGAAGTCGCCCGGGTGCGGGCTGGAAGGGCGTGGGCGGGCGGCCGCTACGAGGTGGCCGCCACGGGAGCATCGGCGATGGCGGCCAGCTCGACCGGGTCGGGGCGTGACACTGTGCTGCCAATCCGGACAGGCATGCCCGTATGCGCCGATTCCAGGACGGACTCCATCACTTCGAGCGCATGGAAGGCCAGGAGACCTCCTGCCCTCGGCTCCTGGCCGGCCGGGGTGCGGATGAGGTCCGCCAGACCGAATCCGCGCCCCGAGTCCGCGTAGCCGGCGGAGACCGGGAGGGTCTCCCAGTCCCCCGCGCCGAGGGCGAAGAGCTGTACATCGCCGTCGAAGTGGTTCGGGTCCGGGACTACGAGGGAACCGTGCTCGCCGTGGACTTCGATGTTGGGGCTCCTGGTCTTCACGGCGTCGAAGCTCATCACCAGCGTGGACAAAGCCCCCGAGGCGTGGACCAGAACACCGGTGACGTGGGTATCGATCGCCACCGGCACCGTCTGGCCTTCGCGCGGGCCCGAGCCGATGGTCCGTACATCGCGGGTGTGGCTGGCGGCACCGATCACGGAGGCCACCGGTCCGAGCAGCGTGACCAGGGCCGAGACGTAGTACGGGCCCATGTCCAGCAGTGGCCCGCCGCCGGGCTGGTAATAGAAGTCCGGGTTCGGGTGCCAGCGCTCATGACCGGGCGTTGCCATGGTGGCGGTCGCGGAGATCGGCCTGCCGATCAGCCCGTCATCGATTGCCTTCCGGGCGGTCTGGATCCCGGTGCCGAGCACGGTGTCGGGCGCGCAGCCGACCGCGACGCCGGCCTCCCGGGCGGCGTCCAGCACCTGGCGGGCCTCCGCCGTCGTGGCCGCGAGAGGCTTCTCGCCGTACACGGATTTGCCGGCGGCAATCGCGCGGAGGGCGACCTCGGCGTGGGCTGCCGGGATGGTCAGGTTCAGGACGAGTTCGACGTCGTCGGCGGCCAGGAGGGCGTCCACGGTGAGTGCCCGGACGCCGTCGTACGAGTCGGCAACCGCCTGCGCCCGGGCGGGGTCCAGGTCCGCGACGGCGACGAGGTTGATGTCCGCGAGCCGGCGGAAGTTCGCCAGGTATTGGGCGATGATGGCTCCGCAGCCGATGATTCCAACGTTTACCGGCTTGCCCACAGCAGGCCCCTTTCGATGATGGTGCGGACGTTGCTGTCCTGGAGGATTTCGACCCGGTGTCCCGGGGTGCAAACGAAGATCTTGCCCTTTCCCCATTGCCGGGTCCAGATAGCGGGCGAGGTGACTTCCCGGTGCCAGGGGTCCCATTCCCGGACTTTCTGGGTGGTGGTGGCCAAGACGTCGATGTAGTCGTCGGCCAGGACCCAGTACTGTTCGGTGACCAGGTCGAAGTCGCCGAGGCCGGCAGTGATTGGATGCTCCGCGGCCGCAGGGAGCATGTTGACCGTGTAGGGGACGTAGTTGTCCGGTTGCCCGCCCGTCCGCTCATCCGGGTGCTTGCCCGGGTGGCAGGCAAACTGGCCGCCGATCAGGTGCAGGTAGTCCGAGGTGTTGCGGTAGGAGTCCGCGATGCCGCCGTGCCAGCCGGCGAGGCCGGTGCCGTTCTCGACGGCTGCCCGGAGCCCCTCGAACTCGTCCTTTTCGATCGTGGACATGGTCATGCACTGCATGATCAGGTCCACCCCGGCCAGGTATTCGGCGTCGGCATAGATTTTGGGCGATTCCTCAACCCGGACCTCGTAGCCGTTGGCTTTCAGGTACGGGATGAATTCCTCGGTGGCCTCGACGGGCTGGTGCCCGTCCCAGCCGCCGCGCACCACGAGGGCGGTCTTGTTCGCGATTGTCATGGAGGTTCCTCTGTAGTTGGTTGGTTGTGGCCGCGGCCGGCTCAGCGGGCGGCGAAGGCGGAGTCGAATGCGGCCGCCGGAGGTGTGATCGTGGCCAGTTCCTTGACCAGCGCGAGGGCCTGCGGTGCGCCGACGAGGCGGTCCATGCCGGCGTCCTCCCATTCGACGCTCGTGGGCCCCTGGTATCCGATGGCGTTCAGGGTCCGGAAAATCGGCTCCCAGCGGACGTCGCCGTGGCCTGCCGTGACGAAGTCCCACCCGCGGCGCGGGTCCGCCCACGGAAGGTGAGAGCCGAGCCGGCCGTTGCGGCCGTTGAGCTGGCGCACGGATTCCTTGACATGGACGTGGAAGATCTTGTCCGCGAAGTCCTGCAGGAACATGACCGGGTCCAGGTCCTGCCACAGGAAGTGGGACGGGTCAAAGTTCAGGCCGAAGTTCTCCCGGTGTCCGATGGCCTCGAGGGTGCGTTTTGCGGTCCAGTAGTCGTAGGCGATTTCGGACGGGTGGACCTCAAGGGCGAACCGGACCCCTTCCTGGTCGAAGACGTCGAGGATCGGGTTCCAGCGGTCCGCGAAATCCTGGTAGCCGCGTTCGATCATGGCGTCCGAGGCGGGCGGGAACATGGCGACACATTTCCAGATCGAGGATCCGGTGAACCCGGTGACGGTGTCCACGCCCAGCCTGGCGGCCGCCCGGGCCGTGGTCTTCATGGCTTCGGCGGCACGCGTGCGGACCCCCTCGGCGTCGCCGTCGCCCCACACGTGGGCGGGAAGAATGCCCTCGTGGCGCTCGTCGATCGGGTCGTCGCAGACGGCCTGTCCGGTGAGATGATTGGCGATCGCGTGGACTTTGAGGTTGTGCTTGTCCAGAATGTCCAGCCGGCCCTGGAGGTAGGCGTCGTCCTCGACTGCCCGCTGCGGGTCCATGTGGTCGCCCCAGCAGGCAATCTCCAGACCGTCGAAGCCCCACTCGCCGGCAAGGCGCGCCACCTCTTCGAAGGGCAGGTCGGCCCACTGGCCGGTAAAGAGGGTGATGGGTCGTGTCATGGTGGTTCCTCTCAGATTTTCTGCCAGCGGCTGTCGGCCTCAGCGCTGGTTTCGATGGCGGCGAGAACTTTTTGGACCTGGAGGGCGTCGGCGAAGGACGGTGCCGGTGGCTGGTTGGCGGCGATGGCATTGATCAGGTCGACGACCTGGTGGGTGAAGAGGTGCTCGTAGCCGAGGCCGTGGCCGGTGGGCCACCAGTTCCCGGTGTAGGGGTGTTCGGGTTCGGTGACGAGGATCTTGCGGAAGCCGGCGTCGGGGCCGTCGGCGGCGTCGTAGACGGACAGGGCGTTCATGTCCTCGAAGTCGAAGGCCAGCGAGCCCAAGGTGCCGTTGAGCTCCAGGCGCATGGCGTTCTTCCGGCCCAGTGCGAACCGGGTGGCCTCGAATACCCCGATCGGCCCGGCGGAGGATCCGTCATCCGAAGCGCCGCCTTCAAAGCGGGCGCTGAAAATGGCGGCGTCGTCCACGGTAACCGGCCCGCGCTCGGCGTCTTCGCCGGTGGCGCCGTGCCCGCCCAGGCCCACGAAGTCCCCTGCCAGGGGCCGGTCCTTCACAAAGGTCTCCAGCAGGGCCGAGACGCCGGTGATGTTGAGTCCGGTGATCCATTGGGCGGCGTCGATGCTGTGGGCCCCGATGTCCCCGAGCGCGCCGGAGCCGGACTTGGATTTGTCCAGCCGCCAGGTCAAGGGCGCATCGGCGTCGGAGAGCCAGTCCTGCAGATACTGGGCCCGCACCTGCCGGATCCGCCCCAGCCGGCCGGCGTCGACCATCCGTTTGGCCAGGGCCAGGGCCGGGGTGCGCCGGTAGCTGAAGCCGCACATCGAGTACACGCCCCGGGCGGCCGCGGCGTCGGCGGCCGCCGCCATCAGCTCGGCTTCCTCGACGGAGTTGGCCAGTGGTTTCTCGCACAGGACATGCTTGCCGGCCTCGAGCGCGGCGACCGCGATCTCGGCGTGGGTGTTGCCCGGGGTGCAGATGTCGATCAGGTCGATGTCGTCGCGTTCGATCAAGCGCCGCCAGTCCGTCTCATAGGACGCCCAACCCATCTTGGCCGCGGCGGCCCGCACGCCTTCCTCGTTCCGGCCCGCGATCGCGGTCAGTTCCGGTGCCAGCGGCAAGTCAAAGAACCGCGGCGCGGTCCGCCAGGCGTGGGAATGGGCGGTCCCCATGAACGCGTAGCCCACCATGCCCACGCGCAGGCTCGTAGGGTCAGTCATCGGTAATCCTTTCGAAAATGAATGGGGGCCTATCGCTCTGGGGCAAGGGCCCGGTGCGCTACTTGCTGAAGCCGGCGGTGAGGCCGCTGAGCAGTTGACGTCGGGCGATGACGTAGACCACCAGCAGCGGCAGTGTCGCGAGCACGACGGCGGCCAGGACGGCCGGGATATTGACGCTGAACTCGCCCTGGAACGTCCACAGTGACAGCGGCAGCACCCGGGTCTCCGGGCTCTGCGTCAGGATCAGCGGGAACAGGAAGCCGTTCCACACGCCGAGCGCGTTGTAGATGCCCACTGTGATGACCGCGGGTTTGGTCATGGGCAGGGCCAGGCGCCACATCATGGCCCAGTCAGAGCAGCCATCCAGCCGCATGGACTCGAAGAGCTCGTTGGGCACGTCCCGCATGAAGTTGGACAAGATCAGCACGGAGATCGGGATCGCGAAGGCGACGGAGGGCAGGATCAGAGCCAGCAGGGTGTCGTACAGGTGGGCGCGAGTGATCATCCAGTAGATGGGGATGATCGTGGCGTGCAGCGGGATCGCCAGGCCCAGCAGGAACAGGCTGTTCGTCCAGTTCAGGAACCGGCTCTTGCCGCGGACGATCGCGTAGGCCGCCATGAAGGACACCAGCAGGGCCGGGATGGTACTGCCCACCGTGACAATGAGGCTGTTGGCGAAATACCGGGCGAAGTCGTTCTCCACCACCAGTTTGTAATTGTCGAGGGTGGGCTCAGTGGGCGGCATCATCGGGTTGGATGTGAAGAAGCCGGCCTGGTTCTTCAGGCTCGTCACCACCACGTAATAGACCGGGATGATGATGATGGCCAGCCAGAGCCACCCGCCGAGGCCGCCCAGGAAATTGGGGCGGCTCCGGCCCGGTCCCTTGGTCCGCGGGCGCGGACTGGCGGGGCGCGCGGGGGCCGAGGGCGGGACGGGGAGCTGGGTCAGGGACGCCATCAGGCACCTTCCAATTGGCTTGCGTTGCGGTTCTTGCCGCCCAGTCTCTGCAGCAGCAGGGCCAGTGCCAGGCCGATCGCGACCAGGATGACGCCAAGGGCACTCGCGGCGCCCATGTCATTGGCTTTGAATCCGGTGAGGTACATGTGCAGCGGGAGCAGCCGCGTGGCGTAGCCGGGACCGCCGCCGGTGAGGACGAAGACGAGATCAAAGTAAGCCAGGGATCCGACCACCATCAGCGTGGAGGAGGTGATGATGGTGTATTTCAGCTGCGGCAGGGTGATGTTGAAGAACTGCTGGATCCGTCCGGCACCGTCAATCTGCGCTGCCTCGTAGAGCGAGGTGGGGATCTGGCGCACGCCGCCTTGGTAGATCAGGGTGTGGAACGGCACAAACTGCCACGCGATCACGAAGACGACGACGAACAGCACCAGGTCTGAATTGCCCAGCCAGTCCTGGGATAGAGCCGGTATGCCGAGCCCGGCGCCGAAGCCGAAGTTGGGATCCAGAAGGGCTTTGAACGCGATGGCGACGGCGGCCGAGGACAGCAGCAGCGGAACGAAGTACAGCACAGCCAAAGCCGCGCGGTACTTCTGGCCCCCGGCGGTGAAGACGCCAAGGAGCAGACTGATCGGCGCCTGGACGATGAACGAGAAGAACATGATCTTCGCCGTCACCAGCAGGGCGTTGCCGGTGACGGGGTCGGTCAAGACCGTGGTCCAGCTGCTCAGCCCGTCCAGCTTGATCTCGCCCAGACCGTCCCAGGACGTGAAGCTCAGAAAGAAGACGCCGATCAGCGGAATGATGGCGAACAGCAGGAAGAAGGCAAGGGCCGGCGCGGCCAGCCACCCCGACGGGCCCGGCTGAAGGGCCCGCCGGGAGGAACCGGATGTGGTGGACACTGGATTACTTACCGATCGTCGCGTTCATTGTGGTAACGAACTGCTCCGGCGTGATCTTCTTCAGGAAGATCTGGTCGAGGTTGGCCAGCATGGCATCACCCTGCGCCGGGCTGAGAGCCTGGTCCCAGGAGAGCGTGAAGCTCGGGGCGTTCTTGGCCATGCCGTACACGTAGGACAGGAAGTCCTTGTCCGGGGACGCGGCGAGCTTGCTCTCGATGCCCTTGACCACCGGCACGGCTCCGGAGTCGATCAGGCCCTGGATGTTGCTGTCGGAGAACATGCCGTCCTTGACATACTCGAGGGCGGCCTTCTTCTGTCCCTCAGTGCCTTTCGAGGAGACGGACCAGAAGTTGGAGGGGTTGCCCACCACGTTGGCCGGGTCTCCCTTGCCGCCGGAGACCGTGGGGAAGGTGGTGAAGCCGAGCTTGCCGTTCTTGACGAAGTCGCCGGCGTCCTTCTTCATGCTTTGGTAGATCCAGCCGCCCTGCAGGATCATGGCCGCCTTGCCGGTGTACATCAGTGCCTGGTCGGCGTTGCTGTCCGCCGCGATGGACGAGAACCCGTTGGCGAATCCGCCGGCGTCCACGAGCTGCTGAATCTTAGTCAGCGCCTCGGTAACCGCGGGGTCGGACCACGCGCCCGGCTTGTTGGCCGCGATGTTGGCGAAGACCTCCGGGCCGCCGATGCGCTCCACGAGGTATTCCAGCCACATCAGATCCGGCCACCTGGACTGGCCGCCGAGTGAGAACGGGGCAATGCCGGCATCCTTGAATTTCGGAACCAGTGCCATCAGCTCATCCCACGTCTTGGGAGGTTCGGCGCCGACCTTGGCGAAAACGTCCTTGTTGAAGTACAGCACCACAGGCTGCACGTTGTTGTTGGGCAAGGCGTAGGTCTTGCCGTCGATCACGCCGTTCTTCAGCACCGCCGGAAGGTAGCGGTCCTTGACGGCGGGGTTGTCCTTCAGGAACCCGGAGAGGTCATCCACTTGGCCGGCGTCCACGTAGGACTTCAGCACGCCGCCGCCCCATCCGTAGATGAAGGTGGGGCCCTGGCCGGCACCGACTGCGGTGCGGACTTTGGTCTTGTAGGCGTCATTCGCGAAGAAATCCAGCTTGATGGTTGAATCCGGGTGGGCGGAGTTCCAGTCCGTGATGGACTTCTGCAAAACCGGCTGGTTGCCGCCGGTCAGGCCCCACATGGAGGCCGAGTCTGCACTTGCGGCGCTACCGGCCGGGCCGCTGGAGCCGCAGGCGGCCAGGCTGATCGAAACTGCGGCGGCCGAGACGGCCAGCGCGGCACTGCGGAACGTACGAGTTTTCATCTGGGATTCCATTCGTCCTCCGGGTTCTTCGTTGATGGCCCGGTTGTGAGGGGCGGCAGACGTGTCTCCACGAGGAAAGCTGCGCTGCCGTTGTTGAGGGAAAAGCTGATTTTCGAAAAGTTTCGTAAAAGTTTGCGACTTCTGAAACTAAGGTAGTGGTGACAACAGTCACAGTCAAGAGCGGATCTCGAAAGACTTTGTGGTGGTCGCAGTGGGGGCTTGACGCCTGCGGCAAACAACGCGAGACTTCTGGTATCGAAATATTTCGAAAGTACAGGAGTTCACGTGCCAGTAGTCCACGGTCACGGCAAGCCAACGCTTGCCGCCGTCGCCCGGGAGGCCGGCGTTTCCTCCCCCACGGTCTCCAAGGTCATCAATGGGCGGGAGGATGTTGCCGAGAGCACCCGCACAAAGGTCCTGGCGGCGCTTGAAGAGCTGGGCTATCAATCCCCGCAGCAGCGCAAGCATGCCGGGGGCCGGACGGCAATCGTGGAAGTGGTGTTCGACTCGCTGCACTCCGCCTACGCCGTCGAGGTCCTTAACGGAGTGCTGGAGCAAGGCGCCTCGGTTGACGTCGAGGTCTTGGTCGACGTGACAGGGCACGCGCCCGCTATGACACTTAGCCCGGAGCGACGTGCCCAGCGCATCTTGGATGACGGCCGGCTCGGTCTGATCGTGGTGACCTCCGGCTTCAGTACGGCGCAGTTGAGTGCCTTCCGCCGCAGGCATATCCCTGTGGTGGTGATCGATCCGCTCAACCCGCCGCCGCCTGAGGTTGTCAGCGTGGGTGCCACCAACTGGGCGGGCGGGAAGGAAGCTGCGGAACACCTGCTCGGCCTCGGCCACCGTCGGATCGCGTTCATTGGCGGACCGGAATCGGCGGAATGCAATCAGGCGCGCCTGCACGGCTACATGGCGGCACTCATGGCCGGCGGTGTCCAGGTGCGGCCCGACTACATCCTGCTGGACAAGTTCCGCCCGGAACACGGAATTCGCGGCCTCCAGACCCTTATGGCCCTGCACGAGCCACCGACAGCCATATTCGCGGGCAGTGACAGCATCGGCCTCGGCGTCCTGGCTGAAGCCCGGAGGCACGGGATGCGGATCCCCGAAGACCTGAGCCTGGTTGGCTTCGATGGTACGTACCAAGCGGAGCAGTCCATCCCAGCCTTGACCACTGTGACGCAGCCGCTGCAGGAGATGGGCCGCGCCGCCCTGCGCGCCGTCCTCCGGCAGGCCAACGGCGAGGAACTCGACTCGCGTCGCGTGGAACTCGCCACCCACCTTGTGGTCCGGGAATCGACGGCGCCTCCAGCCGCCAAGGACCCGGAACCGGGTGCGTCGCGGCACTAATCCTCGCCGCATTCGAGGCCCGGATCCTGGTGGCCGGAGGCAGGTGGCCGGATCCTGGTGGCCGGAGGCAGGCAACGCAGTTCCGGCCAGCCGGGACTCAGTTGCCGGGGTCAATGTGCCCGCACGCCCTCCGGTAGTTCTGCGTAATGACCGGCTGGAAGTCCGGGGCGGGTGCGGCGTCCACGGCGACGGGCCATGCCGGACGGTTGCCCTTGTGCGCCCAGGCCGCCTGGACAGCGGCGCCCCGGGCCACGTACTCCCCCGGGCTGGGGATCACTACCGGCAGATCGAAGACCTGGGCCGCGATGGCCTGCACCGCCGGATTCTGCACGGCGCCGCCGATCAGGAGGAGCCGGGTGGCGGCACCGCCTTGCGCCCGCAGGGAGTCCAGCCCGCCGGCCAGCCCGCACAGCATGCCCTCGATGGCTGCCCGGGCAATGTTGTTCCGGGTGCCGGAGGCAATGGTGAGCCCATGGAGGCTCGCCTTGGCGTGGGGCAGGTTGGGCGTGCGCTCACCTTCGAAGTACGGGACCAGCACCACGCCGCCGGCGCCGGGTTCGGCTTCAAGGGCAAGACGCGACAGCTCATCGAAGTCCACGCCCAGGATGCCGGCCACCGAGCTGAGCACCCGTGCCGCATTGAGCGTGACGGCGATTGGCAGGTATTCGCCGCTGGCGTCCGCGAAGCCCGCCACCGTGCCGCTGGGATCGGCAACCGCCCGCGACGCTACGGAGAACACCGTGCCGCTGGTTCCCACGGACACCACCACGTCTCCGGGCTCCGCCCCCAGTCCCAGAGCGGCGGCCGCGTTGTCCCCGGCACCGGCGCCCAGCAGGATCCGGTGCCCGGATCCTGCTGGGACTTGCGGTTCAGCAGCGGACCCAAAGCAGCCGGGGTGGACAGCTCCGGCGGCGTCGCCTGGGCCGAGAACCCGCGGCAGAACCACGGTCCCGGCTTCCCTCGGCGCGGCGTTCCCGGCCGCCTCCCGGGCGTCCCGGCCGAAGGCAGTCTTGAAGAGTCCAAGATCGTACTCCCCGGACGAGGGGCTCCAATAGCCGGTTCCGCTGGCATCCGACCGGTCGGTCGTGAGCTGTTCCAGGTCCGGGCCCAGCAGGCTGGAGGCTGCCGGGCCGTAGCCTCGGAGCCGCCAGGTCAGCCAGTCATGCGGCAATGCTACGGCTGCCACCCGGTCGGCCAGTTCCGGTTCGTGGTCCCGGACCCAGCGGACCTTCGTGATGGTGAAGGAGGCCACCGGGACCAGCCCGGTCCGGCGTGCGAAGTCGTCCGCGCCCACTTCATGGGTGAGTGCGGCCGCGGCCTCCGCCGAGCGGGTGTCGTTCCACAGCAGTGCCGGCCGCACCACGTTCCCGGCGTGATCGAGCAGCACCATGCCGTGCTGCTGGCCCGCCACGGACAGCGCGCTGACGCCTGCCAGCCCCCCGGCGTCGTCGAAGGCTGCGGACAGAGCCCGCCACCAGTGGTCCGGGTGGACTTCGGTGCCGTCCGGGTGGCCGGCACGGCCCTCGCGGACCAGGGCGCCGGTGCCGGCGTCGAGGACCACCACCTTGCAGCTTTGGGTGGACGAGTCGACGCCGGCAACGAGTGTCATGGGAGCGGCCGCCACGGGATCAGCGGGCGCCGAGCAGGTGCTCGATGAAGAGCTGCTGCAGCTTCACGAAGCCGAAGCCCTTGCCGCCGAAGTAGGCGTCGGCGTCGAAGTCCTCGTAGGAGGCGCGGTCCGCGCGGAGCTGCTCGTATCCTTCGCCCGGGTTGAGTGTGGGTTCGTTGATTTCCGCCACCCGCGAGGCCTGCAGCGCCGCCTGGACCTCGGGGTCGGCGCGGAAGGCCTTGGCGCGTTCCTTGAGCAGCAGGTAGGTCTGCATGTTGGCGGCCGCGGAGTCCCAGACGCCGTCGATGTCCTCGGTGCGGCTGGGCTTGTAGTCGAAGTGGCGCGGGCCGTTGTAGGCGGGCCCGCCGTCGGGGCCGCCGTTTTCGAGCAGGTCCACCAGGGAGAACGCGTTCTGCAAATCGCCGTGGCCGAACACCAGGTCCTGATCGAACTTGATGCTGCGCTGGCCGTTGAGGTCGATGTGGAAGAGCTTGCCCTGGTAGAGCGCCTGGGCGATCCCGTGGGTGAAGTTGAGTCCGGCCATCTGCTCGTGCCCGGTTTCGGGGTTGATGCCCACCAGTTCGGGGCGTTCGAGCGTTTCGATGAACGCCAGGGCGTGGCCCAGGGTGGGGAGCAGAATGTCGCCGCGGGGTTCGTTGGGCTTGGGCTCGATGGCGAACCGGATGTTGTAGCCCTTGTCCGTGACGTAGTCGCCCAGCAGGTTCACGGCCTCGCGGTAGCGTTCCAGGGCGCCGCGGATGTCCTTGGCGGCGTCGTATTCGCTGCCTTCGCGGCCGCCCCACATGACGAAGGTTTCGGCTCCGAGCTCGGCGGCGAGGTCGATGTTGTCCAGCACCTTGCGCAGGGCGAAGCGCCGGACGCCGCGGTCGTTGCTGGTGAAGCCGCCGTCTTTGAAGACGGGGTGGCTGAACAGGTTGGTGGTGACCATCGGGACGATCATTCCGGTGGACTTCAGCGCCCCAGTCAGCCGGTCGATTTCCCGCTGGCGGTCAGCGGCGGAGCAGCCGAAGGGAAAGAGGTCGTTGTCGTGGAAGGTGATGCCGTAAGCACCGAGGTCGCTGAGCCGGTTGACGGCCTCGACTGTGTCCAGCGGCGGGCGGGTGGCGGAGCCGAACTGGTCCTGGGCCTCCCAGCCCACCGTCCAGAGGCCGAAGGAAAACTTGTCTTCACGGGTGGGTTGAATCGCCATTGAATTCTCCGAGGGTTGGTGTGGTTGCGGGCTTCAAACTAAATTGTTCTAGACACAAACATATTATGGATTTCCGTGGTGTCAACCACACGCCGGCAGGGCGAGGGAAGCACTCGAGTGTCTTTCAACGCGGCTCTATGGCGGATCGCTGGAGTGACTGTTATGTTGTGAGCAACAGCAAACACCGCAGCCGTACGACAGCAGATCTGGCAATGAGGCCCTGGAGTGAAGGATTCAAACCGTGATTGATCAGATGGTGACCGAGCGCAACTGGGCGGGGAACTACGGCTACCAGGCAGCGCGGATAGCCCATCCGGCCAGCGTGGCGGAACTGCAGGACCTAGTGGCCGGAGCCACAAAGGTCCGCGCGCTGGGGTCCCGGCATTCCTTCAACGACATTGCAGACACCTCCGGGACTTTGGTGGTGCTGGACAGGCTCGACGCCGGCATCAGCATCGATAGGCAGAACATGACCGTCACCGTCAGCGGCGGCACGCGCTACGGAACGCTCGCCGCCGAGCTCCAGCGGCAGGGCTTCGCCCTCCACAACCTCGCCTCGCTGCCGCACATCTCGGTGGCGGGAGCCGTCGCCACCGCAACGCACGGCTCCGGCGACGCCAACGGCAACCTCGCCACCGCCGTGGCGGCACTTGAGCTGGTCAGCTCCGATGGCACCGTGGTCACGGCCAGACGGGGCGACGCCGACTTTGCCGGCATGGTGGTGGGGCTGGGCGCCCTGGGCATCATCAGCCGGCTGACCCTGGACATCGAGCCAAGCTTTGAGATCGCCCAGAGCGTCTTTGAAGGCCTCCGCTGGGAACAGGTCCTGGAAAGCTTCGACGCCCTGACGTCCTCGGCCTACAGCGTGAGTCTGTTTACCGACTGGAGCGGGGCGACGCTGGGCCAGGCGTGGCTCAAGAACCGCACGGACCGGGCAGTGCTGCCCGCCGGTCTACCCGAGTTCTTCGCCGGAACCCCGGCCACCCAGGCCCGGCACCCCCTGCCCGGGGTGTCCGGAAGCAACTGCACCCAGCAACTCGGGGTTTCCGGGCCGTGGTCGGACAGGCTCGCCCACTTCCGGATGGAATTCACCCCCAGCCAGGGAGACGAGCTCCAAAGCGAATACCTTCTCCCCCGGGAGCACGCCGTGGCGGCCATCCGCACAATGCGCAGCCTCTCCGGCATGATCACTCCCCTGCTCCTGATCGGGGAAATCCGTACCATTGCGGCAGACGAGCTGTGGCTCAGCCCGAACCACGGCCGGGACGGGATCGGCCTGCACTTCACTTGGCGCCAGGACGAGCCGGCGGTCAGGGCAATCCTTCCCCTCCTTGAAGCGGAGCTGGCCCCGTTCGCTGCCCGGCCGCATTGGGGCAAACTGTTCCACGCCGGTGCGGCCAGCCTCGCCCCGCTGTATCCGCGCTTCGCCGACTTCACCGCGCTCGCCGGCCGGCTGGATCCGGCCGGTAAGTTCCGCAATGCGTTCCTGGACCGCACCGTGTTCGGCCGCTGATAGTGTCACGATGATGCCTCCACGTACCCATGCTTCCGCCCCTGTGAGCGAGCCGGATCCGTCGCGCCGGAACAATCTGTCGCTGCTGACCTCCCTCGTCCATCACCACGGCGTCCTCAGCCGCGCCCAGCTGACCCGACACACGGGGCTGAACCGCTCCACCGTCGGGACGCTGATCGGACAGCTCGTCTCCCTGGGCGTGGTCTATGAAACGGCGCCCGCCGGCGAGGGGCAGGTGGGCAGGCCCAGCCCGGAGGTCCATCCCAACCCGTCGGTTGCGGCACTGGCCGTCAATCCGGAAATCGACGCCGTGACCATCGGCCTGGTCAGCCTCGGCGGCAAGGTGCAAAAGAAAATCCGCTTCGAAACCGAACGGATACCCAGCGCCCGGGAAGCGGTGAATATCGCCTCGGCTGTGATCGCCGGGATGCGCTCCGAACTGGACGCCTCCTACCGGGTCACCGGCATCGGCGTGGCCGTACCCGGCCTGGTCAACCGCGACGACGGCGTGGTGCGGCATGCGCCGCACCTGGGCTGGCGCAACGAGCCGGTCGCCCGGATGCTGAGCGAGGCCACCGGCTACCCGTGCCAGGCCGCCAACGACGCCTCCCTGGGCGCCGAAGCGGAGCTGATTTTCGGGGCGGGCGCCGGGCAGGGGAACCTGATCTACCTCAACGGCGGCGCCAGCGGCATCGGCGGGGGGATCATCGCCGACGGGCAACTGCTCCGGGGCGCCTCCGGCTACGCAGGGGAACTCGGCCACACCTTCGTCCGCACGGGCGGCACGACCTGCCACTGCGGTGCCACGGGCTGCCTGGAAACCGAAGTCTCCCAGTCCCGCCTCCTTGAACTGGCCGGCTTGACCCGCGGCGACACCGCGGACCTCGAAAAAGCGCTGGCGAACAGCAACAGTGCTGAGGTGAACGACGAAGTCGCCCGCCAGCTGCTGTATCTGGGCACAGCCCTGCGCAATGCCGTGAACATCTTCAACCCCGAGGCGATCGTCCTGGACGGTTTCCTGGGGACGCTGCATGCGCTCGCGCCGACGTCGCTGAACAGAACACTGCTGTCCCAGGCCATGGACGGGCCCGCGGGCCAGGTCAAAATCTACCGTGCGGCGCTCGGTTCCGATCTGATGATGATCGGGGCTGCAGAGCTGGCCTTCACGGATTTCCTGGCCGATCCCGCGGGCCTCGGCACAACCCCCGTCACCCTGCCCGCCCCCACCTCACAGACAGGCTGACCGTGCAGCACCAGAGCATGTCACCGATGGGCGAGAACTACGAACTGCAGGCCACGCTGGGAGGCCGCCGCCAAAGAGCAGTCGTGACGGAAATCGCCGCCAGCCTGCGGGCTCTGGAAGTCGACGGCGTCGCCCTCCTGCAGGATTACCCCGCCTGGTCGGCACCGCCGTCGTGCGCTGGCTGGGTCCTGGTGCCCTGGCCCAACAGGGTGGCCGGCGGAAAGTGGAGCTACGACGGCGTACCGCAGCAATTGGAGATCACGGAACCCGGCAACGGCAACGCCCTGCACGGGCTGCTGTCCGGCGCCGCGTACAGCGTCGCGCACCGGACGGAGGACAGCATCACGCTGGCGGCCGACGTCACGCCCGCACCGGGCTACCCCTTTGAACTCCAGACGGCGGTCCGCTACCAGCTCACGGCGGACGGGCTCCTTGTCACCCACAGCCTGACGAATACCGGCAGCCAGGGCGCCCCGGTCGCCGTCGGGGCACACCCCTTCCTGAAGCTGGGCACTGTGCCCACGGAAGACCTGACGCTGTTCATCCACGCCGACACCCACATCGAGGTCGACGAACGGCTGAACCCGACCGGTGCCACCACACCTGTCCACGGGACCCCGCACGACTTCCGCGCCGGGCAACGCGTGGGCGACGTCGCCCTCGACGACGCGTGGAGCGACGTCTGCCGTGAGCCGGATGGCAGCTCCGTTCACTATCTCGAGGCCCCGGACGGCAACCGGGTGCAACTGTTCATGGATGCGTCCTTTGGCTATGTGCAGTCCTTCACGACCCGCATTTTCCCCACCGACGGCGGCCTCGTCACAGCGGTGGCGGTGGAACCCATGACGGCCCCGGCCGATGCCTTGAACAGCGGCGAAGGGCTGCGCTGGCTGGCCCCCGGCGAGACATGGCACCCCAGCTGGGGTATCCGCTACCACCAGCCCTGAGAAGCCCGGCCCGGCACGCGAAGTCGCCGGAAACCAGCGGGGTCGCCGGAACGTTCCGGCGAACGGGCAGGCTTCCGGCGAATTCGGCTTTACCGCGGCACCCTTCAGAAGTGCGCTGGTCAGTGGCCAAGCTGGGCAGCGAAGCGCGCGACTGCGTCTTCCGGAGTTGGGGCGGGACCGAAGACTTCTGTCTGGCGGCTCGTGTTGGCCACGTAGCGGCCGGTTTCGAACCAGGCCGCCATAGCTCCCATGTCCCACATACGCGACCCGGACTCTCCTGAAATCTTGCCTATCCTGAGGAGTAGTCCGGTGGGAAGGGAGAGCACCCTAATTCTCTTATTCGCCAGCCGCGACGCCAGTTCAGCGCCTTCACGCATGCTGATGGGGCGCGTCCAGCCGACATCGATGCGTTCG
>JBKPBZ010000158.1:0-16573 GCA_046727115.1 Actinomycetota bacterium | reverse complement strand
AAGCTCAGCACATCGTCGCGGGTGAAGCGCCCGTGCCCCCCCCTGCCGGTCACGGCCTCGAGGTCGACACCGAGATCCTTGGCCAGCTTGCGCACCGGCGGCGTGGACCGCGGACGCTCCCCCGGCGCGGACTGCAGGGTCTCGACAGGCTTGGATGCAATCTGCTCAGCAGCGCGGACCGGTGCCACCGGCTGGGCGCGGACGGGAGCGGCCGGGGACGGCTGAGATGCTGCCGCAGGGGCCGCGAAAGTGCGGGCGCGGCGGGCGGGCCGGCCGGAGGCCTCCAGGACGGCGCCGTAGCCCACGAGGTTCGGCTCACGCTTGGCGCCGGCGGCTGCACCGGCACCTACGGCGGTACCGGCACTGTCGCCGGAACCGCCGGAG
This sequence comes from Actinomycetota bacterium, assembly GCA_046727115.1. Taxonomy (GTDB): domain Bacteria; phylum Actinomycetota; class Actinomycetes; order Actinomycetales; family Micrococcaceae; genus Arthrobacter. Next base: position 16,189 of record JBKPBZ010000158.1, on the reverse strand, counting down.
CCGTCGTCCTCAATCTCGAAGGAGACGATCGGCTTGCCGACCTCCACCACGGTGCCGGGCTGTTCGTGCAGGGCCGCGACCACGCCGGCGAACGGCGAGGGCAGCTCGACCACTGCCTTGGCAGTCTCCACCTCGGCGATGATCTGGTTGAGGGTGACGGTGTCCCCTACCGCGACCTTCCAGGCGACGATTTCCGATTCCGTCAGTCCTTCGCCGAGGTCCGGCAGCCTGAATTCCTTGATCATGGTGGCGCTCATCCTTCCAGCCCGCTGAGGGAGTTGGGGCGGCCCATGGCACGGTCGACGCCGTCGAGAATCCTGTCGAGGCCCGGCAGGTGGTGCATTTCCAGCTTGGAGTACGGGTACGGAACGTCGAAGCCGGTGACGCGGACGGGGGCGGCTTCGAGGTGGTAGAAGCACCGTTCGGTGATGCTCGCGGCAACTTCGGCGCCGAGGCCGCCGGACTGGCCGGCCTCGTGTGTGATGACCAGCCGGCCGGTCTTGCGGACCGAGGCCTCAAGGGTGACGAAGTCCAGCGGTGCGAGCGAGCGGAGGTCGATGACCTCGACCGAGACGCCTTCGTCGGCGGCCGCCAGTGCGGCGTCGCGGGCAGTTTTGACCAGCGGGCCGTAGGCCACAAGGGTGACGTCGTTGCCCTCGGTGACCACACGGGCCTTTTCCATGGACAGCGCAGTGCTCAAATCGACGGCCTCGTCCACCTCGCCCTTGTCGTGATAGCGCCGTTTGGGCTCGAAGTACAGGACGGGGTCATCGGAGGCGATGGCCTGCTGGATCATGGTGTACGCGTCCTGGGGGTTGGACACGCTGACCACGCGCAGCCCCGAAGTGTGGGTGAAGTAGGCCTCAGGCGATTCCGAATGGTGCTCCGGTGATCCGATGCCGCCGCCGAAGGGGACGCGGATGGTGATGGGCATCTTGACCGCGCCCTGGGTGCGGTAGTGCATCTTGGCGACCTGGCTGACGATCTGGTCGAACGCCGGGTAGATGAAGCCGTCGAACTGGATCTCCACCACCGGGCGGTAGCCGCGGTACGCCAGCCCGACGGCGGTGCCCATGATGCCCGATTCAGCGAGCGGGGTGTCTACGACGCGGTGCTTTCCGAAGTCCTTCTGCAGCCCGTCGGTGACACGGAAGACACCGCCGAGGGCGCCGATGTCCTCCCCCATCAGGATGACCTTGGGATCGTTTTCGAGGGACTTGCGCAGGCCCGAATTGATGGCTCGGGCAAAGGTCATCTGCGTCATCAGCGTGCACCTTCTTCAGAAGCGGCTTCTGCGGGATCGCCGAAGGAAGCCAAGTAACGGGAGTAATGCTCCTGCTGGCGGTCCAGCCAGGAGTGGGGCGTGCTGTAAACGTGCTTGAAGATATCCAGCGGCTGCGGCTCGGGCATGTTGATGGTGCCGGCCCGGAGTTCCTTGGCCACGGCGTCGGCTTTCGCGGCGACGGCGTCTTCAAGGTCCGCGGTCAGCAGCCCCTTGCGCTCCAGCAGCGATTTCATCCGGGAGATCGGGTCCTTCGCGGCCCAGTCCTCGAGCTCGTTGGCGTCCCGGTAGCGGGTGGGGTCATCCGCCGTCGTGTGCGGTCCCATCCGGTAGGTCACGGCCTCGATGAAGGTGGGGCCGCCGCCGTGCCGGGCGCGGTCCAGGGCGATGCGGGTGGCCGCCATGACGGCGAGGACGTCGTTTCCGTCGACCCGCATGCTGGGGATGCCGAAGCCGGAGGCGCGGTCTGCCAACTGGATGTGGGACTGCAGCCGGACGGGCTCCGAGATGGCCCAGTGGTTGTTCTGGCAGATGAAGACCACCGGCGCCTGGAAGCTCGCGGCGAAGACCATGGCCTCATTGACGTCGCCTTCGCTCGTCGCGCCGTCACCGAAGTAGGCCACCGCGACGGCGTCGGCGCCGTCGTTCTGGATGCCCATGGCATAGCCCGTGGCGTGCAGGCTCTGCGCACCGATGATGATCTGCTGGGTGGCGACATTGACGGTGAACGGGTCCCAGCCGGCGGAGGCGTTGCCACGCCAGGCGCGGACCAGGTCCTCCGGTTTCACGCCCCGGCAGTACGCCACACCGTTGTCGCGGTAGCTCGGGAAGACAAAGTCGTCCTCGCGCAGTGCGCGGGCCGAGCCGATCTGCGATGCTTCCTGGCCGAGCAGCGGCGGCCAGAGTGCCAGCTCGCCCTGCCGCTGGAGGGCGGTGGCTTCGGCATCGATGCGCCGGATGGCCACCATGTCCTCGTAGAGGGAGCAAAGCTGCTCGTCGCTGACGTCCTGGAGCCAGGAATCGAACTCCGGATGGCTGATGCGCTCACCCGCCGGAGTGATGAGCTGGACGAGATCGCCGCCCGTCCGCCTCGTTGAATTTTCACTGTTCCCGGGGCCCCCGGCGGAAATACCGCCCTTGCCCGCGTCGTCGGTAAACACTGTAGTCCGCACCTTCTGACGTCGTCTGACCGGAACTCGCAGGACTCGTGATCCCGCGGCGCGCCAGCCGCCCGGGCGCCGTTGCCCCGGATAATTGTGACCCTACTCACAATGCTCATCGGGTACAACCACCCATAAAAATGTTGAGCATTGTGCACTGCCTGACGACGCCGGACCGTGCTAATCTTGCGCATTATGCAACCTTTGGATGGCACTGACACCCGCCTGCTTTCGGCCATGTCACGGGACCCCCGGCGGACTGTGGTGGCCCTCGCCCAGAAGCTGGGACTCTCGCGCAATACAGTGCAGGCGAGGATGGCCCAGCTGGAGAAAAAGCATGTGTTCCTCTCCTTCGAGCGGCGCATCAATCCGGTCTCCCTGGGGTACCCGCTGATGGCTTTCATCTCCGTCCACGTCCAGCAGCAGAAGCTCGGTACCCTGGCTGTCGAGCTCGCGGGGATTCCGGAAATCCTGGAGGGCTACGGCCTGACGGGCTCAGCTGATCTGCTCCTGCGGGTGGTGGCGCTTGACGCCGAGGACCTGTTCCGGATCAATGGCAAGATCCTGGCCTGCGACGGCGTGGACCGGACCGATACGGCCCTGGCGATGGGTGAGCTCATCCCGTTCCGGATTCAGCCCCTGCTGGAACGCGGATCCGCCGATAACTGAGCCGATAACTGGTCTGCCCCGCATCTGTGCGCGGGGAGGCCGCGGCGCTAGGCTGTGTCCGTTGGGTCCCCCCTGAGTCCACGGGTCAGCGCACGCGGCCCTGTACAACAGGCAGTGGCTGTCTGGACTGCCGGAGAGGCTGAAACCGTGAGCAGTCCCGAGGAACCGCACGGCCCGGTACCGCCGCAGCCCGGGCATGAGCCTGCGGGCGGCCACCCGGCCCCCGGCCAGCCGCCCGTTCCGTACTATGCCGCCCCGCCGGGTCCGTCCTCCGGGCCGCCGGGCAACGGCGCACCGCCGAACTACCCGCCGCCCAACTATCCATCTCCCGGGAACGGCGCGCCGCCGTACTATGGCGGCCCCGGCCAGCCGCCGCCGTACTACGGCGGCCCGGGCCAAACTCCCCCCAAAAAGAGCCGCAAGGCCCTGTGGATCGTCCTCGGAATCGTCGGCGGCGTGCTGGTGTTGGTAGCGGCCGGCGTCGTCATCCTCCTCAACGTGGTGGGCGGAGCCACCAACCAGGCGCGCGGCCTCGCGGACGAGTTCACCAAGCAGATCATCGCCGGCGACGTCAACGGCGCCTACGAGAAGTACCTGGATCCCGCCCTCATGGAGAAGATCTCCCGGGAGGAGTTCGCCGCCGGGGTGCAGAGCCTTGAGCTGGACGCCAGCTGTAAACCGAACTATTCCAGCCTCAACGTCAGCACGGACAACGGTGCCAACTCGGCCGACGTCGCGGGTTCCATCGACTGTGACACCAAGCATGTGGAGCTGGCCTACCGCTTTGAGGGCCGCGACGAGCTGAAGATGGTGAATATCCGGCTGCGGCCGCAGCGCTGAGCCCGGCAACTCGCTCGCGCCCGGGCCGCATGAACGGCCAAGAGCTCCCGTGCCGCTGCACGGGAGCTCTTGGCGTTGGTGGGCCGGTCCTAGTGGCTGGTGGCCTTCTCGGCACCGACCCCGGTTAGGGAACGGACCTCCATTTCGGCCTGCTTCGTGACATCTTCCTTCCGCTTGTCCAGCACGGTGCCGAGCCAGCCAAGGAAGAACGCGAGCGGTATGGAGACGATACCCGGGTTGCTCAGCGGGAAAACAGCGAAGTTCGCGCCGGGGATCATCGACGTCTTGGCCCCCGACACCACCGGGGACAGCGCAATCAGGATGATGGCCGCGGACAATCCGCCGTACATGCTCCAGAGCGCTCCCTGGGTGGTGAACCGGCGCCAGAAGAGCGAGTAGAGGATGGTGGGAAGGTTGGCGGAAGCCGCCACGGCGAACGCGAGCGCCACGAGGAACGCGACGTTTTGTCCGTTGGCGAAGATGCCTCCGACGATGGCCAGCAGGCCGATCACCACCACGGTCCGGCGGGCAACCTTGACCTCAGTGCCGGCGTCGGCCTTCCCCTTGGCCAACACGTTGGCGTAGATGTCGTGCGCGAAGGACGCCGCGGCGGTGATGGTGAGGCCGGCCACCACGGCAAGGATCGTGGCGAAGGCCACCGCGGAGATGAAACCGAGCAGCAACGGGCCGCCGAGGTGGAACGCGAGCAGCGGTGCGGCCGAGTTGACGCCGCCGGGAGCGGACTTGATGGTGTCCGCGCCGACCAGTGCCGCTGCGCCGTAGCCGAGCACCAGCGTGAAGAGGTAGAAGATGCCGATCAGCCAGATGGACCACACCACGGACTTGCGGGCATCCTTGGCCGTGGGCACGGTGTAGAAGCGCATCAGCACGTGCGGCAGGGCCGCGGTGCCGAGCACCAGCGCCAGGCCCAGGGACATGAAGTCGAGCTTGGAAGTATCGGACTTGCCGTACTGCAGGCCCGGGTTCAGGACCGCCGGATTCTTCGCGGTTTCGGCGGCACCGCCGAGCAGATCAGAGAGGTTGAAGCCGTAGATGGCCAGGACCCAGAAGGTCATCACCGCGGCGCCGGCAATCAGCAGCATGGCTTTGATGATCTGGACCCAGGTGGTGCCCTTCATGCCGCCGATCAGCACGTACATGATCATCAGGACGCCGACGACGATGATCACCAGGGCCTGTCCGCCCCAGTCGCTGATGCCCAGCAGCAGGGAGATGAGGCTGCCGGCACCGGCCATCTGCGCCAGCAGGTAGAAGAAGCAGACGGCCAGGGTGGAGATGGCGGCCGCGATGCGCACGGGGCGCTGCTTGAGCCGGAAGGACAGGACATCGGCCATGGTGAACTTGCCCGTGTTGCGGAGCATCTCGGCCACGAGCAGCAGGGCCACGAGCCAGGCGACGAGGAAGCCGATGGAGTACATGAAGCCGTCGTAGCCGTTGATGGCGATCGCGCCGGTGATGCCAAGGAAGGAGGCCGCGGAGAGGTAGTCGCCGGCGATCGCCGTGCCGTTCTGCGACCCCGTGAAGGAGCGCCCGGCGGCGTAGTAATCGGCCGCGGTCTTGTTGTTGCGGCTGGCGCGGAACACGATCACCATGGTGACCGCCACGAACAGGGCGAAGATGCCGATGTTCAGCAGGGTGGTGTCTTTGAGGGCGGCGACATTGACCGCGGGGACCATGAGTGTCATTTTGCTGCTCCGCCTACCGGGTTGCCGTGCTTGTCGAATTCGTGCCCTTCGATTCCGTGGCGGATTTCCGAGGCAATGGGATCGAGCTTGCGGTTGGAGTAGCTGACGTACCAGCCGGTGATGGCGAACGTGGAGACGAACTGCAGCAGGCCCAGGAGCAGGCCGACGTTGATGTTGCCCCAGACCTTCGTGGACATGAAGTCCACCGCGTAGTCGGCCAGCAGGACGTACGCGAAGTACCAGAGCAGGAACGCAATGGACATCGGGAAGACAAAGCTGCGGTGACGTTTGCGCAGTTCCTTGAACTGCTCCGTCGACTGGACTTCCTTGAAGTCCACGGCCGCCGCTGCGTCCGTTTCTTGGGCGTCGTGACCCATCGGTTCCTCCTCATTGAGACTGGTGAGCCCACACCGGCTGCCGTGGTCTCGCGGGACACCGCTTACAACCGCTCAAGCCAATGTGACTGCAATCACTGTGTACCGTGACACGCGCGCGTTCCAGAACCCACGCCCCTTGCGTCGCTAAGCGGTCCCGAGGCTGCGCCAAGCGGTACCCCAGACGCCGGAGCGGGCGCCGCCGGTAGGCTGGCTCCATGCCGGACTCTCCCTTGCTCACCGCCGCCGCCATCGCGGTGATTGCCTTGGCGATCGCGGCCGTCGTCGCCGTGGGACTCAAGGTCCTCCGCTCCTTCCGGGACCTCGGCACCGACGTGGAACGCGCCACCTACAAGACTCTGCATGCCGCCTCGCGTGCCGGCCAGTACCTGCGGACGGGCCTAAACCCGGCCGGCGCGGCCAAGGCCAGCAAGCAATTGCGCAGCCTGCTGGGCTGCGACGCCCTGGCCATTACCGACACAACGGGCGTGCTCGCGTGGGACGGCACCGGCGAGGAACTCAAGCCCGCCCTGATGGGGCTCGCGGCCAAAGTGCTCGACGGCGGCCACCTCGCCGTGATTCCGGCGGGCGAACTCCAGCTGCTTGCCGCCGGCGACGGCGGGCGGACACTGACCCCCGAGGTGGAGCGTGCCGTCGTGATCGCCCCGATCAAGGCCGGTGCCCGCGTGGTGGGCGTGGTCGCCGCCTTCGCGCCGGCGGCCGGCGCCGGGCTGGTCCGTGCCACCGGCGAGGTGGCCGACTGGGTGGCCACCCAGGTGGAACTCGCCGAGCTGGACGCCTCCCGCACCCTTTTGATGGAGGCGGAGGTCCGGGCCCTCCGCGCCCAGATCAGCCCGCACTTCATCTACAACTCGCTCAACGCCATCGCCTCCTTCATCAACACGGATCCGGTACGGGCCCGCGAGCTCGTTGTGGAGTTCGCCGACTTCACCCGCTACTCCTTCCGCCGCCACGGCGACTTCACCACCCTGGCCGAGGAACTGCGCTGCATCGACCGCTACCTGCTCCTGGAACGGGCCAGGTTCGGGGACCGCGTGCAGGTCAGCCTGCGGATCGCTCCGGAGGTCCTGAGCACGGTGATCCCCTTCCTGAGCCTGCAGCCGCTGGTGGAGAACGCGGTCCGGCACGGGCTGGAGGCCAAGGAGGGGCCGGGCCACATCTCCATCACGGCGGACGACTCCGGCGCGTTCGCGGAGGTGACGATCGAAGACGACGGCGTGGGCATGGACCCGGACCAGCTGCGCTCCGTCCTGGCCGGGCACAGCGACGGCGAGCACGTGGGGCTGCGCAACGTCGACGCCCGCCTGCGGCAGGTTTACGGTGACGACAACGGCCTCGTGATCGAGACCGCACCGGGCGAAGGCACCCTGATCACGATGCGCGTCCCCAAGTCCCAGCCCCGGCATGACGCCTGACCGGCTCCGGTCCGCGACTAGTCCGGCGGTGTCACCCGCCGGCCGCACATGCCTGACGGCCTGAGCCGGCCAAAATGCCTGCGGCAGTAGGCTAGAGCCATGATTAACGTCCTCGTCGCCGACGATGAGCTCCCCGCCGTCGAGGAACTGGCCTTCCTGCTCGGCAAGGATGACCGGATCGGCGCCATCTACCGTGCCTCCTCCGGCGCCGAGGCCCTGCGGGCGCTTGAAGCCGAAGACGTGGACGCCGTCTTCCTTGACATCCACATGCCGGCGCTGTCCGGGCTGGACATCGCCCGGGTCATTTCCCGCAGCGCCCGGCCTCCGGCCGTGGTCTTCGTGACCGCGGACGAGGACTGTGCTCTGGAGGCCTTCGAACTCGCGGCCGTGGACTACCTCCTCAAGCCCGTCCGCGCCGAACGGCTGGCGAAATCGGTCGGCCGCATCAGCGAACTGCTCAAGGACGGTGCCCCGGCGCCCGAAATGATCACCGTGGACCTGGGCGGGACCACCAAGATGATCCGGCGCGAAGACGTCACCTACGTCCAGGCGCAGGGCGACTACGCCCGGCTGCACACCGCGGAGGCGAGCTACCTCGTCCGGGTTCCGCTGGCCGACCTCGAACAGCAATGGGCCGACGCCGGGTTCCTCCGCATCCACCGCTCCTACCTGACCGCGCTGAGCCACATCAGCCACATGAAGCTGGCCGCGGCCCGGCCCAGCGTCACCGTGGCGGGGGCCGAACTGCCCATTAGCAGACGGCACCTGCCGGCGGTCCGGGAAAAGCTCGAAGCAAGCCGCATCCGGCCGCAGGCATGACCCGGGTCCGGGTCACGGCGCCGCAGGCCGTTAAAGCAGGGACCGTCAGGGCAGGGAGCGCCACACCGAACGGCGTCACATCGACCGGCGTCACATCGAACAGTGCCGCCCTGGCCGGCGGCCGTTCCGTGTCGGCACCGCACGAGGCAGCAGAGGAATCCGACGCCGGACAGCTGTTCGTCCGCTCGCTCATCCGGTCCCAGCTCCGCCTGGGCCTCGTGGTGGGCCTGGGATTCCTGCTGATCCTGCTCGCCTTCCCGCTCATGCTCGGGCTGGTTCCCGGCCTGGCGGACTCCACCATTGCGGGCTTGCCTTTCGACTGGGTGCTGCTGGGTGTCGGCATCTATCCGGTGATTGGTCTCAGCGCGTGGCTGTATGTGCGGACCGCGGCCAGGAACGAGGCCCGCTACCGGGACCTCGCCGGCGACAAATGAGGGACATGACCGGACAGCCGACGTCCCGGGCGGACGGAAAGTGAACCCCGTCGTCGGCGTGGCGGCGTTCGCGGCGGTCTCGCTCGCCACGGCCGTCATCGGTTTCTACGGGCTGCGGATCTCGCGCACCACCGGGGACTTCTACGTGGCGTCCCGGACGGTCAAGCCGTGGTGGAATGCCTCGGCGATCGGCGGCGAGTACCTCTCCGCCGCGAGTTTCCTGGGTGTCGCCGGCCTGATCCTGCTCTCCGGCACCGACGCGCTGTGGTACCCGGTGGGTTACACGGCCGGCTACCTGATGCTGCTCCTGTTCGTCGCCGCTCCCCTGCGCCGCTCCGGCGCCTACACGATTCCGGACTTCACCGAGGCACGCCTCGATTCGCGGGCCGTCCGCCGGGTCACAAGCCTGGTGGTGGTCCTCGTCGGCTGGCTCTACATCGTCCCGCAGCTCCACGGCGCGGCCCTGGCAATCCGGATCACCACGGGCCTGCCGGCCTGGGTGGGCCCGGTGGCGGTGGTCGGCGTCGTCTGCATCACCGTGGTGGCCGGCGGGATGCGCTCCATTACGTTCGTCCAGGCGTTCCAGTACTGGCTCAAGCTGACCGCGCTGGCGGTGCCGATCGTGTTCCTGCTGTTTGTGCTGGGCGGCGGCGAATCCGCCGTGGCTGAGTCGCCGTCATCCAGCACAGCCAATCCGACGGCTCTGGCCCCCGCGGGCCCGTATCAGATCATTTCCCTGCTCGTAGCCTTGCTCTTTGGAACACTCGGGCTCCCGCACGTGCTGGTGCGCTTCTACACGAACCCGGACGGGCAGTCCGCCCGGCGGACCACCCTGATTGTCCTGGGCCTGCTGTCGGTCTTCTACCTGTTCCCGACGGCGTACGGCATGCTCGGCCGCGTGTTCGCCCCCGACCTTGCCCAGAGCGGCCAGGCCGATGCCCTGGTGCTGCTGCTGCCGGGCCGGATGATCGGCGGGATGGCCGGCGACCTGCTGACGGCGCTGGTGGTGGCCGGGGCGTTCGCGGCGTTCTTGTCGACGACGTCCGGCCTGGTGGTCTCCCTGGCGGGCGTGATCAGCCAGGACGTGTTCGGCGGCAGTGTCCGGGGCTTCCGGCTGGCGGCGCTGATCTCAGCCGTCGTCCCGCTGGGAATCGCGTCGATGACCGAATCGCTGGCGTTGGCCGGCAGCGTGGGTCTCGTGTTTGCCTTTACCGCGTCCACCATCTGCCCGGTGCTGCTGCTGGGCATCTGGTGGCGGGGACTGACGGACGCCGGGGCAATCGCCGGCATGACGACCGGCGGTCTGCTCTGCGGCGGCGCGATGGTGGCCGGCTCGGTGCTGGGCGCTGCCCAGACGCCGTCGTGGCTGGCGCAGCCCGCCGCCTGGACAGTCCCGGCTGCGTTCGCCGTCACGGTCCTGGTCTCCCGGGCCACGCGGGCCCGCGTGCCGCGGACCCTGACGCGCCTCATGACCCGGCTGCATACCCCGGAACGGCCGCTCGCGACGGAACGGTGACTCGACAACGGCGACTTAACCACGGCGACCCGCCGTCGCGCGGACCCGGCAGGTGGGCACCCGGCGTCGGGCGAACCCGGCAGGTGGGCACCCGCCGTCGCGCGGACCCGGCAGGTGGCACCCGCCGTCGGGCGTGACTAGTCGATGGCCGCCATGAGCTCGACGGCGCGCTCCAGGAACGCGTCAACCTGGCTTTCCTCATAGCCGTCCCGGCCCACAGCGGGGCGGAACACGGCACGCCGGACGTTGTCCACGCTCAGCGGCTGGTCCTCCTCGAGGTAGCCGATCAGCTCATGGCACAAATCGTCAACGTCGGTGGTGTTGTAGCTGCGGGCCTTGGGCTTGGACGGGCGCCGGAAGCGCTGGCCGTCCGGGCGGTGCAGGCGCCCGCGCAACACGCCCGCGAGCCGGCCGATTTCGCGCAGCCAGGCGTCCTCCCCGCGTTCGGCAACCAGCTCATCGCGCTCCCGCCGGGCCAGGGCGTCTTCGAGCCGGTCCAGCGCGGCGTCCACGCCGGCCGCAGCGTAGCCGCCCTTCACGGGATCGAAGGACACGGCACGGACGTCGGAGCTCTTGATGGCGCGGGCGGCCGCGGACGGAGCTTCAAATGACACCCGGGCGCGCTGCAGGAAATCGTCGACCTGCCTGGCGTTGTAGCCATACTGGTTCCGCTGCACGCGGTCAAAAGACGCGGGAATCTGCCGTTGAATGTCCACTGTTACTTTGTTCCTTTGATGCCGTTCGGCTGGTTTGCTCGGCACCATTGTAGGTGCCGGAAGTGCTGGTGCCGTGCTTCTAGGCGCCAGCGAGGGCCGAGAACAGGATGAACGCCACCGGCGAGGCGAAGACAATCGAGTCCAGACGGTCCATGACGCCTCCGTGACCGGGGAGGATGCTGCTCATATCCTTGATGCCGAGCTCGCGCTTGACCATCGATTCGGCGAGGTCGCCGGCGGTGGCGGCGGCCACCATGCCCACAGCGACCACGACGCCGAACCACCACGGCTCGCCCAACACAAAGACCATGGCGAGAACGCCCACGACGACGGCGCCGGCGATCGAGCCGGCGAAGCCTTCCCAGGTCTTCTTGGGACTGATCTTGGGGGCCATCGGATGCTTACCCAGGGATGCGCCCACGAGGTAGCCGAAGGTGTCGTTGGCCACCACCAGGAGCAGCAGGGTCGCGATTTGCCAGGCCCCCTGCGGGATCACGCCGTCAGGCCACAGGCCCACCGGCGTCTCGCCGTCGGCGGTGTGCAGCAGCAGCGTCGCGAAGCTGATCAGGAACGGCACCCAGGACAGGGTGAAGACCCCTGCGAAGATGCTCCGCGCCGAACCGGCGGCACCTTCCAGGGTCCGCCACAGCAACACCGCCACGCTGCTGACGAGCATGGCAAAGAGCAGGCTTTCCAGGCCGCCGAAGTAGGCGGCGATCGGCATGGCGACCGTTCCGACCATCACGGGGACGATCGGCAGCCGGGTGCCCGCGGCCTCCAGCGCACGGTAAATTTCCCAGACGCCGAAGATCGCGAACGTGGCGGTCACGAGGACGAAGCCGAGCGGGAGGAACAGCAGGCCGCCGAGGACGCACACGAGCATGCCCACACCCGAGCCGATGGCGGCGGGCAGGTTCCGCCCCGCCTTGGGCGTCGGGTTTTCGCGTTGCTTCCCCCGCCTCCGGGCGCGCGGCCCAGAGGTCTCCTTTGCCTGATCCATCAGACCTCGAGCAGCTCAGCTTCCTTGCGCTTGAGCAGCTCGTCAATCCCGTCCACGTGCGCCTTGGTCATGGCGTCGAGTTCCTTCTCGCCGCGTGCGCCTTCGTCTTCGCCGGCGTCGCCGTCCTTGACGAGCTTGTCCAGCGTTTCCTTGGCCTTGCGGCGGATGTTGCGGATGGAAACCTTCGCGTCCTCGCCCTTGGACTTGACGATCTTGACGTATTCCTTGCGCCGTTCGCTGGTCAGCTCGGGAATGGTGATCCGGATGACGTTGCCGTCGTTGGAGGGGTTGGCGCCCACCTCGGAGTCGCTCAGGGCGCGTTCGATGTCGCGCAGGGCCGTCTTGTCGTACGGGGTGATGAGGATGGTGCGGGCATCCGGGACCGCGAAGGAGGCCAGCTGCTGCAGCGGTGTCGGGGTGCCGTAATACTCCACAATGACCTTGTTATACAGGCCGGGCGTCGCGCGGCCGGTCCGGATCGAGGCGAAGTCGTCCTTGGCTACCTCAACTGCCTTGTCCATCTTGTCCCCGGCTTCGAGCAAGGTTTCTTCGATCACGGTCTCTCCTCAGAAATTGGTGCGTCCCGGGGGCCGGGGCGCGGCACGTCTTCTTGTGCGCCTGTGTCTTCCGACTGGCGCCTGCGTCTTCCACCTGGCGGCGGAATGGTCCTGAAAACATCCTAGCCGTTGCTACGGGGTGACGACGGTGCCCAGGTCTTCGCCCAGGATGGCGCGGGTGACATTGCCCTCGCCTTCCATGCCGAAGACCACCATGGTGAGGTTGTTGTCCTTGCACATGGTCATCGCGGTCTGGTCCATCACGCGGATGTCGCGGCGGAGGGCGTCGTCGTAGCTGAGGCGGTGCAGCTTCTCAGCGCCCGGGTCCTTCTTCGGGTCGGCGGTGTAGACGCCGTCGACGCCGCTCTTGGCCATCAGGACGACGTCGGCGTGGACCTCCAGGGCGCGCTGGGCGGCAACGGTGTCCGTCGAGAAGTACGGCAGGCCGGCGCCGGCGCCGAAGATGACAACCCGGCCCTTTTCCATGTGGCGGATGGCGCGGCGGGGAATGTAGGCCTCGGCGACCTGGCCCATGGTGATGGCGCTCTGCACGCGTGTTTCCACCCCGGCCTGTTCCAGGAAGTCCTGGAGCGCGAGGCAGTTCATGACGGTTCCGAGCATGCCCATGTAGTCGGCGCGGGAGCGGTCCATGCCGCTCTGTGACAGTTCGGCGCCGCGGAAGAAGTTGCCTCCGCCGACGACGATTGCGACCTCGACGTCGGGGACTGCGGCGGCGATCTGTTTGGCCACGCCGCGGACGGTATCCGGGTCAACGCCAAGTTTCCCGCCGCCGAAGACCTCGCCGGAGAGCTTCAAGAGGACGCGGCGCCTGTTCTTCTTTGGCTGGGCTGAAGTGGTGACGGTTTCCATGGTGCCTTCCCGTTGGTGAACTCTGAGTTAGGTTATCGTGCTGGGCGCCCAAGGCGGCATTCCGGCCGTGACCGGAACCGCGCCTCGCGCGTGCATGCAAAAGGGGTGGCCACCGTGGTGACCACCCCCTTAGCGTGCCTGGCTATTGCCTGACTGGTGTCTGGCTAGTCTCTGACTAGGAACCGACGCGGAAGCGCGTGAATGCGATTCCCTTGACGCCGGCCTCTTCGAGGACCTGGGCGACAGACTTCTTGGCATCCTTGGCGAATGCCTGGTCGAGGAGAACCTCGCCCTTGTAGAAGCCGGTGACGCGGCCTTCGACGATTTTGGTCATCGCGGCTTCGGGCTTGCCCTCGGCCTTGGCGGTTTCCTCGGCGATGCGGCGCTCGGACTCGACGAGATCGGCCGGAACATCCTCGCGGGAGAGGTAGTTCGGGGACATCGCGGCGATGTGAACGGCGACATCGTGGGCTGCGGTGGCAGCTGCTTCGCCTTCGCCGTCAACAGCGAAGAGCACGCCGACCTGGGCCGGGAGATCCTTGGAGGTCTTGTGCAGGTAGGCGTCGACCGTTGCGCCCTCGATGCGGGAGATACGGCGGACTACAACCTTCTCGCCCAGGACAGCGCCCTCTTCGATGACGACCTCGGACAGCGGCTTGCCGTCGACGTCGGTGGCCAGCAGGGTCTCGAGGTCGGCTGCGCCGGACTCGACGGCCACAGTGAGGACCTTGTCGGCCAGCTGGATGAACTTGTCAGCCTTGGCGACGAAGTCGGTCTCGCAGTTGACTTCAATCATCACGCCGACGCCGTTGGCGACCTTGGCAGCAACCAGGCCTTCAGCGGTGGAGCGGCCTTCGCGCTTGGTGGCACCCTTGAGGCCCTTGATGCGGATGATTTCGATGGCCTTCTCGGCGTCACCGTTGGCTTCGTCAAGAGCCTTCTTGACATCCATCATGCCGGCGCCGGTGCGCTCGCGCAGAGCCTTGATATCAGCGGCAGTGTAGTTCGCCATGTGAACCCCTCTGTCTAGAAATTTATGTGGTGTACGGACCGACAGGACGGCTGCTCACCGAGTGAGCGGCCATCCTGTCGGTACCCCCTATGCAGCTGAGCGCATGTGGGGAGATCCAGATTTACTTGTTTGACTACTTCGCTTCGTCGGCGGCCGGTGCTTCTTCAGCAGCCGGTGCAGCTTCAGCGGCGGGTGCCTCTTCAGCGGCCGGAGCAGCTTCAGCGGCGGGTGCCTCTTCAGCGGCCGGAGCAGCCTCGGCGGCGGACGCTGCAGCAGCTTCAGCCTTGTTGCCTTCGAGGAGCTCGCGCTCCCACTCGGCCAGCGGCTCTTCCGGAGCTTCCGTGGTGCCGGTGGCGCGCTGGTTGCGGGCGATGAGGCCCTCGGCAACGGCGTCGGCGACCACGCGGGTCAGCAGGTTGACGGAGCGGATGGCGTCATCGTTACCCGGGATCGGGAAGTCGACTTCGTCGGGATCGCAGTTGGTGTCCAAGATGGCCACAACCGGGATGTTCAGCTTCTTGGCTTCGTCGACAGCAAGGTGTTCCTTCTTGGTGTCAACGATCCACAGCGCGGAGGGCGCCTTGGTCAGGTTGCGGATACCACCGAGGTTGGTTTCCAGCTTGGTGAGTTCGCGGCGAAGGAGCAGCAGTTCCTTCTTGGTGTAAGCCGAACCGGCGACGTCATCGAAGTCAATCTCTTCGAGTTCCTTCATGCGCTGGATGCGCTTGGAGACCGTCTGGAAGTTGGTCAGCATACCGCCGAGCCAACGCTGGTTGACGTACGGCTGGCCAACGCGGGTGGCCTGCTCGGCGATGGATTCCTGCGCCTGCTTCTTGGTGCCGACGAAGAGAACGGTGCCGCCGTGTGCAACGGTGGCCTTCACGAACTCGTAGGCACGGTCGATGTAGGACAGCGACTGCTGCAGGTCAATGATGTAGATACCGTTGCGCTCCGTGAAGATGAAGCGCTTCATCTTCGGGTTCCAACGGCGGGTCTGGTGTCCAAAGTGGACGCCGCTGTCAAGCAGCTGGCGCATAGTTACGACGGGCATGCCGACGCTCCTTCCGGCAGGTCATTCATGAGAGAGCCCATGGCTCTCTTACCCTGCCAATAGTTGACGGTTGTTTAGCATTCGCCCGGGGTGGGCGTTGCTCCTGGCATCCACTGCGCTTCCCATCCGTACCCAAAGGAACGGACCGCGGGAGGCGCAGTCCTCCGCATCTGAAGTTTCAGGCTTCTTTTGAGGAGGGCTGGATACGCGTAGTCAGCCGCTGCTCCCCCGCACCCCTGAATGAGGCGTGCCGGCTCTAACAACCACGAATCATCGCGACGTCCAAGCGTGAGGGCACAGCAAACTGCTCCACCAAGTGTACTACAGCGCCCCCGCCACGAAGGACGGTTTCCGCGGGGTCGCGGGGCGGGGTTCCGGGGCTTTGCCGGGCGTCGGTGAGCATGTTTCGCGGCGCCCGGAATTGCGGCCGGGCTGGCATGAAACTGGGGCGCGGGAGGTTTTTCCACATAGCCCTCCTCGGAGATTCCGCCCAGCGCGCCGCCGCGGCAGGCTGGGCACATGAAGATCTCCCCCGGCCTTGCAGCGCTGCTCCTGGCGCTGTCCCTCATCCCCGCCGATTCCGTCGCCGCGGCCGCCGAGGTTTCGGTTGGCACCCAGGTCCCGGCATCCACCCTGGTTGCAACATCCTCCGTCCGTGGCTCCCCGAGGGCAGCCCCAGTCCCGGCACCTGCCTGGAGCTGGCCGCTCAGCCCGCGGCCGGCCGTCCTGCGTGTCTTCGATCCCCCG
>JBKPBZ010000157.1:0-10132 GCA_046727115.1 Actinomycetota bacterium | reverse complement strand
TCCTTGGTGGTGACCAGCAGGGCGTCGGGAGTGTCCACGATGACGACGTCCTTGATGCCGATCAACGCGATCACCCGCTTGGTATCGGAGACCACCACGCCGCTGGCGTTCTCGGTGAAAACGCGGGCGCCCTCACCCAGGACTGTGACCTCGTCGACTTCCTTGGCGCTGTTGAGCCGGCCGACGGAGGCGAAGTCCCCGACGTCGTCCCAGAGGAACGTCCCGGGCACCACGGCGACGTCGCCGGCGGCGGCGGCGGGCTCGGCGACGGCGTAGTCAATGGCGATCTTGGGCAGCGTGGGCCACACCCGTGCGGTGACAGCGTCGCGTTCCGGGGTGTCCCAGGCCTTGGCGATTTCCTGGAGTCCGGCGAAGAGCTCGGGCTGGTTGGCCTCGAGGTGCTTGAGCATCAGCGAGACCGGCGCCACGAACATGCCGGCGTTCCAGACATATTCCCCGCTGTCGACGTACTGCTGGGCCACTTCCTCGCTGGGCTTCTCCACGAACTCCACCACGGACTGGGCGCTGGGCGCGTCGGGGATGTTGAGGTTTGCGCCGGAGCGGATGTAGCCGAATCCGGTGGAGGGATGGGTCGGCTTGATGCCGATGGTGACGATCTTCCCGGCGGCGGCGGTGTAGACGGCCTCACGGACTGCGTCCTGGAAGAGGTCATCCGGGCTGATGACCTGGTCCGCGGCGAACGAGCCCATGATGGTGTCCGGATCCCGCTCATGGAGGATGGCCGCGGCGAGGCCAATCGCCGCCCCTGAGTCCTTGGGTTCGCTTTCCAGGACAAGGTTGGAGTCGAGGACCTCCGGCAGTTGGCGGCAGACGGCTGCTTTGTGGGCCGAGCCGGTCACCACCAGCACGTGCTTGCCGGCGACGGGCAGGAGGCGGTCATAGGTTGCGCGCAACAGCGTGCTCCCCGAACCGGTGAGGTCGTGAAGGAATTTCGGGGCTGCTGCCCGTGACAGGGGCCAGAGACGGGTCCCCACCCCGCCCGCCGGAATAACCGCAATAAAACGGTCCAACGGTGAATCCTGGCTTGTCACTTTGTCTGTAGTCATCACGGCTACTTTAGCCGACGGCGGCCGAATCGGCCCCGATTGGGCCGGGATCGAGGCCTTCCAGCCCCTGCAAACGCGGACAAATGTGGCGTTCGTCTCAAAACCGGCGCAAAACCGCGCCGGGGCTTGTCAACAAGGGGTTCCTAAATTGAATAAGCTGTGAGCGAAGCCTAGATTTAGGCTTGAGCTTACGAGTGCTCTCGCAGCAGGCGTTCCCCCCGCGTGGATCCCATGCCAGCGCCGCTGTGTTGCAGGGAGGTTTATTCAGTGCCGACAAAACCAGCTGGCACCTTGTACCGCGGCCGTGAAGGCATGTGGTCCTGGGTTGGACACCGCATTACCGGTGTAGTGATTTTCTTCTTCTTGTTGGTCCACGTGCTGGACACCTCATTGGTGCGTGTGTCCCCCGAGGCCTACACCGCAGTGATTGGTACCTACAAGAACCCCCTCATGGCCCTGGGTGAAACGGGCCTTGTCGCGGCGATCGTGTTCCACGCCTTCAACGGCCTGCGGATCATCGCCGTCGACTTCTGGAAGAAGGGTGCCAAGTACCAGCGTCAGATGCTCTGGACGGTCCTGGGCCTCTGGGTCGTCGTGATGGTCGGCTTCTCCATCCGCCACCTTTCCCTCGCCTTTGGAGGTCACTAAGCCATGACTGCAACCATTCAGAGTCCGCGCAGCGGAAAGATCCAGCCCAAGTACCGCCGCACCGGCGGTTCCAAGGGCAACTTCGAGATGCTCGCCTGGCTCTTCATGCGCCTCTCCGGCGTCGTGCTGGTGGTGCTGATCTTCGGCCACCTGACCGTCAACCTGCTGGTCGGCGAGGGCATCCACGCGATCGACTTCGGCTTTGTGGCCGGCAAGTGGGCCGACCCGTTCTGGCAGTTCTGGGACCTGGCCATGCTGTGGCTCGCCATGCTGCACGGCACCAACGGCGTCCGCACCATCATCAATGACTACGCCGAAAAGGACGCCACGCGCCTGTGGCTGAAGATTGTGCTTTACGCGGCCACCGCGGTCATCATCATCCTGGGCACCCTGGTCATCTTCACGTTCAACCCGTGCCCCGTGGCCAACGGCGTCCAGCTTCCCGGCGGCTTCTGCCCAGCGCCTTAGGGGCGCAGCCGTGATGGTTCAGCCTTAACGGCAAAGGCCGTAACGGCGGAACCGCCGCGGGACCGCGGCCCCTACGGGCCAGGACTCGGTCCCCCACGGCAACTGATCTTGCCTGCCGAGCGCAGGTGCAGATTGCATGAGAATTCACCGGCAGGCGCGGCCTGCGCGGTGGGTTATAGCGAATTTTGAGAGAAAGAGCGTCTGGTATGCAGGTCCATAAGTACGACGTCGTGATCGTCGGTGCCGGTGGCGCCGGGATGCGCGCGGCGATCGAATCCGGTCAGCGCGCCCGAACAGCAGTACTGACCAAGCTCTACCCCACCCGGTCCCACACCGGCGCGGCGCAGGGCGGCATGTGTGCGGCCCTGGCCAACGTCGAGGAAGACAACTGGGAGTGGCACACCTTCGACACCATCAAGGGTGGCGACTACCTGGTTGACCAGGACGCCGCCGAGGTCATGGCGAAGGAAGCGATCGACGCCGTCCTGGACCTGGAGAAGATGGGCCTGCCGTTCAACCGCACGCCCGAGGGCCGCATCGACCAGCGCCGTTTCGGTGGCCACACCCGCGACCACGGCAAGGCCCCGGTCCGCCGCGCCTGCTACGCCGCCGACCGCACCGGCCACATGATCCTGCAGACCCTGTACCAAAACTGCGTCAAGCACAACGTCGAGTTCTACAACGAGTACTACGTCCTGGACCTGCTGACCGTCGAAGAGGACGCTGTCCGCGAGGACGGCACGCCGTACAAGCAGAAGCGCGTCGCCGGCGTCGTGTCCTATGACCTCGCCTCCGGCGAGCTGCACGTCTTCCAGGCCAAGTCCGTGGTGTTCGCCTCCGGCGGCGCCGGCAAGGTCTTCAAGACCACCTCCAACGCCCACACCCTCACCGGTGACGGCATGGGCATCGCGTTCCGCCGCGGCATCCCGCTGGAGGACATGGAGTTCTTCCAGTTCCACCCGACAGGCCTGGCCGGCCTGGGCATCCTGCTCTCCGAGGCCGCCCGCGGCGAAGGCGCAATCCTGCGCAACTCCGAGGGCGAACGCTTCATGGAGCGCTACGCGCCCACCATCAAGGACCTCGCCCCGCGCGACATCGTGGCCCGCTCCATGGCCAACGAAGTCCGTGAGGGACGCGGCTGCGGCCCGAACAAGGATTACGTCCTCCTGGACCTGACCCACCTCGAGCCCGCGCACATCGATGCCAAGCTGCCGGACATCACCGAGTTCGCCCGCACCTACCTGGGTGTGGAGCCGTACACGGAGCCGGTTCCGGTGTTCCCGACGGCGCACTACGCCATGGGCGGCATCCCCACGAACATCACCGCCGAGGTCCTCCAGGACAACGACACGGTGGTCCCGGGCCTGTACGCCGCCGGCGAGGTCGCCTGCGTCTCGGTCCACGGCTCCAACCGCCTGGGCACCAACTCGCTGCTGGACATCAACGTGTTCGGCAAGCGCGCCGGCATCGCAGCAGCCGAATACGCCAAGACCGCCGACTTCGTGGAGCTCCCCGCTGACCCGGAGGCCTACACGCTGAACCTGCTGGACCACGTCCGCACCTCCGACGGCACCGAGAAGGTCGCTGCGATCCGCAAGGAACTGCAGGACACCATGGACGCCAACATGCAGGTGTTCCGGACGGCCGACACGCTGAACACGGTCCTGAAGGACATCGCCTCCTTCGAGGAGCGGTACCAGCGCATCAACGTCCAGGACAAGGGCAAGCGCTTCAACCTGGACCTGCTCGAGGCCGTGGAGCTGGGCTTCCTGCTGGAGCTCGCCAAGGTCATGACCGTGGCGGCCCTGCACCGCGAGGAATCCCGCGGCGGCCACTTCCGCGAGGACTTCCCCGAGCGCGACGACGAAAAATTCATGAAGCACTCCATGGCGTACAAGGATGAGCACGCCCCGGCGGATGGTTCCGCCGAGGCGATTGCCGGCATCCGGCTTGCCACCAAACCGGTGGTCTTTACGCGCTACGAGCCGATGGTGAGGAAGTACTAAGATGAGCGCTGAACTCGCTGAGCCAGCATCCAAGATCGAACTGCCCGCCGGCGTCGGCGGCGGCGGGGAGATCCCGTCCTTCGACGTCACGCTGCGCGTGCGCCGCTACAACCCCGAGGTCTCCGAGGACGCCACGTGGGATGACTTCAAGGTCACCATGTACGGCACCGACCGTGTCCTGGACGCCCTGCACAAGATCAAGTGGGAGATGGACGGCAGCGTCTCCTTCCGCCGTTCCTGCGCCCACGGCGTCTGCGGCTCCGATGCCATGCGCATCAACGGCCGCAACCGCCTCGCCTGCAAGACCCTGCTGAAGGACCTGGACACGTCCAAGCCCATCACGGTCGAGCCGATCAAGGGCCTGCCGGTGGAGAAGGACCTGATCGTGGACATGGAGCCGTTCTTCCAGTCCTTCCGCGAAGTCATGCCCTTCCTCATCAACCGCGGCCACGAGCCCACCAAGGAACGCCTGCAGTCCGCCGAGGACCGCGAACGGTTCGACGACACCACCAAGTGCATCCTCTGCGCCGCGTGCACCTCGTCCTGCCCGGTGTTCTGGACCGACGGCCAGTACTTCGGCCCGGCCGCGATCGTCAACGCGCACCGCTTCATCTTCGATTCCCGCGATGATGCCGGCGACATGCGCCTGGAGATCCTCAACGACAAGGAAGGCGTGTGGCGCTGCCGCACCACCTTCAACTGCACCGAAGCATGCCCCCGCGGCATCCAGGTCACGCAGGCAATCGCCGAGGTCAAGCAGGCCATCCTCTCCCGCAAGATCTAACGACCGGTTCCACCGGCTGCACTAGCTCCCTACCGGCGTTTACCTACGGGAGCTGCCGACGACGGCGCCTCTCACCTTACGGGTGGGGGCGCCGTCGTTCGTTTCCCCCTCACATGAAAGGGGACACCGTGTCCCGCTCAGAAAAAGTCTCTTTCCAAGGTTCCACCGGCGAACTGCTCTCCGGCGTTGTGGACCTTCCGGACGGCCCGATCAAGGGCTGGGGCGTGTTCTCGCACGGCTTCACCCTGGGCAAGGACAGCCCCTCGGCCTCCCGGATGTGCAAGGCCCTTGCGGACAACGGCGTGGGCATGCTCCGGTTCGACAACCTGGGGCTTGGCGAGTCCGCGGGAATGTGGTCAGAGGGGTCCTTCAGCCACAAGGTGGCTGACACGGTCAAGGCCGCCGAATTCATGCGCAACTCCGGCCGGCCGATCTCGCTGCTCGTGGGCCATTCCTTTGGCGGAGCCGCTGTTTTGGCCGCCGCGCAGGAGATCCCGGAACTCGACGCCGTGGCCACGGTAGGTGCGCCCTTCTCCCCCAAGCACGTGGCCCACGTCTTTGACGCGGCGCTGGACCGGATCCTGAGCGAGGGAAGCGCCGAGGTGGACCTTGGCGGCAAGCGCGTGGAGATCCGCCGGCACTTCGTCGAGGATCTCGAAAAAGCGGACCTGACGGACTGCATCCGACAGCTGCACAAGCCGCTCATGGTGCTGCACTCCCCCACTGACAACACGGTGGGGATCGAAAACGCCAGTACCATCTTCCAGACGGCACGCCACCCGCGCAGCTTCGTTTCGCTGGAGGGCAGCGACCACCTCCTGACGGGCAAGGGCCAGGCGGCCCGTGCCGCGAAGATTATTTCGGCGTGGGCCGACCAGTACCTCGACGCCTGAACGCGGCGGTCAGCGACCTCCGGCGGGCCCGGCGCTCCACCGGCGTCTTGCCCGGCTGGACCCGCCGGGCACCCCAGCCGGTGGTCGCGGCGGCGGGCTCGGTCTTGAGGTCTTCCTCCCGGATCGCCACCCACGCGGCGCAGAGCACGTAGACCTGGCTGACCAGGTTGAACCAGATCAGCAGGCCGATGATGATGGCGAAGGGCGCCAGGATGGGGTTCTTGCCCGCACTGGCCAGCAGCTGGGTGCTGAAGATCTGCAGGATGGTGGTGCCCACCGCGGCGAGGATGGTCCCTTCCAGCAGGGAGCGCCGGGCCGGCTTCAGGCCCGCGGCCACCCGGTACATGATCAGGGCGGTGCCCCAGCCCAGCAGCAGCGGCACGACGATCGTGACGGAGGTGGTCAGCGGCCCGGCCAGCGACGGGTCCAGGTGCAGCTGCGCGGCCACCCAATCCGCCGCCGTGCCGAACACCAGTGAGACGGCGGCACTGACCACCAGCGTCACTCCGAGCAGCACCAGTGTGCCGACATCGCGCAGGATCTGCAGGACCGGATTCATCCCCCTCGGGCCGAGCTGCATCATGCCCCGCACGCCGTCGCGGACGCCGCCAACCCAGCCCAGGGACGTAAACACCGTCACCACAGCGGCGATCCCGGCGGCCCAGCCGAGGCTGGTGGGGTTCAGCAGTTCATAGGGATCGACCAGCCCGTCGCTGCCGTTGACCTTCAAGAGCCCGGGCGCGGTCGCGGCCACAGCCTTGATGACCTGGTCCAGCAGGGCGGGATGACCGCTGAGGACGAGACCGGCCAGGGACAAGCCGGTAGCCAGGAGGCCCGTGACGGAGAAGAACATCCTGAACCCGATACCGGCGCTCATCAGCGGGCCAAGTTGGCGGCCGTAGTGCAGGAACGCGCGCATGGGCAACAACGTGTTGAGCCGGGCCAGGAACCACATCATCATTGCCGTCAGCGACGCAATGGTCCCGCCGCCGGAGCGCCGGACCCTGCCCCATTCGACCCTCTTGCGGATGACTTCCAGTTTCAGCCCGGCCAGATCCGTGGGAAGCGGCGGCTTATCGGGCGTCTGGGGTGCCGTCCGGGCCTCTGTCGTGGTCAGGTTTGATCCCAAAGTCAAGCTCTTCCCGTAGCTGCCAGATGCCGTTGTCGTCGTGCTCGTAAAGTCCCATGCTAGCCACAGGGAACGTGGCCCTGTAATCCTTGAGGACCGTTTCGGCCTCGTCGAGGCTTTCCGGGGCGACGTCGTGGGCCACGGTAACGTGCGGATGGTAGCCGAACGGCAGTTCCCGCTCCAGCGGGCCGGACTGCAACTGGCGGTGCAGGTTTACGCAGTCCCCGAAGCCGTCCTCAACGTTCAGGAAGACCACCGGGGACACCGGCCGGAAAGACCCGGTCCCGGCGATGGTCACCGTGAAAGGCTCCTGCCCGCGCGCCACGTTCCGGACGTGGCGCTGGGTCGCGGCCCAGTCCTGCGTCATGGTGGTGGTGACGAGCGTGATGTGGGCTGGGACGACGGTGGCCATCGGATCCCCGAACGAGGCCCGCCAGCGCTGGAGCTCCTCAGCGATGTCCGCCGGGAACCGCAGGATCACGCCGATGCTCATGCCTTCGCTGCGCTGTCCGTTCGACGGGGCGGCTTTCGCGGTGACTTTGCTGACGGAGGCCATTGACCTAGCGGACTCCCTGGGCGCCGGCGTACGGCAGGAAACCCACCTTGGCGTAGACGTCGCGCAGAGTCAGGGAGGCAATCTCCCGGGCCTTGTCGGCGCCGAGGGCCAGCAGCCGGTCCAGCTCCGCGGGATCGTCCAGCAGCTCCTTGGCGCGGTTCCGGATCGGAGTCAGGTGCTCCGTGACCACCTCGGCGAGGTCCGCTTTGAGATGCCCGTACATCTTGCCCTGGTACGCGGTGACGAGGGCGTCGACACTTTGCCCGCTGATGGCCGAGTAGATGGTCAGCAGGTTGGACACGCCCGGCTTCGCCTCCCGGTCGAACCGGATTTCCGTCTCCGCATCCGTCACAGCCGATTTGATCCGCTTGGCGGTGACCTTGGGATCGTCCAGCAGGTTGATCAGGCCGGCCGGTGACTCGGCCGACTTGGACATCTTGCCGGTGGGGTGCTGCAGGTCGTAGATCTTCGCGGATTCCTTCTGGATGAAGGGCTGCGGCACCGTGAAGGTGTGGCCGAAGCGGGAGTTGAACCGCTGGGCGAGGTCACGGCTCAATTCCACGTGCTGACGCTGGTCCTCGCCCACCGGGACACCCTGCGGCTGGTACAGGAGGATGTCCGCGGCCTGCAGGATGGGGTAGGTGAACAGTCCCACGCTGGCATGGTCCGAGCCCTGTTTGTGGGCCTTGTCCTTGAACTGGGTCATCCGGGACGCCTCGCCGAAACCAGTGATGCAGTTCAGGACCCACGCCAGCTGGGCGTGCTCCGGCACCTGGGACTGAACGAACAGCGTGCACTTGTCCACGTCCACGCCGCCGGCAATGTACTGCGCGGCCGTCACCCTCGTGCGGTGGGCCAGTTCGGCGGGATCCTGCGGCACGGTGATCGCGTGCAGGTCGGGGATGAAGAACACGGCGTCATACTCGTCCTGCATCCGGACCCAGTTCACGAGGGCGCCGAGGTAGTTGCCCAGGTGCAGGGAGTCCGCGGAGGGCTGCATGCCGGAAAGGATGCGGTGCCGGGCCGCGGTGGCCGCCGGAGCGGACTTGCCGGCGGCAGACTCGGCGTCGGTCACGGTAGAAGTGGTGGTCATTCGTGGAAGCCTTAAGACTAGAGCCGGTAGTCCACTACCAGCGGGGCGTGGTCGGAGAAGCGTGTGTCCCAGGACGCTGCCCGGTCAACAACGGCTGACACTGCGGCAGCAGCGAGAGCGGGCGTGGCCATGTGGTAATCGATGCGCCAGCCGGTGTCGTTGTCAAAGGCCTGGCCCCGTTGCGACCACCAAGTGTAGGGGCCGTCGACGTTACCCGCCAGGCCCCTGTGAACATCCTTCCAACCGATTTCTTCGCCGAAGAAGCGGTCAAAATAGGCCCTCTCCTCCGGCAGGAAGCCGGCACGTTTGACGTTGCCCTTCCAGTTCCTGATGTCCAGCTCCGTGTGGCCGACGTTGAGGTCGCCCACCACCAGCGCGTGGTCACTGTGCTTGGCGAGTTCGGGCAGGCGGGTGGTCATGACGTCGAGGAAGCGGAACTTGTCATCCTGCTTGGGAGTGCCCACCTCGCCCGAGTGCACGTAGGCGCTCACGACGGTCAGCTGTGAGGCCTGCCCGTCGGCATCGCGCACGATGTAGTCCGCCTCGACCCAGCGTCCGGTGGTGGCGAAGAAGTCATCGCCGATCCCCACCCGGGTGGCGACAGGCTCTTCGCGTGAGGCGATGGCAACGCCGGCCCGGCCCTTCGCCTCGGCCTCGGCGTGGAGGATGTACCAGCCCTCGCCGAGCAGTTGCTGGACGATGGCATCGGGCGCACGGACCTCCTGGAGGCACAGGATGTCCACCTCGCGCGGCTCAAGCCACTCCGCCATGCCGTTCTTGTAGGCGGCGCGCAGGCCGTTGACGTTGACTGATGCGATGCGAAGGTGGTCCTTCTTCAATGCCGAGCTCACCCGATCCACTCTAGTCGATGATGGTTCCGCTAACGGGTGCGTCGCCGTCGCCCGGGGTTTTGATCATGTCCCGCGCGTTGGTGGCGGTGATCTCGATGGTCTCCAGGGCGCGGCTGATCGTGTCGCGGTCCGCGGCTTCGCCCTTCGCGCGCTCCTGTTCGACCACCCTGACCTGGACCTGGACGATCTTGAAGGAGTGGTCGAGCTTCATGTCGCGGACGCCGTCCGATTCGCGGCGTTCGCTGACCACCCGGGTGCCGCCGTGGTCAGCGCTGCGTGCCGCCGGCGGCCGCCCGGCCGCGGCGTTGAAGGCGTTCTGGGCCTCGTTCAGCCTGGCCCCGGCCTTCTTGGCGGCCTTCTGGATGCTGAACACTACGAAGGAGGCCAGCGCCAGCCAGAAGCCGGCGATGATCGCCACGATCCAGCCCACGACGTCGTTCTGGTTCGCTGCGAAGATCACGGCCACCACGAACGCGATGATGAAGACCAGCAGCCCCGGCCCGCTGATGCGGAGCATGGAGAACCGGCCCCGGGCCGTGGTGTCGTTGGACGTGGACGAGGAGCTACCCAGAGATTGCATGAGCCCATTATCGCAAACGGGGCCGGCCGCCCGCTGCGCTTCCACCCCGGGCGAACG
>JBKPBZ010000156.1:0-7449 GCA_046727115.1 Actinomycetota bacterium | reverse complement strand
GTGCTGGACGAGTACGACTACAAGTTCGAGCTCGGCAAGGCCAAGGTCCTGCGCGGGGGCCGCGATGTCGTCTTCATCTCCAGCGGGCTGATGACCATGCGGGCGCTCCAGGCGGCCGAGGCGCTGGCGGCGCACCACGTCGATGTCGCGGTGGTCCATGCCCCCACCATCAAGCCGTTCGACGCCGCGACGGTCCTCGCCGAGCTGAACACGGACCGCCTTGCGGTGACGCTGGAGAACCACAGCGTGGTGGGCGGGTTGTTCGAGACTGTCGCCTCGGCCGTGGTCACCGCGGGCCTGGGCAAACGCGTGGTTCCGGTGGCGCTGCCGGACGAGTTCCTCGACGCCGGCGCGCTGCCCACCCTGCACGAACGGTACGGTCTCTCCGTGCAGAGGATCGTCGCCAAGGTGCTCGCCGAGCTTGCCTGAGGACGCGCGGGGCCGGCAGCTGCCGGTCCCGCGTCCGTGCCGTACCATCAACTGTTAACAGACCAGCTGTAGACAGTTGACCACTGACAGTGAGGACAAACCCATGGCCGGAGCAACAGCCCCGCTTCTCGGACTGGAAAAAAAGAGCCTCCGCGAGCAGGCGTTATCCGCGCTGCGGACGGCCATTACCAGCGGTGAACTGGAACCCGGACGGCATCTGGTGGAGACCGAACTGTCCGACATGCTCCAGATCAGCCGGGGAACGCTGCGCGAGGCGCTGCGACAGCTGGAACAGGAAGGCCTGCTCTCGGCAGGACCGCGCGGCCGGTTGTCCGTGCGGCACCTGGACGGCAAGGAAATCCGGGACATCTTCGCCGTCCGTGCGGCGCTGGAATCGCTCGCGGTCCGGACGCTGTGTGAATTGCCGGACCGGGCCTCAGTAATTGCGTCCCTGCGCTCGGCCGTCGATGCCATGGCCGCGGCCGCCGAGGCGAGCCTGGAGCAACGGATTGAATCCGATCTCGAGTTCCACCGGACGCTGTGCCGGCTCACCGGAAACGAGACCCTGTTGCACTCCTGGGAGTCGCTTGAGGGCTCCATTCGGATGTCCATTATGTTTGCCGGGATCGAACGGGCCGTCAAAAACATGAGCGTGGACCGGCACCACGACATCGTAGCCGCGATCGAGACCGGCGACGCGACACTGGCCCGCACAACGGTCCTCGAGCACATGGATGGCGCCGCAGCCAACCTGGTGGCCTAGCCGGCGTCAGTAGTCCACGATCGCGCCGGCGGAGATGTTCACGGTCGCGTCGGTGATGGCCGCTGCCTTGTCCGAGACGATGAAGGAAGCCACGTTTCCGACGTCCGCCAGGGTGGCCGTGCGGTTCAAGTGCGCGGCCCGGGCAATCTCCACCACGATCTCCTCGCGGCCCTCGGCCTGCCAGGGGATGGTTTCGATAATGCCGCCGGTGACCATGGTGACCACCCTGATGCCGTGTTTACCCAGCTCGAGGGCCCACTGCCGGCGCAGCCCTTCCATCGCGTCCAGCGCCACCTTGAACCCGCCCAGGCCCGGGATGGTCTGCGGTCCGGAGCCGCCGAACATGAGCACGACGCCGGAGCGCTGCTTGACCATGTAAGCGGCGGCGGCGCGGGTGGTGAGGAAGTGCGTACGCGCGGCCAGCGTGATGGGCCGGGTGAAGTCATCCACGTCGATCTCCATGAGCGGCTCCTGCACGTCGCCAAACGAGATCACGTTGAAGGAGATATCGATCCTCTTGCTCTTCTTCGCCACCCGGCTGACGAAGGCATCCACCTGCTCTTCGTCCAGGGCGTCGACGACGGCGGTCTCGGCGGTGCCGCCGGCTTCGCGAATGTCGTTGGCTACTTTTTCCAGCCGCGATTCGGTCCTCCCGGCGATGTGGACCGTGGCGCCGTCGGCCGCGAAGGCCCTCGCTACCGCCCCGCCCACCGCTCCTCCGCCGCCGTAGATCAGGGCGGTCTTGCCGTAAAGCAAGCCGTTTTCCGGAATCCCGATATTCAGCATGGTCGCCTGCCTAGTGCCGCGGAGTTCGTGAATTCCCTCAACTATGTTCTTGCGAAGGGCCGGTGGCAAGAGGACCGGCGGCCGCCCGGACCGGAGCTGCCAGCGGCGTGGCGGGGACGATTGCCACGCCGGGACCCGGCCAGGCGTCCCCCCAATGCACACTCCTGACCGAACCACGACGTGCCGGGCGGGCTGTAGTCCGCCCCAGCACACGAGAAATTGGACACGTCCAATTTCTCGTGTTGAGCCTACCCGGAAAATATTGGACATGTCCAATCTGCTAGACTCGCAGGCGACCTGACGTTTTGTGACAAGCCCGCGCCTGATGAATTTCGTCCGATGAAAGAAGCCACTGTGAGCGACGACCAGCCGACCTCCGCGCCGGGTCCAGCCCTGGCGCGCAAGCTGAACATCCTGCTGGACACAGCCGAAGCCGAGGGCCGAAAAGTCACGTTCACCGATGTCCGCGACGCCATGTCCGCTGCCGGGACGCCGCTCTCCCGCGCCCGGTGGCACTACATGCGGTCGGGCACGGGACCGGCCGTCAAGAAGGTCGAACTCCTGCAGAACCTGGCCAGGTTCTTCGGTGTCAGCGAGAACTACCTGATCGACGGCGACGAAGAGCTTCCGCCCCGGGTGGAGGCGCAGCTTGAATTGCTCGCCTCGATGCGGGTCAACAAGGTGCGCAACTTCGCAGCCCGCCAGCTGGACGGGCTCTCCCCGGAAACCCTGCTCCAGATCCGGGACCTGATCGACGAGCAGCTCTCCCGCGGGGATTCCGACGAGACCTCCCGCGGGGATTCGGGCCAGTCCTGACGCCCCGGAGCCCCCTAACCACGCGCTGACCTGCACTGATATGATTCTGGCGAGGTTTGGCCGTCAGGAAGTGGCGTGTCCACGCTGACGCTCTATCAACAGCCAAGGACTCGGTACATGGATTACGACGCAGCCCGGTCGCGAGCCCGGGAAGCAGAAGCAAGCCTCTCCCTCAGCGAGCCGGTCTCCCCGGCATCAATCCAGGCGCACCTTGAACGGCAGCGGAACCGCAAGATTGTCATCAAGCCCATCGAAGGGGCAACGGACAAGGTCTGCGGGCTGTGGTTCGGCCTGGACAACATGGACCTGATCCTGCACGCCAGGGCGGCCTCCGAAGTCCACCGGCAGCAGATTGTCCTCCATGAGTTCGCCCATATGATCCTGCATCACGAGCAGGACATCGTGTCCGCCGAATATGCCGGAACGTTCTTCCCGGACCTGGATCCGGAGCGCGTGGTCAGGGCACTCAAGCGGACCGATTTCCTCAATGAGTTCGAGGTCGCCGCGGAGCTCCTGGCTGACCGTCTCGCCGCACGCATCCGACGGTCCCAGGACCGCTCGGGCGGCCAGCCCGGGAACTTTGGATCGGTTTTCGGATGATCCAGCTCGTCGCGGCCGCGGTCCTTTTCGTTCTCGCCGCGGCCCGGATCCCGGCCATGATGCGGAACCGCCGCGATTCCGTATTCTTTTCGGCTTTGTTCGCCGGTGCCGGCTCGGTGCTGCTGTCGCCGCCCGTGTATGCCGCGGTCGATGCCCACATCGGCGGTATCAATCTCGCCAAGCTTGCCCTGCACTCGGCGATGATCTTCAGCCTCTGGTACCTCCGCCGTTCAGTCCTTGAGGCGATCGTCCCGGCCGGCACGCGCCGGGCACTCGCGCGCCCTCTGCCGCTGGCCCTCACGCTGGCGCTGGAATTGATGTTCTTCATCCTGACGGGCCCCACCACGACGACCGACAGCTGGGGTCTTTACCATGAGCGCCTGCCCGCCGCCCTGTTTTC
The DNA here is from genome assembly GCA_046727115.1 of Actinomycetota bacterium. GTDB lineage: Bacteria > Actinomycetota > Actinomycetes > Actinomycetales > Micrococcaceae > Arthrobacter. The sequence continues at coordinate 3,655 of JBKPBZ010000156.1, read as the reverse complement.
CGCCGTACTGATCGCCTACATAGGGTGGGTGTGCTTCGGGGTCGCCGTCGCGTGCTTCCGCTATATTCCGAGGATGCGGCGGTCCTTCAAGGTCGGGTTCACCATGGTCGGCGCCGCCAGCGTTCTCGCCCTGTTCGTGACGGTCAAATTCACGATCGGGCTGCTCTCAGTCCCGATCCCGGCGCTTCTGGCCGTCCCCGTGCCCCCCGACACCGTCATCCGGGTCCTGGAGATGCTCACCCTCATCCTGGGCGGGGCGGGCTTGACCGTCCCCGCCGTGGCAGGCCATACCCGCCTCAAGCGGCAGGCCCGCTGGGCGGCGGACACCCTCGCCGGCGTCGAACCCATCAGGGACAGGGTCCTTCAGCATGCAGGTGCCGCCGACCGCCTCCTCGAAAGCGACCCCGCCGCGCCAACCGGGGAACGGCTGCACCGGATGATCGTTGAAGTCTGGGATGCCGAGCTTGCGTCCGGCGGGACTTTGACTGCGCAAGAGCGCTCGTTCCTCCTGGCCGCCGAAGAGCAGCTCAATCTGAACCGGCTTCCTTGACGGCTCCGGTCCGGTCATCCCGGCCCGGCGGCGCCGCCAACGCGGCTCGCCACTAGCTTCTGGGCGGCCCTTCCGGGCTTTCACCACGGGTGCCCTCACCGGCTGCGCCTTCCGGCGCCTTGGGACCGGGCGGTCCACCGGCGGGCCCGGTTGCCGCGGGACCGGCCGCCGGTCCGACGGCGGGTTCGGCTGTCGCGGGTCCGGCCGCCGGTCCGACGGCGGGTCCCGCGTAGGCCGGCACCGGCAGTTCGCCCGGATCGACGGGACCCATATCGAGGTGGAACGGCGGATATTCGTCCCGCATGAGGGCAACGTAGGCGATCACGCGGTAGATCCAGCGGTTGAGACCGAGCAGGAGGTCGAAGATGCCCCGCCAGTATTGGCCCGTAAACAACAGGATCACGCCCGCGATGAGTACCAGCAGCCCCAGGAGAGAGATGCCCACACTTTGCTGTTCCCACTCGCCGTCCTGGAACACCCACGTCGTCGCGGTCCCGGTCAGCACGCCGACGATCAGCAGATGCGGAATGGCCAGCAGCCACGATTTCACCAGCACCAGTCCGCGGGATAGCCGTTCGGGATAGTCGACGTCGAAGTCCGCCGGGTAATCGGTGCGAGCCAGCGTGAAGGGCGGATAGACGTCTGTGCCGATCGCACTGAAGGCGTAGAAGGCCACGCGCCAGTTCCAGCGGATCACGCCGACATTGAAATTGAACAGCGAGCGGGGGTAGCGCGCCGTGAACAGGATCGCGAACCCTGCCACGATCGTGACCACGAGGAAGGCGAACCAGAGGAAGAACAGGATGATGCAGTGCGGGATGGCAAGGAACCACTTCACGAGCCACATCCACCGTGAGAGATTCGGGTCCAGGTAGCCGTGGAGGCGTGCGGGGTAAACGTACGGTGTAGTCGCTCCCGGCGTTACCGGATAGGGAGTTACCGGATACTGACTTCCCGGCGCGGCAGCGTAAGCCGCTACAGCACCCGGCGGGGCAGAGGTGCTCTGCTGGCCGGGGCCTGCCCCGGACGGGTAGGTACCCGCCGGATACAGCTGGCCCGGTTGGGCTGGCAGGTAGCCGGGAGGGACGCCGCTGCCCGTTCCGCCTTGGCCCGGCGCGCCACGGCCGAGTCCTGCGGCGCCCAGCACGATCAGCGGCACCCCGATCAGCAACATCACCAGTCCGCCGATCAGTAGCCCGATGAATACCGGCAAGAGCAGATCAGTGCGTGCCCCCGCCTGCAGGTTCACGCTCACCGGGGAACTCGCATCGGCGTTCATGACCACCGCGGCCCAAGCCCCGGAGCGAAGGTTCCAGGTCAGTTCCTGCTCCCCCGGGCCCGTGGCAGTCGCGGCCCAGAAGTTCTGCTGTGCCGGATTGGCCGGAATTTTGGCGCCGTTGACGTCGCGGTACAGCGCGCGGAAGGGGTTGAACCTGACGTCGACGATTTCGGTGCGCTGCACCCCGGCCAAGTACGCCGCGACGTCGGCCCGCGGGGCGATTCCGATGAAGATTTCCTTGCCGGGATCAGTGGTGGAACCGCGGAGCAGCACGCTGCCCGCAAAGTCCACGGGGGCGCCGTCGTTCACGCCGCCTCCGGTCGTGAGGTCCAGCCGGGGGGTTGTCAGCGCGTAGGAATCGCCCGAGAACTGCTCCGACGGCGTGATGAAGTACCTGCCGTCGCGCTGCTGGTAGTTGGCCCAGCCCGCGAAGCCGGCGCCCGCCAGCAGTCCCAGACCGACCAGCGCGCACAGCGAGCCGATCACCAGCATGACAATCCGGCCTGCTTTCATGGCCGCCGTCCTTTCAGATGGTCCGTTTGCCACGCCCGGCTGGGCGGGACTTCCGGAAGCTGGCGGCCCGGGCCGCTACCGCCCGCGCGAGGTCGGGAACAGTTTGGCTTCGGCGATGATGTCTGCACCGCCGGCACGGAGGACGCGCGCAATCTTCGTGACGGCGTCGCCGTGGCTGAAGGTGCGCAGGCGCCTGTTGCAGGCGGGCGTCTTGACTGCCGTTGGCCGGCGCCGCCGGACGTCAGGGCTGTCGACAAAGAACGCTTTCACGCCGTGATCACCACTTTGAGGGCCTTCGTCTCCGCGGCGCGGGCGAAAGTGTCGTACGCCTCCATGAACTCGTCAAAGATGAAGTGGTGGGTGGCGAAACTGTCTGCAGGGATTTTTTGTTGAGCGACGAGCTTGAGCAGCATGGGGGTGGTGTTGGTGTTCACCAGGCCCATGCTGATGTTGATGTTCCGGATCCAGAGGTCCTCGACATGCAGTTCCACGGCCTTACCGTGGACGCCCACGTTGGCCACGTTGCCGCCGGGCCGCACGATCTCGGTACACATCGTGAACGTCGCCGGCACGCCGACGGCCTCGATCGCGACGTCCACGCCCTGCCCGTCGGTCAGGACCATTACTTGTTCCTTCCAGTTGGCAGCGCTGGAGAGGACCACATCCGTGGCGCCGAATTCGCGGGATTTGTCGAGCCGGTTCGCGTCGAGGTCGACGGCGATGATCGTGGCGGCGCCGTACAGTCCGGCGGTACAGATCGCGGCGAGTCCGACCGGGCCGGCGCCGATCACGGCGACCGTGTCGCCGGGCTTGACTCGGCCGTACTGCACACCGATCTCGAAGCCCGTGGGAAGGATGTCGGAGAGCATGACGGCCTGTTGGTCGCTGACTCCCTCAGGCAGGAGGTGCAGGGAGTTCTCGGCGTACGGGACGCGGACGAACTCGGCCTGGGTGCCGTCGATCAGATGCCCGAACACCCAGCCGATACCGGAGGTGCCCTCCTCCCCCAGGCAGTGGGAGTACAGGCCTGCCCTGCAATTGGCGCAGTGCCCGCAGGACTTGATGCACGAAATGATGACGCGGTCCCCGACCTTGAGGCTGGTGACGGACGCGCCGATCTCCGTGATGGTGCCGACTCCCTCGTGGCCCAGGATGCGGCCCTTGGCCACGGTGGGGACGTCGCCTTTGAGGATGTGCAGATCGGTGCCACAGATGGTGGTGGTGTCGACCTTGACGATCACATCGCTGGGGCTCTGAATTGTGGGATCGGGAACGTCGGTCCACGATTTCTGTCCGGGGCCGCCGTAGACGAG
>JBKPBZ010000155.1:0-14688 GCA_046727115.1 Actinomycetota bacterium | reverse complement strand
ACGCCGCCGATCAGGGAGTTAAGGAGATCGATGAGCCTGTCCAGCACGCCGGTTTTGTCCAGCAGGTAGCCCATAAAGACGAACGCCATGGTGGCATAGACGATTTCGTCGGTCACCGCGGAGTACAAGGAGGCCCAGCCGATCTCTGCAGCGGCCGCTCCGGTGAACGGAAGCACCACCAGGAAGCCGAGGATCATGGCTTCCCCGACGCTGCGTTTGATCAGGGTCGTCCAGAGCAGGATGACCGTCAGGTAGGCCCCAAGGGCCCAGATGCCGATCATGTTGCCGCTCCTTACGGGGAATTTCGTGCTGGAAGGTTCAGCGTTTGCTCTTGTCCCTGATTCTTCCTCATGCTGGAGTCAGCGCAAGGCCGGTGCCGTTTCCTGGGCCATCCGTGACAGGGCGGTGGCTGATGCTGCTGTCATCTCGGCGGGTACTCCAAGGTCGGAGAGGTAGCTGGCGGTGTCCTGCATCTCCTGGGAGCGGCGCACTGCGTGCTTGGCCGTGCCGGTGAGGAACCTGTCGATGACGGCCTGGCCGTCGCCGGCGAGCTGCCGGGCGATTTGGGCCCGGATCCAGTCCTCCAGGCCGGCGGCCCGTCCGGCGGTGACCGCTTCGACCACGATGGAGGCCATGCCTTTCATCAGGACGCTGCGGAGCAGTTTGTGCGCCATGGCGGCGCCTGGTTCGCCGTCGGCGATTTCGACGTCGGCGCCCAGCGGGGAAAGGAGCTCGGCCACAGCCAGGGAGCCGGGGCCGCTGACCATCAGGGGTGTTTTTGCTCCCAGGGTGGGCACGGGTCCGAGTATGGCGACGTCGGCGAAGAGCGCTTCGCCGGGCAGATTCCCGAGTTCCTGCATCACGTGCGGTGAGGAGGAGGTGAAATCCGCGTAGCAGCTGCCGACCGGCAGGACCGGTAGACATTCCTGGGCCACGCTTCGCGCGGCGGCGGCTCCGGTCAGGACCAGAACAACCTCCGCGCCGGCGCAGGCTGCCGCTGCGGTCGCGGCCCGGGTGACGCCGGCCGGGGTGGAGGGGGCAACGGGATCGAATCCTGTGACGCTGTGGCCTGCGGCGACGAGGGCGGAGGCATAGGTTGCCCCGGCTTCGCCGAGGCCGATGACGGTGCACGCTGTCATTTGTCTTGTGTCTTTTCTGTCTCGGGGCGGTCGGCGACGATGGCGGCCCGGCGGTTGGTTTCGTCAGCGAAAACGGCTTCGGCGGCTTCGGCGACGATGCCCGCCTGTTCCCTGGGGATGACGACGATGCCGTCGGAATCGCCGATGATGACGTCGCCCGGCAGGACGGGAACCCCGCCGAAGGAGATCGGGGTGCCCAGCCGGGATGGCCCGTTCTTGTAGGGGCCCGCCGGTGTGACGGCGCGGGCGAAGACCGGCATGCCGATCTCGCCGAGGGCTTCGGCGTCGCGGGCGGCGCCGTCCAGGGCGAACCCGGCGAGGCCAAGGTTGATGGCCCGCTCGCCGATGAGTTCGCCCAGCAGTGCCCGGGATTCGTCCCCGCCCCCGGAGACGACAATCACGTCTCCGGGGCGGGCGAGCTGCAGGGCGCGGTGGATGCCCTGGTTGTCTCCGGGGCGTGTCCAGACGGTGAAGGCGGGCCCGGCGAGGCGGGCGCCGGGCCAGATGGCCTGGATGGCTGAGTCGGCGATTCCGAGGCGGTCCATGGCGTCGCCAATGTTGGCGGCGGGCAGTTTGGCGAGCCGGTCGATCACGTCCACATCGGGGCGGGCGAAGTCTGGTTCGACAGCTTCACGGAGAGGTGTTGTCATGGTGGGTTCTTTCGTGCGGGGCGGCTGGTGGGAGAGCTAGTCTTTTTTCTGGACCAGCGGGAGGACCTTCTTGAAGTCCTCTTCCTGGCCGGCCCAGAACTTCTCGTAGTCGGCACCGGACATGTAGCTGGTCTGCAGGCCGAGGGCGCTCATCTTTTCCTTGACGGCGGGGTCCTCGATGGCCTTCTGGAGGGCAGCTTCGATCTTCTTGGCGACGGCGTCGGGCAGCCCGGCCGGTGCGGAGTAGCCGCGGACGGTGCCGGCTTCGACGTCGTAGCCCGATTCCTTGAAGGTGGGAACGTCGGGCAGCGCGGGTGAACGTTCGGCGGTCATGATGCCCAGGACGCGGGCCTTGCCCTGCTTGGTCAGGTCGGTCACGTCGCTGACGTTGGCGACGAGGACGTCAACGTGCTTGCCGAGGAACGCCGTGGTGGCCTGCGAGGCGCCTTCGGAGAAGTGCACCGGAGCGAACTCGGAGCCGGTGGTTTCCTGGATCTGGGCCAGGGCGAAGTGTTCGCCGGTCTGCAGGCCGGTGGTGCTGGCGGTCATGGATTTCGGGTTTGCCTTGGCGGCGTCGAGGAGTTCCTTCAGCGTTTTGTAGGGGCTGTCGGGCTGGACGGCGATGACAGCGGGGTCGATGACCTGGCGGCCCAGGGGCTGGAAGCTGGCACGGGTGTACTTGGCACCGCGGGCCGGGTCCAGCGGCGATACGACCACTGACGGTGAGCCGGTGGCGCCGATGGTGTAGCCGTCAGGCTTGGCGCTGGTCAGTGCTGTGTATCCGATCTGTCCGCCGGCACCGGGCTTGTTGATGACCTCGACGTTGGTGCCGAGCTCTTTCTCCAGGATCGGCTGAACGAGGCGGGCTGCGGTGTCCACGGCTCCGCCGGACGAGAAGGCCACCACCAGGTCGATGGATTTGCCCTTCTTCGGGAAGTCGTCCCCGGTGGAGTTGGAGGCGCTGGCGTTGGCGCCACAGCCGGTGAGGGCGATAAGTGCTGCTGCGGCGAAGGCGGCGGTGATTTTCTTGCGTGACAAGGGTCTTCTCCTTTGAAGAAATGCATGGGTAAGAGAGCTGACAGGAATTTGGGTGTAGGGACGAGCAGGTTTAGGCTTCGGGGTCCTCGGTGAGGGCCTTGGGTTTGCGGAACTTGAGCAGCGGGCTGCAGATGATCAGCACGCCCAGGCCGATCAGCACGGCGGAGATGGGGCGGCTGGTAAAGACGCTGAAGTCGCCTTGGGAGATTTCCAGGGATTCGCGCAGTGAACGTTCCATCAGCGGTCCCAGCACCAGGGTGAGGACCATCGGTGCCAGCGGGATGTCCAGGTTTCGCAGGGCCAGGCCGAGGAGGCCGAAGCCGATCATGACGAAGACGTCGAAGACGCTGAAGTTGATGGTGTAGGCGCCGATGACCATGAACAGCAGGATCAGTGCGGTCAGGATGGGGGTGGGGACGCGCAGGATGGAGGTCCAGAGGCCGACCAGGGGGACATTGAGCAGCAGCAGCAGCACGTTACCAATGAAAAGGCTGGCGATGATGGCCCAGGCGATCTCGGAGTGGTCGGTGAACAGGGCGGGCCCGGGAGTCAGGCCCTGCTGCAGGAACGCGCCCATCAGCACGGCGATGGTCGGGGATGCCGGGATGCCGAGGGTGAAGAGCGGGATCAGGGCGGCGTTGGCGTGGGCGTTGTTGGCCGTTTCGGGACCGGCCACGCCTTCGACTGCGCCCTTGCCGAGTTGGTGGCGGAAGCGGGAGAACTTCTTTTCCGCCGCGTAGGACAGCAGGGAGGAGACTGATCCGGTCATGCCGGGAATGAGGCCGAGTCCGAAGCCAACACCGGTGCCCCGGGCCATGGCGGGGGCGCTGCGCCGCCATTCCGTCCGGGTCGGGAGAAGGGAGCGCATGCCGGGGGCATGAACCAGCGGAGTCTCGGCGTTCTTGCGGTAGGAAAGGATTTCGGAGAGTCCAAAGACGCCGACGATGACGGCGACGAAGCTGACGCCGTCCAGGAGCCGGTCCATCCCGAAGGTGAACCGCGGGGCGCCGGCGACGGGGTCGATGCCGACCATGGAGATCAGCAGGCCCAGGGCTCCGGAGATGATGGCCTTGACCATGGACTTGCCTGCCAGTGCCACGAGCAGGGATATGCCGACGACCATGAGCGCGAAGAACTCCGGCGGGCCGACGAGCAGGCCCAGTTCGCCCAGGGGTTTGGCGGCGGCGACCAGGCCGATGGTGGCGATGGTTCCGCCGACGAAGGATCCTACGGCGGCCAGGGTCAGCGCCGCACCTGCCCTGCCGAGTTTGGTCATCGCATAGCCGTCGATGGTGGTGATTGCCGAGGACGCCTCACCCGGAGTGTTCAACAGGACGCTGGTGATGGTTCCGCCGTACTGGGTGCCGTAGAAAATGGCGCACAGCATGATGATCGAACCGGCAGGATCCAGGTTCAGGGTGAGCGGGATGAGCAGGGCCACGCCGGCGACCGGGCCGACACCGGGGAGGACTCCGATGATGGTGCCCAGCAGGCAGCCTAGGAAGGCAAAGAGCAGGTTTTGCCACGTCATGGCGGTGGCGAAGCCGCCGAGCAATTCGTTGATTGTGTCCACGTCTAGAGTCCGATCAGGTTCAGCGGAGTGAAGGCCGACACGGGGAGGGCGACGTTCAGGCCGTAGTTGAAGGCGTAGAACGCGCCGACGCTGCCGGCGAGGGCGATGATCAGCGAGGTCACCCAGGTCCGGCGGCCGCGCAGTTTCAGGTGATAGAGCAGGAAGCCGAACATGCTCAGCTGAAAGCCCAGCAGGTCCATGACGGACGCCAGGACCACGAGGCTGACCACGACCGAGATCACCACGCCCCGGTCGATCCCCTCGGCCTTCTCGCTGGGCCGGCGCAGTTCCTGGACCAGCCAGAGCGCCGACATCGCGACCAGCACCCCTCCCATGGCAAACGGGAACATGCCTGGCCCGGGTCCCAGCGAGGTCCACAGGCCGAGGCCGACCGAACTGACCAGGACATACACGCCGACGGCGGTGAACGAGCCGATGCCCGTAAGCACCGACGGAGCGACGCGGATGGCGCGCTCAGGTTTAGTCAGTAGTGACTCCGTTGTCATCGTTTCCTTCTTACGTTCCGTGGTCCTTCATTTCATAGAATGAAAGAATGTTTCGTCTGAAGAAATAGTGACAGGGGACACAAACTCTGTCAAGTGCAGTGAGGTTACATAGAATGAAACAATGACAGTGACTTCGACACATTCGGCCGGCTCCGCTGAAGAGGGCGGCGCCAAAGCCGGGAACATGCGCTCCCTGTCCCGGGCGATGGAGGTCTTCGCCGAACTCCAGCGCGCGGAGCGGCCCCAGCGCCTCAGCGACTTGGCCAGGACCTGCGGGATGAGCCTGCCGACCACACTGCGGATCCTGCGGGTCCTTCAGGATTTCGGCATGGTCAGCCAGACCGACAAGTCCTATCGGATTGGGCCGGCAGTCCTGCCTGCGGCCCGCAGCTACCTGGAGAATGACCCCCTCGTTGTTGCCGCGCGGCCGATCCTCCAGCAGGTGGCCTCGCAGACGGGACTCACGGCCTCCCTGTACACAAGGCTGGGCTTTGAAAGGATCCTCGTCGCACGCGTCGACGGCGACTCGCCCCTGCGCTATGACCTGCCGCTGGGCAAGCGCCTCCCCCTGACGGTCGGCGCGGCCGGGAAGATCCTGCTGGCCTCGGTCTCCGAGGCGGAAATCCGGCAAGTGGTGGCCGCAGCCATCGTGGCCGGCCATGAGGAGAGTACATTCACCGCTGAAGAGCTTCTCGCACGCCTGCCCGAACCCGGCGTCGATTACGCCTATTCCGAGGATGAGCGCGCCACCGGCGTGCTGTCGGTCGCCGTCGCTGTGCCGAACGGATCCCGCCGTCCCAGCGAGTCCATGGCCCTGACCAGCCCCGTTGAGACAGCCACCGAAGCCGGCCTCAAGGCCGGCGTTCCGGAACTCCGGCGCGCCGCCGGCCGGCTCTCAGAACTCTTGGAAGGTTCCGTCTACTAGGCGAGGCCTCCTCACCACCGCCTGCCTGGCACACCCGTTGCTTCGTCCCCAGTGGACATGTCCCTTCCGCGGTGGGACCAACGCAGTCTAAGGGCAGGGCCTGTCCGCGCCGGGCCGGGCCGGGCGGAGGGACCTGCGCTCCCCTGCCCGCAGCCAATGGACATGTGCCCCATATGTCCACCAGACCCGGCGAAGAATGGACATGTCCCCTCGGCGGTGGGACCAACTCGGCGCCAGGGCAGGGCCTGACCGCGCCGGGCCGAGGGACCTGCCCTCCCCTGCCCGCAGCCAATGGACATGTGCCCCATATGTCCACCAGACCCGGCGAAGAATGGACATGTCCCTTCCGCGGTGGGACCAACTCGGTGCCAGGGCAGGCCATGTCCGCGCCGGGCCGAGGGACATGCGCTCCCCTGCCCGCAGCCAATGGACATGTGCCCCATATGTCCACCAGACACGGCGAAGAATGGACATGTCCCGCGGGGGTTAGGTGAAGCCCGCGTACCCCAGCAGCGCGGCCGTGCCCATGCCGCCTGCGATGCTGATCATCGCCAGGGCAAGCTGGCCGGCCTGTCCGGACCTTCGCGCCTGTGCCAGCAGCCGGGTGACCAGCACCGCGCCCGAGGCGCCGTAGGCGTGGCCCAGAGCCAGGGCCCCGCCGTCGAGGTTGGCGTGCTCCGCGTCGATCCCCAGCTGGTCAAGGCAGGCCAGCGTCTGGGCGGCGAAGGCCTCATTGAATTCCACCAGGCCCAGGTCGGCGGCCGTCAGCCCGTGTGCCGCGAGGAGCCGTTCGGCCGCTGCGGCCGCGCCGATGCCCAGGAGCTGCGGCGCCACCCCCGCGGTATCGGTTCCCAGCACGAGCATCCCGTCCGAGGCACCCAGCCGGCGGGCATGCTCCACGGACGTGATGACCACGGCGGCGGCGCCGTCGGCGTCGAAGCACGAGTTCCCGGCCGTCACCGTGCCGCCGGCGGCAAACACGGCAGGCAGCCGGGCCATCAGGGCCGGGCCCAGACTCGACCTGGGACCATCGTCGGCTGCCGCGGCCGCCCCGGAGCCCGCAGGGAGGGGCACGATCTCGCCGTCGAACGTCCCGGCCGCGGCGGCGGCCAGGGCACGATGATGGCTGCGGAGCGCGAAGGCGTCCTGGCGTTGCCGGCTGATGCCGAAGTGCGCGGCGACGTTCTCGGCCGCCACCCCCATGTCGGGATCGCCGAGGCTGAGGGGCGCAAACTGGGCCCGCGTGTAATAGTCGGGGCCGCCGTCTCCGTTACGGTGGGCCCGGAGCGGCGCGGTGCTGATGCTCTCGACGCCGCCGGCCAGGTACAGGCCGCCGCCGCCCGCCGCGACCAGCCGGGAGGCCAGGACGATCGCGTCCAGACCGGAGCCGCATTGCCGGTCCACCGTGACGCCGGGGACGGTGACGGGCAGGCCGGCCTCCAGCGCGGCGAGCCGGGCCACGTTCCCGCCGCCGCCCACGGCGTTGCCGATTACGACGTCGGTCACCGACTCCGGGGCGAGGCCGGCACCGCCGGCGCCGGGGTCGGCGAGCAAGCTGCGGAGCACCGGGGCCAGGAGTTCGTGGGCGCGCAGCTTCTTCAGGGCCCCGTTGGCCCGGCAGAGCGGCGTCCGGCGCGCGGCGATGATCACCGGTTGCCGGTCCTCCGGCAGCAGCCCGGGCCATGACGGTGAGGGGTAAGACGGTCCAGAAGGTGCCGGCCCGGGTGAACGCGCCCCGGCTGAAGACGGCCCCGTGCCCACTCCCGGCTCAGCCAAGGCGCCGAATCCTGGGGTCGTTCCGGGCCACCCAGTCGAGCAGCAGCTGCCGGCTGATCTTGCCCCGGTCCGTCAGGGGCAGCTCCGTCAGCGCGAAGTATTCCAGGGGGCGCTTGTTTCGGGCCAGCACATCGTCGATCCCGGTCCTCAGCTGGGTGGCGGTGACTGCCCCGTGCGAGGGCACCACGCCGGCCACGACCCGCTGGCCGCGAAGGTCGTCGGTCATGCCGGCTGCCACGGCAGCCGCGACGCCGGGGACGGAGGCCAGCGCCATCTCGACTTCGTGCGGGTAGACGTTGGTGCCGGCGGTGATGATCATGTCGGAGCGGCGGCCCAGCATGTGCAGGGTCCCGCCGGAGAGGTACCCCTGGTCCCCCACGGTGTACCAGCCGTCGAAACAGCGCAGCGCCTGGCCGTCGTCGCCCCACAGATAGCCGTTGCTGACCATGCCGCTGCGGACGCAGATGTTGCCGTCGCCGCCGTCCGGGAGTTCGGCGCCGTGATCGTCCAGGATGCGGATGTCGACGCCGGGAAACGGCTTCCCGATGCCGGTCCCGCCCGGCTCTGCGGATTCACCCGGACGCAGCCCGGCGCCCGAGACGAAGCTGAGTTCGGACGCTCCGTAGTATTCGAAAATGGTGGCGTTCGGTGCCCAGCGCCGGGCGGCTTCCAGTGTCCGGGCGTCCAGCTTGGAGCCGGCGCAGATGATGCTGCGGATGCCGGAGGCATCGACCCCGCCGGCCAGCCCGCGTTCGCTGAGCAGCCTTAGCATGGTGGGCACCAGGACCAGGCGGGTGATGCCGTCATGGCTGACCGCGGCGTGGGCGGCGCCGACGTCGAAGTGGTCCAGACTGTGGAACTCCGCACCGGCGTACAGGCATTCGGCGAGGGCATAGAGGTTCAGGCTTGCGGCGAGTGGACCGGGGGCCAGGGATTTGTCATCCTGCGTCAGCCCGAAGAATTCAATGGAGGCCTCGAACGAGTCCTGCCACGACCGTCGCGAGCGGGTGAACGCCTTGGGCACCGAGGTGGTGCCGGAGGTCAGGCCGATCAGGAAGGAGGTCTCGGGCGGCCCGTCAACGAGCCTACGGCCGAGCCCACTGCCCAATTCACTGCCCAATTCAGTGCCCAGCCCGCTCCCGCGTGATGCCGGCAGCGCCGAGGCACGCCCCGCCGGGCGCGGATCCGCCTGACCCGCCTGCACCCGGGCAATGCTGGCCGTGATGCCGTCCTGCAGTTGCTGTGGCCAGGCCGGATCCAACACGGCGCACTGCCGCTCACCAGCCACTGCCGCAGCGAACGCCACGGCGAAGCGGATCGAATTTTGCTCGGACAGCACGGTGATGGCCGGCGCCGAGGGCACCAGCGCGGCCGCCTGGTCCCGCAGGCCGGACCAGCTCAGATGCTCTCCGGCCACGACGACGGCGGTCTCGTCGGGACGGTCATCGGCCCAGCGCTGGAGTCTGTCGAGAAAAGGCATCGCACCAACTTTACCGTTGCCGGGCACCGCAGCGGCCTGTGCGGGATATTGTGACTCCATGAGCTTTAACGACAACGCCCCGCTGGATCCGTCACAGGTCCAGGACCGCCGCGGGATGGGCCGCGGCCCCATGATCGGCGGCGGGATCGGCGGCGGGATCATCCTGCTGCTGGCTGCCCTCTTCGGCATCAACCCCCAGCTTCTCGAAGGCCTGGCCGGCACCGCCCAGGATCCCCAGTCGCAGAGCCAGGGCTCTGCGCCCGCCTGCCGGACCGGCGCCGATGCCGACGCCCGCCTCGACTGCAGGATCACCGGCACGGTCAACAGCCTGAACGCCTTCTGGCCGGCCTATCTGGCGCAGTACAACACGAAGTACCCGCGGCCCGAGGCCGTGATCTTCACCCGCGCAACCAACACCGGCTGCGGCGCCGCCACCTCAGATGTGGGACCGTTCTACTGTCCCGTCGACACCACGGCATACTTCGATCCCGGCTTCTTCCAGGAACTCGTCGACCGCTTCGGCTCGTCCGGCGGCCCGCTGGCACAGGAATATGTGGTGGCCCACGAATTCGGCCACCACATCCAGAATGTCCTGGGCGACCTCGATCGGGCGCAGCAGGATCCGCAGGGCCCCGGCTCGGGCGGTGTCCGGGTTGAGCTGCAGGCCGACTGCTACGCAGGGCTGTGGGCGCACTATGCAACAACGCAGCCGGACCCCAAGACCGGCCAACCCTACCTCGAGCCCTTCACGGACAAGGACATCCAGGATGCCCTGTCGGCGGCTTCGGCCGTGGGCGACGACCGCATCCAGAAGGCCGCCACGGGCCGCGTCTCACCGGAGGCGTGGACCCACGGGTCAAGTGCCCAGCGGCAGAAGTGGTTCTACCAGGGCTACAAGACCGGGGACATCAACAAGTGCGACACGTTTGCGGTGGCAACGCCGTAGCCCAACCCCTAGCCACAAAGCCTGGCCCGGTCCCAACGCGCCGGTCCCAAGGCCGTGATCCCAAAGCCGTAGGTCAGCTGCATGGCCTCATCCGCGGCGCGGCCAGCGCCGGACGGGGACTTCGACGTAGCTGACGAATCCGGCGTGGCCCAGGTGCCGGTGCTTCGGATGCCATACCGGGCGGTACTGGTGCCCGAACGGGTCGGTCACCCGGACCGTGTCCAGCCGCTGGTTCCCGGCCAGGAGGCGGTCGACGTCGGCCAGCGCGTTGCGCCGCGTGGCAAGCCCATCGATGTCCAGGCTCCAAAGCCCCAGCTCAGCATCCGTTCCGCGTTCCAGCTGCAGGGTCTCGAACAATCCGGCCACGAGCCCGGCGAGCCCGGCCGTGTCGGCGCGTTGGAGCCGGTGCCCTTCCGGATGCACTTCGCGGGCATCGGCCAGGGCCTGGCGCAGCCAGTGGAATTCCACAGACCCCAGGGGCGGTCCCATCCGCAGACGGCGGTGCTCGTCCAGCTCGAGCCGGAAGGTGGTGGCGCCGCGGTCAATGATGCACCGGGCTTCGCCGACATATTCAAAGTCGGCCAGGAGCGCTTCCCTGGAGCGGTAGTAGGAGAACTCGCCGCTGTCCTCGACAACCACGAAGTCCCCGGCCGCGCCGAAGGGCCGCGCCGGGGCGGTGGCATCAGTGGCATCCATTCCGGTGTGCCTCCTGTTCGACGGTGTGCCGGATCTGTTGCTTGTAGCCGCGTGGACTTGTTGTCATTATCAGACCACCGCGACGCCATTAAGGGAACGCCGGAGGGGAAGACGACGGCGGCCCCACCTCACTGAGGTGGGGCCGCCGTCGTTCGCCGTCCGGGCCGTGCGGCCCGTCGGTGCGTGTGCGATGTGTGGGGACCTTAGATGTTGAAGCCCAGGGCGCGCATCTGGTCGCGCCCGTCCTCGGTGATCCGTTCCGGACCCCACGGCGGCATCCACACCCAGTTGAGCCGCCATTCATCGACGACCCCGTCCAGGGCCTTGCCGACCTGCTCCTCGATGACATCGGTGAGCGGGCAGGCGGCGGTGGTGAGCGTCATGTCGATCAACAGGGCGCCGTCGTCGTCTGAGTACTTCAGACCGTACAACAGGCCCAAGTCAACGATGTTGACCCCGAGTTCAGGGTCGATCACATCCTTGAGCGCCTCTTCGACATCCTCGAGGCCCGTGCGGGCCACATTGAGTTCGGTCATCGCGGAGTCCTAACTACGCCTGGGCTGCAGCCGAGGCGGCAGCGATCGTGGCCGCCCCTGCGCCGGTGGCGTAGCGGTCGTAGCCTTCGTCTTCGAGGCGGTCGGCGAGCTCCGGGCCGCCCTCTTCCACTACCTGGCCATCGACGAACACGTGCACGAAGTCCGGCTTGATGTAGCGCAGGATCCGGGTGTAGTGCGTGATGAGCAGGGTGCCCATGTTGCCTTCGCCGTGTGCGCGGTTGACGCCCTCGGAGACAACCTTCAGCGCGTCGACGTCGAGGCCGGAGTCGGTCTCGTCGAGGATGGCGAACTTCGGCTTGAAGAGCTCCAGCTGGAGGATCTCGACGCGCTTCTTCTCGCCGCCGGAGAAGCCTTCGTTCACGTTGCGCTGGGTGAAGTCGGCGTCGATGCGCAGCTGCGCCATGGCCGCCTTGACGTCCTTGGTCCAGGTGCGCAGCTTCGGGGCTTCGCCGTCGATCGCGGTCTTGGCGGTGCGCAGGAAGTTGGTCATGCTCACGCCCGGAACCTCGACGGGGTACTGCATGGCAAGGAACAGGCCGGCGCGGGCGCGCTCGTCGACGCTCATCGCGAGGACGTCTTCACCGTCGAGCGTAATGGTGCCGGAGGTGACGTTGTAGCGCGGGTGGCCGGCAATGGTGGATGCCAGCGTGGACTTGCCGGAACCGTTCGGGCCCATGATGGCGTGCGTCTCACCGGTCCTGATGGTCAGGCTGACGCCCTTCAGGATTTCCTTCGTGCCCTGCTCCGTGTCAATGCTGACGTGCAGGTCCTTGATCTCAAGAGTCGACATATGTCTTGTTCTCCTCTGCACCGTGCCCTCCGGCACCGTGCGTTTTCTTGGCGATAAGTTTTCTTGTGCAAGTTGCCGGCTGCACGCAGCTAGCTGAAGTTTGGAGCCTCGGCGCCGTTCAGGACGTTGGTGAAGTCCACGTAGACCTCGTCGTCCAGGACGGTCACGGCAAACACGGGAACAGGATCATAGGCTGGCAGCTGCAGAGGCTCGCCGCTGCGCAGGTCGAACTGGGAACCGTGGCCCCAGCACTCGATCTTGCAGCCTTCAACCTCTCCTTCGGAGAGGGAGATGTCCGCGTGCGAGCACGTGTCGCCGATGGCGTGGATCTCCCCCATCGAGTCCTTCACGATCGCTACGGGGTAGTCGTCGATCAGGATCCGCAGCGCCTGCTTGAGTTGGATCTCGCTGGCTTTGCAGACTAGCTCGCCCTTTGGCAGTTCGTTCATTGATGTGTTCCGTGTTCTCTAGTGCTGCGCACTAGTTGTCCGTTGCCGCGAGCTCGCGCTCGACGGCTTCCGTGAGGCGCTCTTCGATGGCGGGAACGTGGATCTTCTGGATGATCTCGTTCAGGAACCCGCGGACCACCAGGCGGCGGGCCACGTCTTCCGGGATGCCTCGGGCCATCAGGTAGAACAGGTGCTGGTCGTCGAAACGTCCGGTGGCGCTGGCGTGGCCGGCGCCGGCGATCAGGCCGGTCTCGATTTCAAGGTTCGGCACGGAATCGGCGCGGGCACCGTCGGTCAGGACCAGGTTGCGGTTGGCCTCGTAGGTGTCGGTGCCCTCTGCTTCCTTGCGGATCAGAACGTCACCCACCCACACGGTGTGCGCGTTGCGGCCCTGCAGGGCGCCCTTGTACAGGACGTTGGACTTGCAGTTGGCCACCGCGTGGTCCACGAACAGGCGCTGCTCGAGGTGCTGCCCGGCGTCGGCGAAGTACAGGCCGAACAGTTCCACTTCGGCGCCCGGGGCGGTGAAGCGTGCCGAGGGCGTGACGCGCACGAGGTCGCCGCCGAGGCTGACAACGATGTGCTTGAACTTGGCGTCGCGGCCGAGCCTGACCTGCTGGGAGGAAGCGTGCACGGCGTCGTCGTTCCATTCCTGGAGCGAGATGACGGTCAGCTGCGCGCCGTCCTCCACGAGGATTTCGACGTTTTCCGAGACGACGGCAGTGCCCTGGTGGTCCAGGACGACGACGGACTTGGAGAACTTCTCCGCGACGATCACGATGTGCTGCGCGGAAGCCTCGGTGCCCTGGCCGGTCAGCAGGACGCTGACCTCGCCGTCCACCTGGACCTCGGACGGGACCGTGATGACGGTGGCCTCGGCGAAGTTCTCCCAGGCGTTCGCGGAGACGCGGTCCTCGGGGATGGCGGCGGAGCCGATCCGGCGGTCGTCGCGGCCGACGGTCTCAACCCGGACGCTGTCCGGAGCGGTGACGCTCACGGACGGAGCGGCACCGTTGAGGACCTCGGTGTGCAGGCCGCGGAGGCGCTTGAGCGGGGTGAACCGCCAGTCCTCTTCCATGCCGGTCAGCGGCTTGAAGTCCGCCAGTTTGTAGGAGGTCAGGCGGCCGGCGCGTGAGCTGTCCGGAACACCGACGCCGCCGCCGTGCGAGTGGCGCTTGACGGCTTCGCCGGCCAGCGGCGATTTGGACTCCGCCGCGTTCAGCGGTGAAAGGCTTTCGCCTTCCTCGGTGAAACCGTTGATGAACGGCTGGGCTGAGGGCGCGCCGATGCGGGCCTTTTCAGTAGTGATGTCAGTCATTAACCGACCGATCCTTCCATCTGCAGTTCAATCAGTCGGTTCAGCTCGAGGGCGTATTCCATCGGCAGTTCGCGGGCAATCGGCTCGATGAAGCCGCGGACGATCATCGCCATGGCCTCGTCTTCGCGCATGCCGCGGGACATCAGGTAGAACAGCTGTTCTTCGCTGACGCGCGAGACCGTGGCCTCGTGGCCCATGGTGACGTCGTCCTCGCGGATGTCGATGTACGGGTACGTGTCAGACCGGCTGATGGTGTCCACCAGCAGGGCGTCACAGCGGACCGTGTTGGCCGAGTGCTTGGCGCCTTCGCGGACCTGGACCAGGCCGCGGTAGGCGGCGCGGCCGCCGCCGCGGGCCACGGACTTCGAGACGATCGAGCTCTTGGTGTTGGGCGCGATGTGGACCATCTTGGAACCGGTGTCCTGGTGCTGGCCTTCGCCGGCGAACGCGATGGACAGGGTCTCGCCCTTGGCGCCCTCGCCCACGAGGTAGACGGCCGGGTACTTCATGGTGACCTTGGAGCCGATGTTGCCATCGATCCACTCCATCGTGGCGCCTTCTTCGCAGATGGCGCGCTTGGTGACCAGGTTGTACACGTTCGTGGACCAGTTCTGGATGGTCGTGTAGCGGACGCGGGCGCCCTTCTTCACGATGATTTCCACGACGGCGGAGTGCAGCGAATCCGAGGTATAAATCGGCGCGGTGCAGCCTTCGATGTAGTGGACGTAGGAGTCCTCGTCCGCGATGATCAGCGTGCGCTCGAACTGGCCCATGTTTTCCGTGTTGATGCGGAAGTAGGCCTGCAGCGGGATGTCCACGTGGACGCCCTTGGGCACGTACACGAA
>JBKPBZ010000154.1:0-10736 GCA_046727115.1 Actinomycetota bacterium | reverse complement strand
CGCGGCGAGCGGGCCCTGTCCGCGCTGGGCGCCTGGCTGCGCCCCCTCGTGCAGCTGCCGGAACCTGTCGCCGTCGTGCCGGCGCGCGTCCCCGGCCCCTGCACCGCCATCCTGACCCTGCCCAGAGTCCGGGTGGGGCGCCGGCTGCCGACCCGGCGGGGACCGCCCTCCCTGTCGCCGGCAGCCTGACCCCACCCCCTTTCACCCTCGGACGGGGACGGCAGGCGGCCACCCGCTGCCCCCGCCGGACGGACACCGCACCGCCGGTCCCCACCGTTTCTTATTTTGTGAAAGGCACCTTTGCCATGAAATCCCCCCTCCGCCGTACCCTCAAGACCGCCGCGGCCGCCACGATGACCGCCGCCCTGCTCGCCGGCGGCGCGGCCGCCGCGTCCGCCCACGTCCACGTCGACTCCGATGACCCGGCCGCCGGCGGCTACAGCCACCTGACGTTCAATGTCCCCAACGAGTCCGCCACGGCCAAGACCAGCAAACTCGAAGTCACGCTGCCCACCGACACCCCGTTCACCTCCGTGTCGGTGAAGCCCGTCGAGGGCTGGACCGCCGAAATCACCACCAGCGATCTGCCGAAACCGCTCACTATTGCCGGCGCCACCGTCACCAAGGCCCCGAGCTCCGTGGTCTGGACCGCCGACGCCGCCCACCAGATCGGCCCGAACGAATACCAGGCATTCTCCCTCTCCGTGGGAGTCCTGCCGGACGCCGGAACTACGGTGACACTGCCGACGGCCCAGACCTACACCGACGGGACCGTGGTGAAGTGGGACGAGAAGACCGTCGAGGGACAGACCGAACCCGAGCATCCGGCCCCCTCGTTCGTCACCACGGCCAAGGACGCCGAAACCGCGGCCCACGCCGCATCCCCGGAAACAACAACAGCCTCCCCCGCCCCGGCAACAAGCACCTCCGGCGACGCCGGCTCCGTGGCCGGCTGGATCGGGATGGCCGCCGGTCTGCTCGGACTCGCAGCGGGCCTGACGGCACTGGCCCGCACCCGCCCGTCCCAGGCCAAGCAAACAGAGGCCAGGCAGACGGCCAAATAACCGTCAAGTAAACCCGACAAGCCATACGGTCACGTAGCCTGCCGCCGGACCTCCGGCACCAGGCACGACGGCGGCCCCGGACACCCGGGGCCGCTGTCACAATTGACACCCCGGTGTGATCCCTGCCATATTTTAGGGGTGAACCTGTCAGACAGCCGGACAGCAGGACAGCCTTTGGCCCGCCTCAGCGCCGCCGAAGCCGTTTTCAACGTCCTCCGCTCCGAAATCGAATCCGGCAAGCTCGACGTCGGCGCCAAGCTGAGCTCCGAGGCCAGCCTCGCCCAGCAGTACGGTGTGAGCCGCTCCGTGGTCCGCGAGGCCTTGCGGTCCTGCACAGCACTGGGTCTGACGGTCACCAAGACCGGTCGGGGCACGTTCGTCGTCGCCAACCACGTGGCCAAGGACCTGGTCCTGGGCCAGTACTCCGCACGCGACCTCACCGAGGCCCGTCCCCATATCGAGGTTCCTGCCGCCGGGCTGGCCGCCGAACGCCGTTCGCCTGAGGAACTGGACACCATGCGGGACATCGTGGCCGCCATGAGCGGCGAGGACGACCCCGAAGTCTGGGTGGGCCTGGACTCCAGCTTCCACGCTTTGATCGCGCGGGCCAGCCGCAACAAGGTGTTCGAAAACGTCGTCGCGGAGATCCGGGACGCCCTCGCCCACCAGTCCGAGACCCTGAACATGGTGGCGGACCGCAAGCACGCTTCCGACGAGGAGCACCGGCGCATCGTGGCCGCGATCGAAGCCGGCGACGCGGCCACGGCCCGCATCGCCATGAGCCAGCACCTCCATGCCGTTGGCGTTGCCCTCGACTCCATCCTCAACGCCTGACGGCAGCCGCCCTGATCGGAACAACAGACTCAGGGACAGCAGAGTCAGCAGCAGCGCGGCCTGCCAACACAACGCCACAACCACACCGACTGCCACCGCCACCGACACCGCCAAAGGATGTAATGATTTCTCCCGCTCTCGTGCACACCCCAACCCCGCTGGCCCCGGAGCGGCTCCCGCAGCACGCCCCGCTCGTGGTCCAGACCCGGGAGGGCATCGTCGAAAGCGTCCACTACGGCTCGGTCATCGCCACCGCGGCGGACGGCCGGACCCTCCTGGCCGCCGGGGATCCCCTCGCCCCGTTCTACCCGCGGTCCGCGCTGAAGCCCCTGCAGGCCGTCGCCATGGTCCGCGCCGGCCTGGACCTCCCCAACGATCTCCTCGCCCTCGCCGCTGCCAGCCATTCCGGCGCCGCCGCCCACCGTGACGGCGCGCGCCGCATCCTGGACCTGCATGGCCTGACACCCGGCGATCTCAAGAACAGCACAGACCTCCCCTACGGTGCCCGCGAGCGCGAGGACTGGCTCGGCGACGGCGGCCAGGCTACCCAGCTGGCACAGAACTGCTCCGGAAAGCATGCCGCGATGGCTGCCACCTGCGTCATCAACGGCTGGCCGGTTCAGGATTATCTCGACGCGGCGCACCCGCTGCAGCAACTCGTGGCCCGGACCGTGGTGGAACTGACCGGCGAGGACCCGCAGGCCAGCACCACTGACGGCTGCGGCACCCCGCTGTTCGCACTCACGCTGCGCGGCATGGCTCGCGCCTTCGGCCGCCTGGCCGCTGCCGCCGGATCTGGCGGCGCGGAAGCCGCCGTCGCGCATGCCATGCGCCGCCACCCCGAGATGGTTGCGGGCGAGGACCGGGATGTCACCGCGCTGATGCGCCTGGTTCCCGGCCTGCTGGCCAAGGACGGCTTCGAGGGCGTCCAGCTGGTGGGCCTCCCCGACGGCCGCGCCGTCGCGGTGAAGGTCTCCGACGGCGGAGACCGCGCCCGAATGCCGGCCACCGTCCGGGTCCTGGCCGCGCTCGACGTCGACACCTCACCCTTGGCGCGCCTCGCCGCCATCCCTGTGCTGGGCGGCGGCCGGCCCGTCGGACTGCTGCAGGCCACCGATTTCCTCGTTGCCCCCAAGACCTCCGACGCCCCCGAAGCCCTGTAAGGACTGCCATGACCCCGCTCGACGCACGCGCAGAATTCCGCTCCGAACACGACCTCCTGGGCGACCGGGATGTCCCCGCCGACGCCTACTGGGGCGTCCACACGCTCCGGGCCGTGGAGAATTTCCCCATCACCGGCCAGCCGCTCTCTTCCAACATGTACCTGGTCCGCGGGCTGGCCGCCGTGAAACTGGCCGCCGCACGCACCAACCTCGAGCTCGGGCTGCTTGACGCCGAGCGTGCCGCAGCCATCGGGGCAGCCTGCGCCGACGTCATGAGCGGCAAACTCAGCGAGCAGTTCGTGGTGGACGTCATCCAGGGCGGGGCCGGGACGTCGTCGAACATGAACGCCAACGAGGTCATCGCCAACCGGGCCCTGGAAATCCTCGGGCACCCGAAGGGCGACTACGCCCGGCTGCACCCCAACGACCACGTCAACCTCAGCCAGTCCACCAACGACGTCTACCCCACCGCGGTCAAGCTCGGCACGATCTTCGCGGTACGAGAGCTGCTGCAGGCGCTCACCGAACTCGAGGACGCCTTCGCCGCCAAAGCCCTCGAGTTCCGCACGGTGGTCAAGATGGGGCGCACCCAGCTCCAGGACGCCGTCCCCATGACCCTCGGCCAGGAATTCGGCACCTACGCCGTCACCATCGGCGAGGACCGGCTCCGCCTGGCCGAAGCCGACCTGCTGATCCACGAAATCAACCTTGGCGCCACGGCGATCGGCACGGGCCTGAACGCACCGGCCGGGTATGCCGAGGCCGCCTGCCGGCACCTCGCCGAGATCACGGGCCTGCCCCTGGTCACGGCGGTGGACCTGATCGAGGCCACCCAGGACGTCGGCGCCTTCGTGCACCTCTCCGGGGTGCTCAAGCGCGTCGCCGTGAAACTCTCCAAGATCTGCAACGACCTCCGGCTGCTCTCCTCCGGCCCGCGCGCCGGATTCGGCGAGATCAATCTCCCCGCGGTGCAGTCCGGCTCCTCGATCATGCCCGGCAAGATCAACCCGGTCATCCCGGAAGTGGTCAGCCAGGTGGCCTACGAAGTGATTGGCAACGACGTCACCATCACCATGGCCGCAGAAGCCGGCCAGCTCCAGCTCAACGCCTTCGAACCCATCATCGTCCACAGCCTCCACAAGAGCATCTCCCACCTGGAAGCCGCCTGCCGCACCCTCACGGCCCGCTGCGTCCGGGGCATCACCGCGAACACCGAACACCTCCGCCTCACGGTGGAACAGTCGATCGGTCTCGTCACCGCCCTGAACCCGCAACTGGGCTACGCCACGGCCACGGCCATCGCGCAGGAAGCCCTGGCCACCGGCAAGGGGGTTGCGGAACTCGTGCTCGAACACGGGCTGCTCACTGCCGAGCAGCTCACCGAGCTCCTCAGCCCGCAGCGCCTGGCCAACCTGAGCAAGTAGCGCACCCTCGAACCCCCGAAGGACCCCATGACTCACCCCGATACTGCCCGCGCCCAAAATCAACCAACCCAAGAACTGCCAGCCCAGCAACAAGAGGCCGTCTCCGACCACACCATTCCGGCGCATGCCCATGCTTCCGGGGCCGCGCTCCACGCCGAGGACCAGGGTTACCACAAGGGTCTGAAGCCCCGGCAGGTCCAGATGATCGCGATCGGCGGCGCCATCGGCACCGGCCTGTTCATGGGTGCCGGCGGCCGGCTTGCCACCGCCGGACCGGCCCTGATCATCAGCTATGCCGTCTGCGGGTTTTTCGCCTTCATGATCCTGCGCGCGCTCGGCGAACTCGTGATGCACCGGCCCTCGTCCGGTTCCTTTGTCTCCTACGCCCGTGAATTCTTCGGCGAGAAGGCCGCGTTTGTCACCGGCTGGCTGTACTGGCTGAACTGGGCCATGACGGCGATCGTGGACATCACCGCCGTCGCGCTGTACATGAACTTCTTCAAGAAGTACTGGGCGCCCATCGCGGACGTGCCGCAGTGGACCTGGGCCTTGGCGGCACTGATCCTGGTTCTGGGCCTGAACCTGATCAGCGTCAAGGTGTTCGGCGAGCTTGAATTCTGGTTCGCGCTCATCAAGGTGGTGGCGCTCGTGTCCTTCCTGCTCGTGGGCATCTACTTCGTCATCTTCGGCACGCCCGTGGCCGGCCAGGAGGTCGGCTTCAGCCTGATTGCGGACAACGGCGGCGTGTTCCCCAACGGCCTGTTGCCGGCGATCGTGGTGATGCAGGGCGTCGTGTTCGCCTACGCCTCGATCGAACTGATCGGCACCGCCGCCGGCGAGACCGAAAACCCGGAGAAGATCATGCCGCGGGCCATCAACACGGTGATCGTGCGAATCGCTGTGTTCTATGTCGGCTCGCTCGTGCTGCTCTCCCTGCTGCTGCCGTACAGCTCCTACAAGGCCGGCGAAAGCCCCTTCGTGACGTTCTTCGGCTCCATCGGGGTGGACGGTGTGGACGCCATCATGAACCTCGTGGTCCTTACCGCGGCGCTGTCCTCGCTCAACGCGGGCCTCTATTCCACCGGCCGGATCATGCGGTCGATGTCCGTTTCGGGTTCTGCGCCGAAATTCGCCGGCCGGATGAACAAGTCCGGTGTCCCCTATGGCGGGATCGCCCTCACTGCCGGCGTGGCTGGGCTGGGCGTGATCCTGAACGCCGTGGTCCCGGCCGAGGCCTTCGAGATCGTCCTGAACGTCGCCTCGTTGGGCATCATCAGCACCTGGGCCATGATCGTGCTGTGCCAGATGCAGCTGGCCCGGCTCGCGGCCCGCGGCGAGCTGCTTCGGCCCGCGTTCCGGATGCCGGGCGCCCCCGTCACGGGCTGGATTACCCTGGCCTTCCTCCTGGCGGTGTTGGTCCTCATGGCATTCGACTCGCCGGTTGGAACGTGGACCATCGGCTCCCTCGTGGTCATCGTCCCGCTCCTGATGTTGGGCTGGCGCCTCTGCCGGCACCGCATCCTGGAAATCGCCGCAGTCCGCGATGGGTTCACCGGCCCGTTTCCGCTCGTGGCCAACCGCCCCGCAGGGAAGAACGTACGCGGCACTGACGGCAGCGCCGGCGGGGATTCGGAGTGACACCCGAGCGTTGCTCGGCGTAACGGAATGCCGCGTAACGCAACGTCCCCGCAACCTCTCGTGCACCCGGTTCGCATATGCTCAGCGGAAGACTCAACATGGCTCAGCGACGAACCACCCCGGGAGATAGCTCATGACCAACTGGCGGATCAGGGATTTCCATTCGGCCGATCTTGACGGCATCCTGCACCTCTGGGAATCCCTCAAAGAATCAAACGTGGAGCCCGTCTACGCGCTCTCGGAGGTCCTGGCCTCGTGCGAAAAGGACCATGCCGTCGTCGCAGTCCAGGGCGAGCAGGTGGTGGGTGCCGCCGTCGGACGGGCCGCCCACGACCAGGGCTGGATCGTCTTCCTGGCCACCCTTCCGGAATACCGAGGCCGCGGGATCGGCACCTCGCTGCTCGCTGCCGTCGAAAACCGGATGGCCCCGCACGGGCTCAACAAGCTCTCCGCGCTGATGCCGGAATCCGAAACCCGGGTGGAGGCCTTCCTGGGCCGCGGCTTCGCCCTGAAGAAGAATCTGCGGTACTTCGAACGGAAAATCCCGGTCCAGCGCCAGGAACTTGAGCCGCTCAGCCAGCTTGGCGGCCGGATCCTGGCCCGTGACCTCTGGGAAAACGTGGCGGGCATGCGCAACGAGAAGGAACTGCTGGAACGCC
The DNA here is from genome assembly GCA_046727115.1 of Actinomycetota bacterium. Taxonomy (GTDB): domain Bacteria; phylum Actinomycetota; class Actinomycetes; order Actinomycetales; family Micrococcaceae; genus Arthrobacter. The sequence goes on along the minus strand of JBKPBZ010000154.1, from coordinate 3,954 downwards.
GGCTGGTGTTGCCTCTCGCCGAGGCCGACCTCGCCGACGAATACGGGGTGGTGCCGCCGCGCGCAGTGGTCCTTTTCGGCCCTCCCGGCACCGGCAAGACGACCTTCGCGAAGGCCATCGCCTCCCGTCTGGAGTGGCCGTTCGTGGAGGTTTTCCCCTCCCGGCTGGCCTCCGACCCCAAGGGGCTGGCCGGGGCGCTACGCGAGACCTTCCTGGAGATCGCCGAACTCGAGCACGCCGTCGTGTTCATCGATGAGGTGGAGGAGATCGCCTCTCAGCGTTCCGGCGAACCGCCGTCGCCGCTGCAGGGCGTCACCAACGAGCTCCTCAAGATCATCCCGGCGTTCCGCGAACAGCCCGGGCGCCTGCTGGTCTGTGCCACCAACTTCATCCGCGCCCTGGACTCCGCATTCCTGCGGCACGGCCGCTTCGACTACGTCATTCCGATCGGCCTGCCGGACCGCCAGGCCCGCGAGGCCATGTGGCAGCGCTTCATCCCCGCCACCGTGGTGGACGACGTCGACGTTGAGCTCTTGGTGGAACGCACCGAGGGGTTCTCCCCCGCGGACATCGAGTACGCGGCCCGTAGCGCCTCCCAGCGGGCTCTCGAAAAAGCGGTGTACGACGACGGCGGCTTGGCGTCCGGCGGCAGCGCCTCAGTTCGCGAGGCCGTCCGGAAGGGCCCCGCCACCCAGGACTACCTCGATGCGATCGCCGACACCCGCACCACGGTCAGCTCCGAAGTGCACCAGCAGTTCCTCGAGGACATCGACGACTTGGGGCGCGTCTAGATGGACTCCGTCAGCAGCTTGTGAGGGGCCAGGCCGCGATCACGACCCACAGCGGCGGTATTCTTGTGACTGGGGCCATTTGGGCCCCACTTCTGCTTGTCGACAATGGAGCCACCGTGCGTAATCCCCGGTCGCTATTTCCAACCCCGGCGACGGACCCGGCGCCGTCTGCTGCCAGGCACGTGACAGCGTCGAACCAGCCCGGCATCAGATCCGGGCAGGGGCCGCTGCGCAGAATCATTGAAGAGTCCTGGAAGCGTTCGCTGCGGCTAGAGGCTAACCCTGACATGCCGCCTTCCTCGTTACTCGTCGAGGGTGAGGCCCTTGAGGAGTACCGCCGCGGTCACCCGCTGGCGTCCATCATGCCGGTGATTAGCAAACTGCTGATTCAGCCCAGTACCGAACAAGGGTTGCTGGTGGCTGTCGGGGATGAACTGGGCAGGCTCCTGTGGGTCGACGGGGATGCTTCCCTGCGCCGACGTGCCGAGAACATGCTGTTTGTTGAGGGCGCGGACTGGTCCGAGGCCAGCGTGGGCACCAGCGCCCCTGGAACCGCCCTGGCACTGGGCCGCAGCATCCAGGTCTCCGGTCCCGAGCATTTCAACCGGGCTGTTCACGCGTGGAGCTGCACGGCGGTGCCGTTCCGCGATCCAGACACCGGTGCCGTGATCGGAGTCCTGGATATTACCGGGACCGAGATGGCAGTCGCCCCGCATACCCTTTCCCTCGTGGAGGCTGCGGTTGCGGCTGCCCAGTCGCAGCTGCGCGTGGAGCGTCTTCTGCTGGCCGCCGCGACGCGCGACCGGCTCGCCCGGCGGCGAAAACCTGCTTCCGCCACCAGACCCAGAACCGTTCCCGGCAGCCCGGTCCGAAGCCTCTATCGCAATAGCCTGCAGCTGCTCGGCCGCGACCACGCGCTGCTCAGCATCGACGGAAGGACGGTATCGCTATCTCCTCGGCACAGTGAGATGCTGGCCCTGCTGAGCATCCATCCGGATGGTCTCAGTGGCGAAGAGCTGGGCAGCATGCTGTTCGGGGAAGTCTCAGCCATGACACTTCGGGCGGAGATGGTCCGGTTGAGGAAAGTCCTTCAGCAGTTCAATCCTGCCGCCGTGCCCGAATCCCGGCCCTACAGACTCACCGTGGACGTGCTGCCGGACGCCGGACAGGTTCTCAGTTGCCTCCAGCGCGGGGCGCACAGGGTCGCCCTGGAAATCTATCGCGGCCCGGTGTTGCCCCACTCCGAGGCCCCGGGTGTGGTGACGCTGCGGAGGCGCGTCTCCACACTTCTTCGGGAGGCAGTTCTAACCGACGGCAGCGCGGAAGCCCTGCTCCAGTATGCGGAACTCCCCGAAGCGAGCGATGACATTGCCGTCCGCATGGCGGCGCTGAAGCTGTTGCCGCCCCGCTCACCCAAGAGGGCTGCCGTGGTGGCCGACTTGGAGCGCCTGGAATCCGAACTCGGAACACCCCAGCCCAGGTGACCTGACTCACAAGGCTGCAACCTCATCGCAACCCTCCCTTCCCTAGGCTTTAGGCAACAGCCATCATCCTGCTCAGCACAAGTGCCAGCGGTGGTTGTGCAACAAACTCCAGACCAGAACGGCTTGGGTCACGTTCCACGGCAACGACGCGCGGACTGGAACTGTGGCGGGTTATCCACACCCTGACAATCCGAAGCCTCACCCGTACCCCGGTGAGGCTTCGGCGGACAACGGGCATCACGCCCGGCTTCTGGCCTGATGTTCAATTCATGCCTGCGCATTATTTGCTGCGGCCACAAAACGACGAAGGAATATCGACAATGACGACGATGAGAGCAGCTGTAGTTACTGAATTTGGCAAGGATCTTCAGATCAAGGACCTTCCTGTCCCTACGCCGGGACGTGGCGAGGCGCTGGTCAAGGTCCTCACCACCGGCGTATGCCACACCGACCTGCACGCCGCGGAGGGAGACTGGCCGGTCAAGCCCTCACCGCCGTTCATTCCCGGCCACGAAGGCGTCGGCGAGGTCGTTGCCCTCGGCGAGGGCGTCACCGATCTGGCCGTCGGCGATTTGGTCGGCAACGCGTGGCTCTGGTCGGCCTGCGGCGACTGCCAGTACTGCCGGACCGGCTGGGAAACCCTGTGCGAGGCCCAGCAGAACGCCGGCTACAGCGTCGACGGTTCCTTCGGCGAGTACATGCTGGTCGACAGCCGCTTTGCCGCCCGCATTCCGGCCGGATCGGACCCCGTGGAAATCGCACCTGTGCTCTGCGCCGGCGTGACGGTCTACAAGGGCCTGAAGATGACCGAGGCCAAGCCGGGCCAGTGGGTCACCATCTCCGGGATCGGCGGACTCGGGCACATCGCTGTCCAGTACGCCGTCGCCATGGGACTGCGGGTCGCGGCAGTGGACATCGCCGACGACAAGCTCGCTCTGGCCAAGAAGCACGGTGCGGAGTTGACGGTCAACGCCCTGCACGAAGACCCTGTCGAAGTCATCCAGCGCGAAACCGGAGGATGCCATGGAGTCCTGGTCACGGCAGTGCACCCGTCAGCGTTCGGGCAGGCCATCGGGATGGCCCGGCGCGGCGGAACGATCGTATTCAATGGGCTGCCGCCGGGGGACTTCCCGGCGCCGATATTCGAGATTGTGCTCAAAGGCCTGACGGTCCGCGGCTCTATCGTTGGAACCCGGCAGGACCTGGAGGAAGCAATCGACTTCTACGCCCAGGGAAAGATCCACCCCACGGTATCCACGAGGGAGCTCTCCGAGGTGAACGCCGTCCTCGACGAGATGAAGCACGCCAAGATCGACGGCCGCGTGGTCATCAAGTACTGATTAATCCCGACTGCCTGCGGCGGCGTATCCCTAGAGCGCTGAGGGATAAGCCGCCGCTGCTGGGATTCTGGCCCTGTCCAGGGCGGGGCCCTGAGCGGCCGGCGCACGCACGCATTTTTTCACCTCAGAATATGTAAAGAACAGGGGTTACCCATGTCCAACGCCCTTACCGTGTCATCATCCAGCCCTATCCAGGCAGGCGACGCCTTCGAAAACCTGTCGCAGGAGAACCGCCGCTTCGCGCCCTCGGCCGAGTTCGCGGCGAATGCGGTGGTCACCGCCGGCGAGTACGCCGAGGCCGACGCCGACCGCCCCGCGTTCTGGGCGAAGCAGGCCCGC
>JBKPBZ010000153.1:0-3276 GCA_046727115.1 Actinomycetota bacterium | reverse complement strand
GCATCGCCCAGGTTGGCGAAGGCCTCGGTCAGCAGGTCCAGGGTCAGGGCCGGTTCCTGCGAGTCCTCGGCGTGCTCGACGAAGGGCAGGGCCACCTGCTCACCGCCAAACGTCAGCACGGTCGCGGGACGCCCGGCTGCCTCTTCCGCGGCGGCGAGCTGTGTGACGGCGTCGACGGCGGCCTGGCGGGCCCCGGCGTCGCTGGCGGCGGCTGCCTCACCGTCGTGCAGGTGCGCGGCGTGCGCTGCGGCGGCGATGTTCGCCAGCGCGGCACGGGTGGCTTCAGCCTTGGCGTGCCGTTCGGCCTCGGTGGGCTCGGCGTGGACGGCTGCGGGTGCGGCCGGCGCCATCTCCGGGCCCTGGCCTCCCCTGCCGCGGCGACGGCTCTTGCGCTCCGTACGGGCAGCCGGCTGGGCCTCGGTGCGCGGCACGTAGTGCTCCGCGGCGACCGTGTTGGCGCGGCGGTGTTCCACCGGCTCGTCGTGGGTGACGATGCCGCGGCCCGCGCAGGTTTCGCACTGTTCGCCAAAGACTTCCAGCAGCCCGGTGCCCATCCGCTTGCGGGTCATCTGCACGAGGCCCAGCGAGGTCACCTCGGCCACCTGGTGCTTGGTCCGGTCCCGGCCCAGGCACTCCACCATGCGGCGCAGCACCAGGTCGCGGTTGGACTCGAGCACCATGTCGATGAAGTCGATCACGATGATGCCGCCAATGTCGCGCAGGCGCAGCTGCCGGACGACTTCCTCGGCCGCTTCCAGGTTGTTCTTGGTGACGGTTTCCTCGAGGTTGCCGCCGGAGCCGGTGAACTTGCCGGTGTTGACGTCCACCACGGTCATGGCCTCGGTGCGGTCGATCACGAGGGAACCGCCGGAAGGCAGGAAGACCTTCCGGTCCAGGGCCTTGTGGATCTGCTCGTCGATGCGCCAGGCAGCGAAGATGTCCGTGTCCTTGGTCCACTTCTCGAGCCGGCCCACGAGGTCCGGTGCCACGTAGGTGACATAGGCCTCGATGGTGTCCCAGGCTTCCTCGCCGGAGACGATCAGCTTGGAGAAGTCCTCGTTGAAGACGTCGCGGACCACCTTGATGGTCAGGTCAGGTTCGCCGTAGAGCAGCTCGGGGGCGAGGATCTTGGTGGACGTCGACTGGCTCTCGATGCCCTCCCACTGTGCACGGAGGCGGTTGATGTCGTGCGTCAACTCTTCTTCGGAGGCACCCTCGGCCGCGGTGCGGACAATGACGCCCGCGTCCTCGGGCAGGCGGTCCTTGAGGATCCGCTTGAGGCGGTTGCGTTCGACGTCGGGCAGCTTGCGGGAGATGCCGGTCATCGAACCGCCGGGCACGTACACGAGATAACGGCCGGGCAGCGAGATCTGGCTGGTGAGGCGGGCGCCCTTGTGGCCGACCGGGTCCTTGGTGACCTGGACCAGCACGGAGTCGCCGGACTTCAGCGCGTTCTCGATCCGGCGCTGCTTGCCTTCGAGGTTGACGGACTCCCAGTTCACTTCGCCGGCGTAGAGCACGGCGTTGCGGCCGCGGCCGATGTCCACGAACGCCGCTTCCATGGAGGGCAGCACGTTCTGGACCTTGCCCAGGTAGACGTTGCCGATCAGGGAATCCTGCTGGGTCTTGGACACGAAGTGCTCGGCCAGGACGCCGTCTTCGAGGACACCGATCTGGATTCTGTCGTCGCGCTGGCGGACGATCATCTGGCGGTCCACGGACTCGCGCCGGGCCAGGAACTCGGCCTCGGTGATGACGGTGCGGCGGCGGCCGGTGTCGCGGGATTCGCGGCGGCGCTGCTTCTTGGCTTCCAGGCGGGTGGAGCCCTTGACGGACGTGACGCGGTTGTTGACCGGCGCCTCGGTCATGGCCCGCGGCGCACGGACGCGGGTCACCGTGTTGGGCGGATCGTCGCCTTCCCCGCCGGTCAGTTCCAGGTCCTGGTCACCGCGGCGACGGCGGCGGCGACGGCGCGACGTCACGCCGTCCTCGAGGGTGCCCTCCGAGCCTTCGTCGCCCTCTTCGTCAGAGCCTTCGGCAATGCCTTCGGCCTCGGCGTCGGACTCGGCGGACGTGCGGGTCCGCCCGCGCCGGCCGCGGCTGCGGCGTCGACGGCGGCTGCCGGCGTCCTCGTCCTCGTCGCCTTCTTCCTCTTCGGGCTCCGCTGCTGCTGCGGCAACGGGGACCGGACGCACCACGGTGCTGAGGTCGGGGGCCTGGAAGATCACGGATGTGAGGGCGCCGGGTTCCATGAACAGCGACGCGGCCGGGCTTTCCTCGGGCCGGGCTTCCGGCTGTTCGGGCTGGGCTTCGGCGGGCTGGGCCTCGGCAGCGGGCGCTTCCGAAGGCTGGGCCGCAGCGGCTTCCGCCGGTTCGGCTTCCCCAGCCGGGACCGCTGCTGCGGGTACGTCTTCGGCTATCGGGGCGGCCTTGGCACGGCTGGCACGGCGCCGGACCGGCTTCTCCGTGGCCTGCTCTGCGGCCTTCTCTGCGACGGCGGCTTCGTCGGAACCGGCGGCTGCCCCGGGAGCCTCTGCCGCGGCGGGCGCGTTGGCTTCGAACTCTGCGGCGAAGGCAGTCAGCGGCTCCGGCGCGGCGACAGTCTTGCGGGCACGGGTCCGCCGCGCGGGCGCCTTTGCAGCAGTTTCGGGCACTGCGGTTTCGAGGGCAGCTGTTTCGGGTACGGCGGCTTCGGAGACGGCTTTGGCACCGGCTGCTTTGCGGCGTCCCGCGACGGGCTCGTCCGAGCCGGCTGCGTCGGCCAGGGCCGCGGCTTCGGCCACAGCCTCCGCGGCGGCCTCGGCGTTGACCTTTGCGACGGGCGCCTTCCGGCGGGTCCGGACGGCCCTCTTCGGCGCTACGGGGGCCTCTGCTTCCGCAGTTCCCCCTGCTTCCCCGCCGACTACTACTTCTTCGTTACCGGCTACAACCTGGTCATTATCCATATGTGGCGACACTCCTGCCCCTGATGCGCCGCCACATTCGGCGCCCGTTGGGGCAAATATGCGTCAACACCCGCAGGCATTGACAGAAGTCAATTGGATACCCTCAGGTTCGCACCGGCAGTGGGGTGCGGCAGCCCTGGAGGGCCGGCGAGATTGTTTTGGAACCCGTTGACCTACACGCCACAACCAGGTGCCGTCCAATGGCATTGCGGGACAGCTGGAATCAGAGGATCCGCAGCTCCCTGCTCATCATTGGCGGTCTTGAAACAAAATCGCCGGACCGGAATCCGGATGTGGATCGGGTTCCAGCCACGATCATTGTCTCACAAGA
>JBKPBZ010000152.1:0-7217 GCA_046727115.1 Actinomycetota bacterium | reverse complement strand
CGGCGAGGACACCGTCCAGGAACTCCGCAACCACGTGGGCAAGGAAATCGGTCCGATCGCCAAGCCCAAAACCATCCTCGTGGTCCCCGAACTGCCCAAGACCCGGTCCGGCAAGATCATGCGCCGCCTGCTCAAGGACGTCGCCGAAGGCCGAGAGGTCGGCGACGCGACCACCCTGGCAGACAACACCGTCATGGCCCAGATTGCCCAATCGCTGAAGAAATAACCCGCACAACAACGCGCAGGATCCGACGCCGACGGCGCCGCCCACTCCGTGGACGGCGCCGTCGTCATGTCCGGCCGCCGGTGGCGGCCGTTGCCCTGCTAGCGTCCCCTGACGGCAGAGGCCTTGACGGGCTGTTCCAAGCTTCGCATCACTCTGTTCGTGACGTCATCGATCTTGCCCAGGCCGTCAACCTGGGCCAATATGCCGCGCTCGGCATACTTCGCCACCACAGCTTCCGTCTGGCCATGGTACAGGTCCAGCCGGTGGCGGATCACGGCCTCGTTGTCGTCGCTCCGCCCGGTTTCCTTGGCACGGTGCAGGAGGCGGGAGACCAGCTCCTCGTCGTCGGCGGTCAGCTGCAGGACGACGTCAAGGACCTGGTCTCCGGACGCTAGAATGTCGTCCAGCTCGACAACCTGGCACGTGGTGCGCGGGTAGCCGTCCAGCAGGAAGCCTGATGTGGCGTCCTCCTGCAGCAGCCTGTCCCGCACCATCTTGTTGGTCACGCTGTCCGGGACGAAGTCGCCGTTGTCGATGAACTTCTTTGCTTCCAGCCCCAGCGGTGTTCCGCCTTTGACGTTTGCTCGGAAGATGTCGCCGGTGGAGATCGCAACGACGCCGAGGCGCTCGGAAATCCGTTCCGCCTGGGTGCCCTTGCCGGATCCCGGCGGGCCAATAATCAGCATTCTCGTCATTTGTGAGTCCTTCGTAGTGCCGGTGTTGAAAGGGTGCGTCAAGGGCCCGCTGCCGTGGCAGCGGGCCCTTGATCGGCTTTAGAAGAAGCCGAGCTTGTTTTCTGAGTGACTGACCAGGAGGTTCTTGGTCTGCTGGTAGTGGTCCAGCATCATCGAGTGGTTCTCGCGGCCGATGCCGGAGGACTTGTACCCGCCGAACGCAGCCCCGGCCGGGTAGGCGTGGTAATTGTTGACCCACACCCGGCCGGCCTGGATCTCGCGGCCGGCACGGTAGGCCACGTTGCCGTTGCGGGACCAAACGCCGGCGCCGAGGCCGTACAGGGTGTCGTTGGCGATGCTGATGGCGTCGTTGTAGTCGCTGAACCGCGTCACTGAGACGACAGGACCGAAGATTTCCTCCTGGAAGATCCGCATCTTGTTGTTGCCCTCGAAGATGGTCGGCTGGACGTAGAAGCCACCGGCCAAGTCTCCGTCGAGCTCCGCCTGGTTCCCGCCGGCCAGGATCTTGGCCCCCTCCTGGAGCCCGATGTCGATGTAGGAGAGGATCTTTTCCATCTGGCCTACGGACGCCTGAGCCCCGATCTGGGTGGTGGTGTCCAGCGGGTTGCCCTGGATGATCTGCCGCGTCCGGGCCACGGCGTCGGCCATGAACGAATCATAAATGCCGTCCTGGACCAGGGCGCGGGACGGGCTGCTGCAGACTTCGCCCTGGTTGAAGGCATACAGTGTGAAGCCCTCCAACGCCTTGTCGTAGAAGGCATCGTTGGTGTCCGCGACGTCGTTGAAGAAGATGTTGGGGCTCTTGCCGCCGAGCTCCAGCGTGACCGGGATCAGGTTCGCGCTGGCGTACTGGCTGATCAGCCGTCCGGTGGATGTTTCGCCAGTGAAGGCGATCTTGCGGATCCGAGGGCTGGAGGCCAGCGGCTTGCCGACCTCCGAGCCGAAGCCGTTGACGATGTTCAGCAGGCCGGCGGGCAGCAGGTCCGCGATGAGCTCGGCCAGCACCAGGATGGAGGCCGGGGTGTTGGACGCCGGCTTGAGGACCACGGCGTTGCCGGCGGCGAGGGCCGGAGCCATTTTCCAGACCGCCATAAGAATGGGGAAGTTCCAGGGGATGATCTGGCCCACGACGCCGAGCGGCTCGTGGAAGTGGTAGGCGGTGGTGTCGTCGTCGAGCTGTGACAGCCGGCCTTCCTGGGCGCGGATGGCGGAGGCGAAGTAGCGGAAGTGGTCCGCCGCGAGCGGGATGTCAGCGTTGAGGGTTTCGCGGATCGGCTTGCCGTTGTCCCAGGATTCGGCGACGGCGAGCATCTCCAGGTTCGCATCGATGCGGTCGGCGATCTTGTTCAGGACAGCGGCGCGCTCGGTGGCCGAGGCCTTGCCCCAGGACGGAGCGGCTTTATGGGCGGCATCCAGCGCCAGCTCAACGTCGGCCGCTGCGCCCCGGGCCACCTCAGTGAATTGCTTGCCGTTCACCGGGGAGACGTTCTCGATGTACTGGCCGGTGGTAGGAGCCACCCATTCGCCGCCAATCCAGTTCTCGTAGCGGTCCTTGAACTGGACCTTGGATCCTTCTTGGCCGGGCTGGACATAAACAGTCATGGTTACTCCTCATGGAAAACAGACGTCTTCGTCCTGGCCGCAAGCCTAGAACTTCAAAGGTTGCGACCACACTGCAATGAAGCCGCCAGCTGCTCCTTGGCGCTGGCTGAGCGGCATGTGCCGGCCATCGCTATGCTCGCTGTGTCAGCATGTGTCGGCGCCTAGGCATCAGAGAGGGACCGTGACCCTGTTTCTGACGATCGTGAGCGGCCTGGCCTGGACCGCGGTCTACGTCGATGCCATCCGGATCGGCTTCAGGGACAGGACCTATGCGATCCCGGCCGCCGCGCTCGGACTCAACTTCGCCTGGGAGGTCATCTACGCCGCCCGCTCCATCGCGACCGGAATTACCGCGCAGGGGGTCTTCAACATTGCGTGGGGACTGGCAGACGTCGTTATTGTGTACACCTTCCTGAAGTTCGGCCGTTCCGAGCTGCCGGGCTGGGTGACGCGGCGGCTGTTCATCGGCTGGGCGGTCCTGCTGGGCACCACGTCCTTCGCCGTGCAGCTGCTGTTCGTCGCCGAGTTCGGCTGGGACGACGCGGCCCGCTATGCGGCCTTCCTGCAGAACCTGCTGATGTCCGGGCTGTTCATCGCGATGTTCGTTGCCCGCGGCGGGCGCCGGGGCCAGACCCTGCTGATCGCCGTGGCGAAATGGGTCGGCACCCTCGCGCCGACCATCGCCTTCGGCTGGTACGGCAACTCGCCGCTGATCCTGGGCGTGGGGACTCTCTGCAGCATCTTTGATCTGGTGTACATCGGGCTGCTGTGGCGCTCCAGGTCCCAAAACAGCCCTAGAGCGTGACGACGATCTTGCCCTTGGCGTGGCCCTGTTCGAGCGCGGCGAAGGCCTCGGCAATTTCTGAGAACCTGTAGGTGTTGTCGATGACCGGCTGCACGTGCCCGCCGTCGACGAGGGCCGCCAGGGTGCGCAAGTCATCCCCGCTGGGGTGCATGAACAGGTATCGGTAGCTGGCGTTCGCCTTGCGGGCGCGGCGGCGGAGGCCCATGCTCATCAGCCGGAACAAAGCCGTGATCGGCGGCGGCGAGCCCAGGTCTTTCGTCGCCGTGAGGGGCTCCGGAACGCCGGCGATGGATACCACCCGGCCGCCGGGCTTCAGAATGCGGAAAGAATCCCTGAGCGTCCCGTCGCCCACCAGGTCCAGCACCGCGTCGTAGTCGTGCAGTACCTCGGCGAAGTTCTCCCGGTTGTAGTCGATGACGCGGTCCGCCCCCAGCCGCCGCACCAGGGCCTCGCCGCGGGCCGATGCCGTGGTGGTAACCTCGGCCCCGAAATACTTGGCGAGCTGGATGGCGAGTGTTCCCACGCCGCCTGCGCCGCCGGAGATGAACAGCCGGGTGCCGCGGCCCACGCCGAGTTCATCGCGGAGGGCTTGGAGCGCCGTGAGTCCGGCCAGCGGCAGTCCTGCGGCCTCGGCGAATCCGAGCGACGCCGGCATGGCGGCCACGAATTCCTGCTGCACGCACACCAGCTCGGCGAACGCTCCAAGCCGCGTCTTGTCCACCCGGGCATAGACGCGGTCCCCGATGCCGAAGCGGTTGGGTCCGGGTCCGACTGCCTCCACCGTCCCGGCGACTTCACAGCCGGCGACCACCGGCAGGCGGACGTGGCTGATGGGACGGAGCGCGCCCCGGCGGAACTTGAAGTCCACCGGGTTCAGTCCGGCCGCTGCGACCCTGATCCGGACATCACCCGGGCGGGGCTGGGGAGCCGCAACATCCCGAAGCTCCATCGCGTCCGGGCCGCCGTAGCGCGTGAGGACGTAGGCACGCATGCTTAGTCCCGGGCGGACTCGCTTTCGCCGGCGGTCCCGCCCCGTGCAGCCGCCGGGTCTCCCGCCGCCGTGGCCTCTGCCGGGTGGTCGTAGGAGAGGTTCTCGTAGTCGGTATCGTCCGCCTCGTCGAGCATGTCGTCGAGTTCCTTCAGCAGCCACGGATTGACCCGGGCCAGGATTTTCCGGGTTTCCTCGACGGGGACAGCTGCGTAGAGCACCGGGCGCGCGTCTTCGTAGCGGGTGACCGGGGGCTTGTCCGGCCACTTTTCGGCCAGCGCCTTGACCCGCTCGGGCAGCGAATTGTGCGCGTTGTCGGCAATTTTTACCAGCGTGGCGTCGTGGTCCTCGGCGATGTACCGGATGCCGGCCTGGTAGTCGTCCGGGTTCTCATGCAGGCGCTTCGTGACCCGTTCGATGATGTCCACGGCGTGCTCGGAGACGCCCATGTCCAACAGTGCCTGCCGTGTCATCGGGGTGTCCTCGGCGATGTCGTGGAGGTACCCGGCGATCCGGACGTCGTCGTCGAAGTCCGCCAGGGCATCCCCGACGGCGAGCACATGCTCCCGGTAGGGCCGCTTGAGCTTGTCCTTCTGCCGGTTGTGGGCCACCTCGGCCAGGACCTTGGCTGTCTCGACAGTGAAGCGGGGCTGGGGGTGTGCGGGCTCGGTCATGAATCCAGCCTACGCGCCGCGGCTGTCCGTTCGGGCCCGGATGCCGGTTCCCGGATGTGCTCCCGGCATGCCGGGCCACACCCAGGGCTCGCGCGGCAGGGCGGCGGGGTCGAAGACGGCCAGTGCACGCTCCAGCGGGCCGGGCGGGAGGCCGACGGACTTCAACAGGGTGTCCCGGACCTGGTCTGCGCTCACGCCGGCCAGCGCCAGGTCGGCGAGCGTGACGGCGCCGTCGCGCTTGGCCAGCCGGGCGCCGTCGGCGTTCAGTACCAGCGGCACGTGCGCGTATTCCGGAATCGGCATATTCAAGAGGGACGCCAAATAGGCCTGCCGCGGCGTGGACGGCAGCAGGTCGTCGCCGCGGACCACCTGGTCGATGCCCTGGGCGGCGTCGTCCACCACCACGGCCAGGTTGTAGGCGGTCACGCCGTCGTTGCGCCGGAGCACGAAGTCGTCCACCACCCCCGTGTAGTCGCCGTGCAGCACGTCGCGCACCGTCAGCTCCGCTACGGCGGAACGGAGCCGGACAGCAGGCGGCCGCGTAGCCCGTTTGGCCTCGCGCTCGGCGCCGGTGAGGTTCCGGCACGTCCCCGGGTAGGCGCCCAGCGGAGCGTGCGGCGCGGACGGGGCCTCCTGGATTTCCCGGCGGGTACAAAAGCACTCGTAGGTCAGGCCGGCCGCCGCCAGCTGCGCGATCGCGTCGGCATACAGGTGCTCACGGTCCGTCTGGCGCACGACGTCGCCGTCCCAGCTCACGCCGATTGCCGCAAGGTCGCGGAGCTGCTCAGCCTCGGCGCCGGCCCGGGCCCGGTCCAGGTCCTCCACCCGCATCAGGAACCGCCGGCCCGCGGACCGGGCAAAGAGCCACGCGAGGAGGGCCGTCCGGAGGTTGCCCACGTGCAGTTCGCCGGAGGGACTGGGGGCGAAGCGGCCAGCTGAGGTCATGGGACAAGCCTATGCGGAGCAGCACAAGAGCCCCTCAGCTACCGATGACCTCGAAGAAATCCGACGTCGGTGGCTCAGGGGCTCTTGCCGCGTGGTGCTGCGTTGTGCGGAGTGACGATGCGTGAACAAGTGTCAATCAGCGGCGGGTTCCCTGTGGGAGCCTCATCCGGGGTCCGGGTGGTGTGCCGGGTTATCCGTAGCCTTCGGGGTTTGTGGCGGTGGCCGCGTTCCCTTCGTTGTCACCATTTGAGCAGAAGCCCTACAGTTGGTGCAACGGACTGATGCCAGAGTGGTCAATCTGATCAACAACGGCTGGGGCAGTGAACAGGAAGTGGTCATTTTGCAGGAGCTCGACGTGACGGACCGGCGGATCCTCGCCGCGCTGGACGAAGATCCCCGCGTGCCGGTCATGGTGCTGGCGCAGAAGCTGGGCCTGGCCCGCGGAACAGTCCAGTCCCGTCTGGAGCGGATGTCGGCGTCGGGTGCGCTCCGCCCGAACAGCAGCCGGGTTCTGCCGTCCGCTTTGGGCCGGGGCGTGGCGGCCGCGGTGAGCGCCGAGCTGGATCAGAGCCACCTCAACGAGGCGATCGCCGCCCTGCGCAACATTCCGGAAGTGCTTGAATGCCACGCCCCGGCCGGTGACACCGATCTCCTGATCCGGGTGGTGGCCAAGAGCCCGGATGATCTCTACCGCGTGTCCGAGGAAATCCGGCTGTGCCCCGGCATCGTCCGGACCTCAACGAGCATGTTCCTGCGCGAGGTCATTCCATACCGGACCACGGGACTGCTCGGCGCCTGAACTCTTCGTCGAGAACCGCCGCCCCGGGTATTCCGGACTTGGTCAGACCGGCGGTCCGGCGTTGGCCTTCAGGTTCTTCATGACCAGCGTTGACGTCAGGCGCTCGACGCCGGGCAGCGAGGTCAGTTCGCTGTCATAGAAGCGCTGGTAGGAGGGAAGGTCCTCCGCGATGACCTTGAGCAGATAATCCGGCGAACCGAAGAGCCGCTGGGCCTCCACGATGTTGGGGTTGTCGGCCACCCGGTTTTCGAAGATTTCCATCGTGGAACGGTCCACCTGCCGCAGGGTCACGAACACGATCGCCTCAAAACCGAGCCCCACGGCGGCCGGATCAATGTCCGCCCGGTAGCCGCGGATGATCCCGGCGGCCTCCAGGTCCCGGAGCCGGCGATGGCACGGAGCGACGGTCAGCCCCACCTTGGCCGCCAGGGCGGTGGCAGTCATTCGGCCATTCGACTGGAGGTAGCGCAAGATACTTCTGTC
>JBKPBZ010000151.1:0-4567 GCA_046727115.1 Actinomycetota bacterium | reverse complement strand
AAGGTGCGGCGCGGCGGCGTTGGCGTTAAGCGGCGGAACTCTTAGCCGAAGTACCGGCTAGCCGAAGTACCAGCCCGGCGGCACCCAGGAGGCGGGGACCGCGTGGGCGGAGAAGTCGTCGCAGCCCGAGCAGAAGTATGTGACCTCGCCAAGCTTGCTGACCGAGCCGTCCCGCCGGTGCGTGGCGGGGACGAAGGTCTCAAGGTAAATGAACTCGTCCGTGCCGCAGCGTTCGCAGTAGGGGCTGGCCACATACTCGGACTCCGCGAGGGTGGCCGGGCGAATGCCCCGGTGGCCCGCGGTGGTCGCGTGCTGGGCGGCTGTCGAATGCTGCACGGCGGTGCCCGGATGGTGCATGGCCGATGCTGGGTGCGCCGGCACGGTCACCGGACGGGCGGCATTGGGCGCGTGGGAGGTGGACAATCGGGGGTGGTTGATGGCTGGCATCATTGGCGGCCTATCCCGAACGCTCTCCCGGCGCCAGCCAAACGGCATCAGCGACGGACAGCGTTCGTTATTTCGAATCGTTGTCGCGGGCCACTGCTTGACCTCGAACGGTTGTTCTTGAGTAATGTCAGGATAGATGAAGTACCTGCACCGTTCAATGGTCAAGTAAGTACTGCACGCGTCCGGGTGGTCGGACGCGTAAGTACCGCGGAAGGATCTGCGCCCGGCCGCGGGCATCAGGCCGGGGCGGGGCGGTGCCTCGGCGGGGGCCTCGGGTGGGCGTCAGGACGGGCGTTTCAGCGTCCGGCCCACGATCGCCTGGGTGAGGGCATCGATCACCTCGGTGTTGGCCAGTGGGTTCCGGATGAGCGTGAAATCGACGTCGCCCACGGGTGGCAAATCGAAGCGGCGGGTGATGATTTTCAGGTCCTCCGGCACCAGGGAGGACGGCATGACCGCCACCCCAATGCCGGCCCGGACGGCGGCCAGCACGCCGCTGATCTGCCGCGTGGTGCAGGTGATCCGCCAGGTGCGCCCCGTGGCCTCGAGCGCATCGATCGCCAGCTTCCGGCTCAGGCTGGGGGAGGGGTAGGCAATCAGCGGCACATGATCGGCCGGATCCAGCACGGTCTGCTCCAGCCCCACCCAGGCGAACGCGTCCTGCTGGACCACGGTCCCGTCTTTGGCACCCGCCACCCATTTCACAAAAACAAGGTCCAGCTGACCGGCGTTGAGGCGCTTGTAGAGCTGGTCGCTCTGGCCCACCGTCAGTTCAAGGTTGATCTGCGGATAGATCTGCCGGAACTCCCGGAGGATGCGGGGCAGGCCGGTGATGGCAAGGTCGTCGGCCGTGCCGAAGCGCAGCCGCCCGCGCATGGCGGATCCGGAGAAATACCGTGCGGCCGAGTCGTGCGCGGCGAGGATGTTCCGGGCGAACCCGGCCATGGCATCGCCGTTGTCGGTCAAACGCACATCCCGGGTGTCCCGGGCAATCAGCACCCGTTTGGCGGCGGACTCGAGCTTGCGGACGTGCTGGCTGACGGTGGGCTGGGCCAGGCCGAGGCGTTCCGCGGCCCTGGTGAAACTCAATGTTTCGGCCACGGCCAGGAACGAACGGAGCTGGGCGGGTTCGAACATGGAGGTCTCCCGGATCAGGTGCCGCAGACGAAGTATTGCGTTTTGTAATGCGAGTTATGCCTGGAATAGGCTTCCATAATCTCTTGGGGCCAGCCTAGCGTTAAGTCCATCCCGCTCACCCGCTCTTTTGAGGACTTTTCCGTGGCACCCCCTCCGCCGCTAGAGGCAAACACAGCTTCCCTGCCGGACACCATCACCCAACCACTCGCCGTCGTCAACGAGCGCCTGCCTTGGCGCCACACCTTCATTTCGCTGAAGATCCGCAACTTCCGCGTCTTCGCGATCGGGCACTTCGTCGCCGTGATTGCGCTCTGGATGCAGCGGATCGCCCAGGACTGGCTGGTGCTCCAGCTCTCCGGCTCCGTCACCGCCGTCGGCGTCACCGTGGCCTTGCAGTTCCTGCCGTCCCTGTTCCTTGGCCCGTGGGCCGGCATGATGGCGGACCGCTTCCCGAAGCGGAAGATCCTCATGCTGTGCCAGTCGGTGGCCGCCGTGCTGGCCGCGGTCCTTGCCGTCCTGGCGCTCAGCCAGCGGATTGAGGTGGGGCACGTCTACGCGATCGCGCTGGTACTGGGCCTCGTGACCGTGCTGGACCAGCCGGCCCGTCAGGTGTTCGTCAATGAACTCGTGGGCCCCCGCTACCTGCGGAACGCGATCAGCGTGAATTCCACGATCTTCCAGCTCGGCGGCCTGATCGGTCCGGCGATCGCCGGGATCCTGCTGACCGCCGTGGGCGCCGGCTGGGCCTTTGCCGGCAACGCGGTGGCCTGCTGCTTCACAGTGGCGATGCTCCTGAGCCTGCGCAAGGACCAGCTGCATGTCAGCACGCCGGTCCCCAAGCGCCGGGGCATGCTGCGTGAGGGGCTGCACTATGCGCTCAGCAAGCCCACCATCTACTGGCCCTGGTTGATGGCCGGGTTCGTCGCGGTGTTCGCGATGAGCCTGCCGGTGCTGCTGGCGGCGTACGCCGACCACGTGTACGACGCCGGTGCCGGCGGCTACGGGCTGCTCAACACCCTGGTGGCCCTGGGCGCGCTGGCCGGCGCCATCACCTCGGCCCGGCGGCGCGCTTTGCGGCTGCGCTCGGTGGTCCTGGGCGCCGGGATGTACGGGCTGATGCTGTGCCTGGCTTCCCTGGCGCCGTCGATGGTGTGGTTCGGCGCGGCCATGGTGCTGGCCGGTTTCTGGTGCCTGATGTTCCTGACCGCCGCGAACCAGCTGGTCCAGGTCAGCTCCAACCTGGCCATCCGCGGGCGGGTCATGAGCCTGTACATCATGGTGCTGATCGGCGGCCAGGCGATCGGCGGGCCGATGATGGGCTGGCTGGCCGAGCACGCCAACCCGCACACCGCTGTCCTGGTTTCCGGGAGTGTGCCGATGCTGGCCGCCGCGACGGTCGGCGTTGTCCTCGCCCGGCGCGGGCAGCTCATGCTCAAGGTGGACCTGAAGGACCGGCGCCGGCTGCTGCGGATCGTCCGGAACCCTGGCGGGCGGCCTGCCCCCGCCCCCTAGCGTTTCACGCCGAACAGGGCAGCCGCTGCGTGGATCCACGCAGCGGCTGCCCTGTTTCGTCGCGGAAAACCGGAAGACGTGCGGAAACCGCTAGCTGTATTAGCGCGACAGAGGGCGGTGCGGGAACTCCGGCTCCCGCTGCTGGAACTGCAGCACGTCCGGGTTGAGGACCACGCCGTCGCGGATTTCTATTGCGCGGCGGATGGTCTCGTTCTCCGCCCAGGCTCCGGGACCCGAGACCACGGTCTCGAGGAACGGCAGCAATGCCTCGCTGATTTCCCAGCTGGCGGAGTTCCAGAGATAGGACGGGCTGTGGTCCACGGCGTAGTAGTCGATGTGGTGGCCCACCTGGAACATCGGCTCGGCGAACGTGGTGGTTTTCGCCCAGCTAAAGCCCATGCCCTCGTCGCAGGACACGTCCACAATCAGGCTGCCGGGCCGGAAGGCGTCCAGGTCCTCGGTGCGCAGGTACGTCAGCGGCGCGTTGGGGTCCTGCAGCGTGCAGTTGACCACGATGTCGCTGCCGGCGAGGAACGGTGCCAGCGGCACGCGCCCGCGCTCGGTGATGACCTCGCTCAGGAACGGGGCCTCGTTGTCGTGGTCGAACTGTGCGATCCGGACCGAGTGGATGGGTGAACCAACCGCGGCAACACCACGGTTGGTCAGGACCTGCACATCGTGGACGCCGTGGGCATTCAGCGCCGTGACGGCGCCGCGGGCGGTGGCCCCGAAGCCGATCACGACGGCGCTCAGCCGGCGGCCGTAGTCCCCGGTGGAACCGGTCAGCGCGAGGGCATGCAGCACGGAGCAGTAGCCGGCGAGCTCGTTGTTCTTGTGGAACACATGCAGGCCGAAGCCGCCGTCGCTGGCCCAGTGGTTCATGGCCTCGAAGGCGATGAGCGTGAGCTTCTTGTCGATCGCCAGCTGGGTGATGGCCCGGTCCTGGACGCAGTGCGGCCAGCCCCAGAGGACCTGCCCGTCCCGGAGTTCGGCCAGGTCCTCGGGCTGCGGCTTGGGCAGGAGGACGACGTCGGCGTCGGCCAGCAGCTGCTTTCGCGGCGCGATCCGCCCGACGAGGGGCGCGAGCTCGGCGTCGGAAAGGCCGAAGCGCTCGCCGTAGCCTTCCTCAAGGATCAGCAGTTCCCGGATTTCCGGCTCGATGCGGTCCAGGTGCAGGGGGTGGATGGGGAGGCGTCGCTCGTCCGGTTTGCGTGTGCCGGCGAGGACGCCGAGGGTGAGGTGGTTCGAGGAACCGGTCACTTCTTTTTGGGGTTCGCCGTCTTTGCGGCGGTCACCTTGTCCAGGGAGCTGGCCGGCGCGGAAGCGGCCCTCTTGTCAGCGCGCTTTTCCTTGATGGATTTGCCGGCTTTTTTGGATGCTGCTTGACGGGGGGACTTGTCAGCCATGATTGCTCCTGTAGCGGAACCGAAGAGGTTCCTGACTTCTGACCATACAGGTAGCAACCTAATGG
>JBKPBZ010000150.1:0-4623 GCA_046727115.1 Actinomycetota bacterium | reverse complement strand
GGGGCAGCACCGTTTCCGGAGGCAGCCGCGGCGGAACTTGGAATGAGTGCGCCAAGTCCACGGCCGAGGCCGCGTCGCTTATCGCTCATGGATAAATCCCTCCAGTGGAAGAGCCGGGATTCACCTGGCTCTGGTTAGTGCAATTCTTGAAAGATTCTAACGTTCCGCGATTTCCGCTGCGGCTTCCAGATAAGACAGGGCGCCGCTTGAAGAAGGATCATACGTCATGACAGTTTGCTGGTAGCTCGGCGCTTCGGAAATACGGACCGACCTCGGCACCACCGCACCGAGCACCTGCTTCGGGAAATGTTCCCGGACCTCGGCTGCCACCTGGGCGGCGAGGTTGGTGCGGCCGTCATACATGGTCAGCAGAATCGTGGAGACAACCAGATCGGCGTTCAGGTGCTTCTGGATCATCTCGATGTTCTTCAGGAGCTGGCTGAGGCCTTCAAGGGCGTAGTACTCGCACTGGATCGGGATGAGGACTTCGCCGGCCGCACAGAAAGCATTGACCGTCAGCAGCCCGAGACTGGGCGGGCAGTCAATGAAGATGTAGTCCAGCCGCTCCTCGCCATTCTTGGCGCGCTCCTTGGAATACACATCGATTGCGCGGCGGAGCCGCTGTTCGCGGGCCACCAGGCTGACGAGTTCGATTTCGGCGCCGGCAAGGTGGATGGTGGCGGGCGCACAGATCAGGTTGTCGATGTCGGGGCACGGGGCCACGACATCCTTCAGCGGGACATCATTGATCAGGACATCGTAGATGCTGTCGACGTCGGCGTGGTGCTCGATTCCCAGGGCTGTGGAGGCGTTGCCCTGCGGATCGATGTCGATCACGAGCACGTTCAGGCCAGCGGCCGCCAGCGCGGCGGCGATATTGACGGTCGTCGTCGTCTTGCCGACGCCGCCCTTTTGGTTGGAAACGGTGAAGACCCGGGTTTTTTCCGGTTTGGGCAGTTGCCGTCCGAACAACCGCTCGCGGCGCTTGTTCTCATGCGCGAGTTCCCGGGCGATGGGGCTGGAATCGTCGATGGAGTCCAGCACATTCCCGGAGTGCGGCAGAGAGGTTTCACGTGAAACACCGGCCATCCCGGTCGTCTTTGCAACCGTAGCCGTGTGATTTCCGGAGTAGTCAAAAGCTACTGCAGGAGCCGTAAACGCCCGTGCGGACCCCAGGGACACAAACGGCGGGATCCGTTGTGTGGAGGCTTCGCTACTGCTCACTATGACACGCTCACTCTCATTCGGCTTTTACTGCCGGTTACTAGCCTAACCTCTTCCCCTCGGACTCCCCGGGCACCGGGGCCGGTGCTAGGTAATCTTTTGAGGCTTGTTCACTACGATTCGCACAACGGTGGTGGGTTCCTCGAGCAGGTCCTCACCCACCACCACCACGGACGTCTTGGTGCCGCCCAGTTTGCGGATAATCTTGGCGGCCTTTTCGATTTCCTCGCCGGCGCTCCGTCCCTTGATGGCAACGACTTCACCCTTGCCGGCCAGGAGCGGAATGGTCAGTCCGGCGAGATTGGCCATCGCGGATACCGCGCGGGCCGTAACGACGTCGGCGTTCACGAGTCCCACCGCGAGTTCCGCCCGGGTGCGCATGATCGTGACGTTCTCAAGGCCAAGGTCATCCACCACCTCTTGGAGCCAGATGACGCGGCGCTCCAGCGGTTCGATCAGGGTCAGTTCCAGGTCCGGCCGGGCGATGGCCAGGCACAGGCCGGGCAGGCCGGCACCGCTGCCGACGTCGGCGACATGGCTTCCGTGGGCAATCTGGCTCTCGATGACGGCGCAGTTAAGCACGTGCCGGCTCCACAGCCGGGGTACTTCGCGGGGGCCGATCAGGCCCCGTTCTGTCCCGGAAGTTGCCAGGTGCTCGACGTAGCGGGTCGCAAGGTCCAGGCGGTCACCAAAGATGGACTCTGCTGCTTTGAGTTCGGCGGCGGTAATTTCAACCATCAAGCTAGTCAACGGTTCAGTCTGCGGAGACAACGATGTGCCTGTCGGCGCCTTCGCCTTCGGACTCACTGACGAGTCCCAAATCGGCGACGGCGTCGTGCACGATCTTGCGCTCGTAGGCGCTCATCGGGGCCAGGGCTACGGCCTCGCCGGAATCCTTGACCGCTGCGACGGCGTCTTCAGCGATCTTCTGCAGGTCGCCGGCACGCTCCGCGCGGTACCCGTTGATATCCAGGACCAGACGGGAACGGTTCTCCGTTGCGGACAGCACCGCGAGCCGGGTCAGCTCCTGGAGCGCCTCGAGGACTTCGCCGTCACGGCCCACCAGGCTGTCCAGCCCGGCCGACTCTTCCTCGGCAACGATCGAGATATAAGTGCGGCCGTTGCGGACCTCGATGTCGATGTCGCCATCGATGTCCGCAATGTCCAGCAGCTCTTCAAGATAGTCTGCAGCGACGTCGCCTTCCTCTTCGAGGCGGCTTGCGGACACACTCTTGCCGGTGCCGGCCTCCGAGCCCTGGGCTGCGTCCTCGGAAGAGTCCTGGACCGCGTCTTGGTCGTCGACAAACTCAGTGGAAATAGCGTGTTCGGTGCTCTCGGCAGACATTACTTCCTCTTCCTGTTCTTACGTTGCGGCTGGACGCGCTGGGCCTTGGCTTCCACGACGGCCGCGGCGGAGGCCGCGGCTGCCTCGGCGTCGGCCTTTTTGCCGCCCAGGAGGGGCAGTGCGGGCAGGCCCTTGGCTGCCCGGCGCTCTGCGAGAGCCTTGGCGGCCGGCGACCCCGGCGTAGGCATCCGGCGGATCACGAAGAACTGCTGGCCCATGGTCCAGAGGTTGGTGGTGGTCCAGTAGATCAGGACGCCGATGGGGAAGTTGATGCCGCCGACGCCGAAGACGATCGGCAGGATGTAGAGCATCATTTTCTGCTGCCGCATGAAGGGGCTGGCCAAGGCCTCTTCGGACATGTTCTTGGCCATGATCTGCTTCTGCGTGATGAACTGCGAGGCCGTCATGGCCAGGATCATCACGATGGAGAGGATCCACACCGAGACCACGTTGCCGCCAGGGGGCGTTCCGTGAAGGAGCGTGGCAGACAGGGGGGCACCGAAAATCGTGGACTGGTCGAACTGCACGACCTGTTCGTGGCTCATCGCCCCGATGCTCTTCCCGGTGGTGGCCGCCGTCGTAATGCCGGAGAGCACCTGGAAGAGGGCGAAGAAGAAAGGCATCTGGATCAGCATCGGCAGGCAGGCCGAGAACGGGTTGGTGCCGTGCTTCTTGTACAGCGCCATCTGTTCCTGCGCCATGGCCTGGCGGGACAGCTGGTCGGTCTTGCCCTTGTACTTGTCCTGCATCTTCTTCAGGTCAGGCTGCAGCAGCTGCATGCCGCGCTGGGCCTTGATCTGCTTGACGAAGACGGGAATGAGGGCGGCGCGGATGACCAGCACCAGCCCGATGATGGACAGGGTCCACGTCCAGCCATTGGCGGCCGGCATGCCGATGGCGCTCAGGCCATCGTGGAAGCCCACCATGATGGCAGACACAAGCCACTTGAACGGAAACATGATTGTTTCAAAGAAGTCCATACGATATCCCTATTCGTCAGGCCGCAGAGCGGCCTTCTCCATCAGTCTGAGCAGCCAGGTACTTGTCCGGATTGTTCAGCACAACAATTGTGGGGGTGCGGTCTGCGGGCCACTCGCATTTGCCGGCGGGGACATGGTCCACACCACCGGCATTCCAGGGATGGCAGCGCAATAGACGCTTCGCTGCCAGCCAGCTTCCTTTCACCGCGCCGTGCACGGTGATCGCCTCGAGGGCGTAGGCAGAGCAGCTGGGGAAGAAACGGCAAACCTGGCCGTACAGCGGTGAGATCACCTTGCGGTACGCCAGGAGCGACAGAATGAGGACATTGCGGGGCAAGTTCCAGACTGCCCGGCCCAGCCATGCTGCTGCGGATTTCGCAGGAGGGACGACGGCGGCAGTTGAGTTACGCACGCGGGGTCCCTTCCTGTGTTGTCTCGTAAGAACCTGGTGAAGCAGCCTCGGGAAGGCGGTTGCCGAGCCGTTTCATGGTCGTCTCCAAAGCGGCGTCATAGTCGGCGAGCAGCTGGTCCCAGCTGGCCCCCGCCGCGGCGGGCAGTGCCCGGACCACGATGGCGAACCCGCTGCCGTATTTCTGCAACGACAATGCACCGGCTTCTCTCAGTCTCCTCTTAACGAGGTTCCTGACAACAGCGTTCCCGACACTCTTGGAAACGATGAATCCGATCCGGCTTGGTTCATCGGCAGCGAGAGCTGCCGCATATAACACTACGTTCCGGCGTCCATTGCGGACACCGGAACGTACAGTTGTTGAAAAATCGGTTGATGTCCGCAGACGGTTCCTGGTGGCTAGCACCGTTCAACTCGCACAGGGATATGGACCGACGAGTCAGTTATTTAGGCCGACAGTTCGGTGCGGCCCTTGCCACGACGGGCTGCCAGGATGGCACGGCCGGCACGGGTACGCATACGAAGGCGGAAGCCGTGCTTCTTGGCTCGACGGCGGTTATTCGGCTGAAAAGTCCGCTTGCTCACGTTAGTTACTCCAGTGGATCAAAGGTGCGCCCACCCGATCAAGGGGAAGAACTGGCCGACGCTAAGTTTTGGTATGTGCC
>JBKPBZ010000149.1:0-23744 GCA_046727115.1 Actinomycetota bacterium | reverse complement strand
AAAGCGCGCACGTACCGGACGCGCCCGCTTTTCCGGCGTTGCTGGTTCAGACGTGGATGTCCGGGCAGTATCCCGTGGCATAGGGTCTCCTCAATGCTGGCGCGATGTAGCTTCAACCTTACAAGCAATCACGGCCAGATGGCCTCAGATTGCGTCCTGTCGGGGCGGTCATCCGCCGACTTGACTAACGCCGTCCGGCGCGGGGGTGACGGCCGGTGCTTGCTGGTGCGGCAGCGGCGCGTACATGACGTCGACATCCCAGCGCGTGAATCCGAGCCGGCGGTAGAGGGCGACGGCGGGCGCGTTGTCGGCATCGACGTACAGCATGACCGCGCGGAGCCCGAGGTCCTGCAGATGCCTGATGCCGGCGACGGTGAGGGCCTTGCCCAGTCCGGAGCCCTGGGCGTCCGGGGTCACGCCCACCACATAGACCTCCCCGATTGCGGGGTGATCGCCGTGCCGGGGGTGGACCTTGGTCCAGTGGAACCCCAGGAGCCGGTCCGCCGCGTCCACGGCCAGCAGGAAGCCTGCGGGATCAAACCAGGGTTCGGCCATCCGGGCGTCCAGGTCGGCGCGCGTCATGTTGCCCTGTTCCCGGTGGTGGGCGAAGGCGGCCTTGTTTGCGGCCAGCCAGGCGTCCTCGTCCCTGCCGGGCACGAAGGTGCGCAGCTGTACGCCCTCCGGGAGTCGGACCTCCGGCAGGGCCGCCGCTGCCGTCATCAGCCGCATTTTCCACAGCTCGCGGACGGCGCCGTAGCCGTAGCGGGCCGCGAGGTCCGCTGCGGCCTCATGGTTTCCGTGGGACCAGGCCTTCAGGCCCGCGAAGCCGCGGGTGCTTTTCAGTTCGCGGACCAGGCGGTCGCCCACGCCCTGGTTGCGGTAGCTGGGATGGACGGAGATTTCGAGGACCCCGGTGCCGTCGGGCTCCTCGATGACGACGGCCACGCCGGCGAGGTCCTGCGCCGTCGCAGGATCCAACTTGTCGTCCGGGGCGTAGAGGGCCAAGGTCAAGACCGAATGCTGACCCGCGTCGGCGGCGCGGAGCGTGACAAGGGTCTGTTCGGACAGCGGCGGATTGCCGTCGGACTCCTCCGCCGCGGCGACAAGCGCGGCGAGGTCCCGCAGCAGCTTGCTGTCCACGGTTCCTTTGACAGCAAGCACGGGCCAGTTTTCCGGGTGCGCAGGGCTCATGGTGCAAGGCTATCGGGTTGGGGCAAGGCTTTCGGGTGTCTGGCCGGCAGCGGCCGATTTTGTTGAAATCCGAACGGCTGTGTATAGTCGTTATCTCGTCCGGCGTTACGCCAGATGTGAGGGGGATCCACCACTGGGGTGGCCTCGATACGTTCGACCCGTATGTCCTCCACTGAGAATTTTGTGTGCCGATGGCTCGGTGCACCACGAAGGCCCCGGACTCTGGATTCCAGAGTCCGGGGCCTTCTGCGTTCAGTGCCTCCGGTTGCAGTGCTTCTTGCAGTGTTTCCGGGTTCGGGCGGCCGTGGTGTGCTCAGGCCTCGGTGAGTTCGTCCTCGGGCTGGCGGACCAGGGTCAGGCGGTAGCCGACGTTGCGGACGGTGCTGATCAGGTTCTCGTGGTCGGCGCCGAGTTTGGCGCGCAGCCGCCGGACATGGACGTCCACGGTGCGGGTGCCGCCGTAGTAGTCGTAGCCCCAGACTTCGGTCAGCAGTTGCTGGCGGGTGAACACCCGGCCGGGGTGCTGGGCCAGGTACTTCAGCAGTTCAAATTCCTTGAAGGTCAGGTTGAGCGCGGCGCCGTTGACCCGTGCGGTGTAGCTTGCCTCGTCAATGACGACGCCGGCGGCCCGGATTTCGGTCGGCACGTCCTCCTTGTCCGGCACGGCGCGCGCAACGCCGAGGCGGATCCTGGCCTCGACTTCGGCCGGGCCCGCGGATTCCAGGAGGATGTCGTCCACGGCCCACGCTGAGGAGACGGCGGCCATGCCGCCCTCGGTGAGGATCAGCATTAAGGGGGCGCTGAGGCCTGTGGCCTTGAGCAGTTGGGTGAGGGAGCGTGCGCCGACCAGGTCCTTGCGGGCATCGAGCAGGACGATGTCGCAGGGGTCGGTCTCAAGCAGGGCGGTGGGTTCGGCCGGCAGGATATGCACCCGGTGGTTCAGCAGTTCCAGAGCAGGCAGGACGTCCACTGATGTTCCGGTGCTGTTCGTCAATAGCAGGATGTGCGACATTGTTCCTCCAAGGGGTGTCCGCGCATCGTTGGGCGTCTTGTTGCTGATCCCGAGTATACCTAAAGGCCGCATTCCGGCCATGGTCCCGTCACCTCCGGTCACTGCTTTTGCGACACATATCGTTCACATAAGGCAGGATTGAACCGTCAGGGCCCGCGGCCCGTTGAAATTGAGCCGAGCCGAAGTGGGGTCCGCAGTGAGCGAAGGTACGAACCATGGTGGGTCTGCCGATGGCGAGTAGACAGTGAAGCCGTGGAGCGTCGGGATCATCGGCCTGGCCGGCCTCGCGGCCATAGTTGCCGGCGCCTACGCCTCGCCTGGGGTCCTCCTGGCCGTCGCGGTCCTCTCCGCCGCCGGCATTGGTGTCGGCTGGCCCTACTTTCTTGGCATCCCCGCGAAGAAGACCCTCGCGGCCCTGATTGGCCTGCCCGGTGTGGGGTCGGCGGTGGCGGCGACCTATCTCCCGGCTCCCGGCTTCCTGGACTGGACGCCGTCGTTCATGGCGGTCGGGGTGATGGCCATCTTCGTCATGCAATTGATCCGGGGTACCGGGCAGGCTCAGCGGCTCGAATCCACCCTGGGCTCGTGCTCGGGTGTGCTGCTGTCCTGCCTGGGCGCCGGCTGGATTGCCAGCTCGCGCTTCAACGGGGTGCGCGAAATGATCCTCGTGGCCGCCGTCAGCGCGGCCATCGCCCTGCTGGCGGGGCTGATCCGCTGGCCTGACCGGATCGTGGCGCCGCTGGGCATCGTGGGCGCGGGGCTCGCCGGGCCGCTGGCCGGCCTGGTGTTTTCCGACATTGCCGTGCTGCCGGCCGCCCTCGCCGGGGTCGTAGTGGGGGCGGTGTTGGTGAGTTTCCGGCGCCTCGTCATCCTCAGCGGTGAGAGCCTGAACGTTTTGGCGGCCGTGGGCATGGGGCTGGGGCCGGTCTCGGCGGTCGGTTCCCTGGCCTACTTCATAGACAAACTACTCATCTACTAAGGGTTAGGATGGCATCATGTCCGTACTTGCATATGAGATCTTTTTCCTTGTCCTGCTTGGCGTGGCCAGCCTCTCCATGGCGTGGTTTGCCGGCTTTGTCGTGTACCGCCTCTTCAAAGGCCAGAAGTAACACGTTCCAGACCCCGTAGCTTCCAGAGGTAGATGCTGTGCCGATTGAAATCCCTACTGATCTGACCCCCGAAATCGTTCCGCTGTCCTGGCTCATTGGTGAGTGGGAGGGCCGCGGCCGGCTGGGAGCCGGTGACGAGGACTCCGAGCACTTCCTGCAGCACGTGTCGTTTACGCACAACGGCCTGCCGTACCTGCAGTACCGCGCCGAGAGCTGGCTGACCGACGACGAGGGCACCAAGCTGCGTCCCCTGACGGTCGAGACCGGCTTCTGGGCGCTCGAGCGCAAGCAGCGCGAGGAGGACGGCGGCCCCGGCCTGATCCCGGCGGACATCGTCCCGGTGCTCAGGAGCGCCGACGAGGTCGAGGCCCTGCGCAACAGCGATGGCGGCTTCGACATCTCGGTCTCCATTGCCCACCCCGGCGGGATCTCAGAGCTGTACTACGGTCAGATCAAGGGACCCCAGATCCAGCTCAGCACCGACATGGTGATGCGGGGCAGCCACTCCAAGGAGTACACGGCGGCCACCCGGATCTTCGGGCTGGTGGAAGGGAACCTGCTGTGGCGCTGGGACGTGGCCACCGGCAAGAATTCGGCGTCCGGCGGCGGTCTGGAAGCCCACGCCTCGGCCATCCTCGCCAAAGTGAGCTAGAGACGCGGTCTCACTGATTTTTCCGTTGTCAGCATCGACCCAGGAGAAACGCCGTGAGCGACGAAGGCACCAGCACAGTCACCAGCGCAGCCCGGAACAGCGACGCCGGTAACACCAGCTACGCCGACCTCAAGGCCGTGTACTTCAACGGAACCCTCAAGAAGTCCCCTGACGTGTCCAACACTCAGGGCCTGATCGAGGTCAGCCGCCGGATCATGGAAAAGCAGGGCGTCACCACCCGCGTGATCCGCACCGTGGACCACGACATCGCCAGCGGCGTCTACCCCGACATGCGCGAACACGGCTGGGCCACCGATGAATGGCCGGAACTCTACCCGGCCGTCCGGGAAGCGGACATCGTGGTCGTCGCCGGGCCCATCTGGCTGGGGGACAACTCTTCGCAGACCAAGAAACTCATCGAGCGCCTGTACGCCCACTCCGGGCAGCTGAACGCGAAGGGCCAGTGGGCCTTTTATCCGAAGGTGGGCGGGTGCCTCATTACCGGCAATGAGGACGGGATCAAGCATTGCGCCATGAACGTCCTGTACAGCCTCCAGCACATCGGCTTCACCATCCCACCGCAGGCCGACGCCGGGTGGATCGGCCCCGTCGGTCCGGGACCGAGCTATCTCGACGAGGGTTCCGGCGGTCCGGAGAGCGATTTCACCAACCGCAACACCACCTTCATGACCTGGAACATGCTGCACCTGGCACGGACGCTCAAGGACGCCGGCGGCATTCCCGCCTACGGAAACCTGCCCGACGCCTGGAAAGCCGGCACCCGTTTCGACTTTGAAAATCCGGAATACCGCTAGTGCCGGCCGCACAGCCCGAAAGACCCCGGTCGGTCCCGACACTCCATGCCGTGGCC
Organism: Actinomycetota bacterium; assembly: GCA_046727115.1. Lineage (GTDB taxonomy): Bacteria > Actinomycetota > Actinomycetes > Actinomycetales > Micrococcaceae > Arthrobacter. Next base: position 18,909 of record JBKPBZ010000149.1, on the reverse strand, counting down.
GGAATACGCGCAGAGCTAAGGACGTTCCTTTCAATATGACTATCAAAAGCCCCCTGTTGTCGCGCCCGGCCGCGGTTGAGGCCAGCGGTCCCGACGCCGGCGTCGCCGCCCACTACGGCGAGCCGCTCCGGGAGCAGCGGGCGCTGGCTGCCGGCACCGCCGTCGTCGATCTCTCAAACCGCGGCGTGGTCACGGTCAGCGGGCCGGACCGCCTCAGCTGGCTCAACACCCTGTCCTCCCAGCAGCTCACTTCCCTGGCCCCCGGCCAGTCCACCGAACTGCTGTTGCTGAGCGTGCAGGGCCGGATCGAGTTCGACGCCCGGGTGGTGGACGACGGCGCAACCACCTGGCTGATCGTCGAGGGTGCCGAGGCCGGTCCGCTCGCCGAATGGCTGAACAAGATGAAGTTCATGCTCCGGGTGGAGATCGCCGATGTCTCCGCGGACTGGGCCGTGCTCGGTTCCACCCACCGCGTCCCGGAATGGTCTGCGCTGCAGGTCTGGGAAGACCCGTGGCCGCATGTCGGTGCCGGCGGCTACTCCTACGCGGTGGTGGGCGAGGACGCCCACCCCGGACTGGAACGGCCGTGGTTCGAGTACCTGGTCCCCGCGGCTGAGCTGGTTGAGACGGTGGGCGAGCGTGCCCTCGCCGGCACCCTGGCTTCAGAAGCGCTGCGGATTGCGGCGTGGCGGCCCCGGTGGGGCGCGGAAACGGACGACAAGACCATTCCGCACGAGCTCGACCTCCTCCGCACCGCCGTGCACCTGGCCAAGGGCTGCTACAAGGGCCAGGAGACCATCGCCCGCGTCCACAACCTGGGCCACCCGCCGCGGCGGCTCGTGTTCCTCCAGCTCGACGGCTCCCAGCACACCCTGCCCGCGGCCGGCAGCGAGGTGCGTGCCGGCGACCGCAAGGTGGGCGTCGTGACTTCCGTGGCGCAGCACTACGAAATGGGCCCCGTGGCCCTGGCCGTGATCAAGCGCTCCGTCGCCCCGGCCGATGTCCTGACCGTGGTGGACGGCGACGAGCCCTACGCCGCGGCCCAGGAAGTCATCGTGGCACCCGACGCCGGCCAGGTGGTGGGCCGCCAGACCGGCTTCCTGCGGGGCACCCGATGAGCGGCGACTCCCCGCTGGACGCGTCCCAGCCGGACGGTGTTGGCGCGGCGGCCGACGACGAGACGCTGGCGCTGGCCCACACGCTCTTCGACGCGGCCCGTGAGGGCAACTCCGCGCTGCTGGGCAGTTATCTGGCCTCCGGCGCCCCGGCCACGCTGACCACTGCCTCCGGCGACTCACTCCTCATGTTGGCGGCCTACCACGGTCACGCCGGCACCGTCCGGCTGATCCTGGACCACGGCGGCGACGCCAACGCGCCAAACGACCGCGGCCAGACGCCGCTGGCCGGTGCTGTCTTCAAGGGCTACACGGATGTCGCCCGGGAGCTGTTGGACGCCGGGGCCGACCCCGACGCCGGCACGCCCACCGCGCGGGCCGCCGCGCAGATGTTCGCCCGCACGGAGATCCTGGCCCTCCTCGCGGCTGACTAGACCCGGACAAAACCCGGCCGGCCACCCCGGGCGGGCACCGGCCGGGCAGATGCGGGGAAGATTGCTCCCAAATACTCCACGTGGAATAATCGTCAGTGGAGTATTCGCAATTTAGACCGAAGACGACAGCTTTTTAGGAAAAGGACTGTGTCTTAGACCGAAGAGGACGCACCATGGCCCGGGCCACCGCACTGACACCGCTGGGTATCGCCGCGCTCTCCCTGCTCGTGGAAGAACCGATGCATCCCTACGAGATGTACCAACTGCTGATCGCGCGGCACGAGGACCGGCTGGTCAAGGTCCGGCCGGGAACGCTGTATCACGCCGTCGGTCGGCTCGAGGAGCAGGGTCTCGTCGCAGCGACGGGAACGGACCGGGGAGGCAACCGTCCGGAGCGCACCACGTACACGATCTCGACGGCCGGCCGTGCAGCGTTCACGAAGTGGCTGCAGGACATGCTGGCCACCCCCGTCAACGAATACCCCTCCTTCCCGCTGGCCATCTCCGAGGCCTACAACCTGCCCGCCGGCGTCGTCGTCGAACTCCTCGACGGGCGGCTCCAGGCGCTGCAGGAGCAGCTCGACTTCCTGGTCTCGGGCGAGGAACTGCTGAAGAAGAAAGGCGTGGAGCGCAAGTACTGGATCGATGTCCAGTTCCAGCAGTGCACGCTGCAGGCCGAAATCGCCTGGATCCGCAGCCTTCAGGGCCAGCTCCGCTCCGGCGAACTGCCGTGGTGAACCCCTGCGGCACCCCCCGTCCGGACCCGGCCGCCCCACCACTTAGCCCGTCCAACGTCCACACCAGCCCCTAAGGAACCCCATGGAAAACGTAGCCCGGCCATGGCCGGCACTCTGGTCCCTGGTGATCGGCTTCTTCATGATCCTGATCGACACCACCATCGTCTCGGTGGCCAATCCGAGCATCATGGAGGGCCTCAACACTGACATCAACTCGGTGATCTGGGTGACCAGCGCCTACCTGCTCGCGTATGCCGTGCCGCTGCTCATCACGGGCCGGCTCGGCGACCGTTTCGGACCGAAGAAGCTCTACCTCTCCGGGCTCGTCGTCTTCACCATGGCATCGCTCTGGTGCGGCCTCTCCGGCGACGTCCAGACCCTCATTGGCGCCCGCGTGGTCCAGGGCCTCGGCGCTGCCATGATGACGCCGCAGACCATGGCCGTCATTACCCGAATCTTCCCCCCGGACCGCCGCGGCGCGGCCATGGGCATCTGGGGCGCCACCGCCGGCGTCGCCACCCTGGTCGGCCCGATCCTCGGCGGCGTGCTGGTGGACGGTCTCGGCTGGGAATGGATCTTCTTCATCAACGTCCCGGTCGGGATTGCCGGCTTCATCCTCGCCCAGCGTTTTGTCCCTTCGCTGACCACCCACCCGCACAAGTTCGACATTCCCGGCGTGCTGCTCAGCGCCCTCGGCCTGTTCCTCCTGGTCTTCGGCATCCAGGAGGGCGAGACGTACGACTGGGGCACCATCGCCGGCCCCATCACCGTCTGGGGCCTGATCATCAGCGGCATCGCCGTGCTGGTGGTCTTTGTCCTGTGGCAGCGGTTCAACAAGGGCGAACCGCTGCTGCCCCTGTCCCTTTTCAAGGACCGCAACTTCTCGCTCGCAAACGTTGCGATCACCACCGTGGGCTTCACCGTCACGGCCTTCAGCCTGCCGCTGATCTTCTACTACCAGATCGTCCGCGGCCTGACGCCAACCCAGTCGGCGCTCATGATGGTGCCGATGGCGCTGATCTCGGGCGGCCTCGCGCCCGTCGTCGGCCGGATCATCGACAAGGTCAACCCGAAATTCATCACTGCGACCGGCCTGGTCCTGATGTCCGTGGCGCTGTTCTGGAATGCCCTGCTCATGCACCCGGACACGCCCATCTTGCTGTTCCTGCTGCCGAGTGCAGTGCTGGGCTTCGCCAATGCGGGCATTTGGGCGCCCTTGAGCTCCACCGTCACCCGCAACCTCCCGCCGCGGCAGGCCGGAGCCGGTTCGGGCGTCTACAACACCACCCGCCAGATCGGCGCCGTGCTCGGCAGCGCCGCCATCGCCGTCCTGATCCAGGCGCGGCTGGCGGCGGAGCTCCCCGCCCGGCCCGGAGCGGGCGCAGATGCCAGCCCGATGGGCTTCGGCGCCGCCTTGCCCGAGGCGCTCCAGGAGGGGTTCTCGACGGCGATGGGCCAGTCCATCCTGCTGCCGGCGGCGGTGATCCTGCTCGGTGCTGCCGTGGCGCTCTTCTTTGCCAAGCCCAAGCCGGTTCAAGGCTGGGGCGAGCCGGGACCTGCCGCAACTGCCGGCAAGGAGTCAGATGCAGATTCAGGTGCCGGCGCCGGCGCGACTGCCGGCGCGGACACGGAAAAGGCCGCCGCGGAACGCGGCTAGCTAGCCGGGCGGGCATCCGGATCAGCCCAGCAGCACGCTGGTCTGGATGCCGCCGGCGGAGAAGCCCAGGCTGCGGGCCAGCGCCAGCGAACCCTTGTTGCTGACCTCGGAACGCCACTGCAGCGTCAGTCCGGAGGCCAGGGCTTCGTGGGCGGCTATCGAGGCGGCCAGCTTGCCCAGGCCGCGGCGGCGCCATTCGGGCGCAACCAGCACGCCCAGATGGGCCAGCAGCCCTTCCCATTCGGCATAGGCCCCGCAGGCCACGGGCGTCCGGCGCCCGTCTTCCAGATGCAGGACAGTGAAGCGGTGTTCGAGCTCGGCGAGGCCCACTTCGTTGACGTCATCGGGCGGGCAGAACGTCTCCAGTTCGATTGCTTCCGGGTTCCCGTGCGAGACGGTCAGTTCCTCGGAAGGCTGCTGGAAGGGAAGGTCGTCGGCGAAGAAGAGCGCGGCGGCGCCCAGCCCGTGGCCGCCGTGCCCGCGGGTGATGGTCAGCAGGGTCACGTGCTGGGCAAGTTCCTCGTCGGCGAGACCGACGGCGGCGTCCAGCGCCCATTGCGGGCCCACCAGGGCGGAGTTGCCGAAGAGGCGGACGAACTGCACCGCCCGGGCGCTTTCGTCCGCCCGGGTGAGCCGTACGCCGGCGGCAGCCGCGAACGCGCCGTCGTCGAACCCCAAGCGACGCGCCCATGCAAGCTGGACAATTTCAGCGGAACCGGGCTCAAGAGTCATGAATCAACCCTACCCACCGCGGGCCGCGCTACCGGCCGGATCGGGCACTCCACCCGATCCGGGCCGGGACTGCGGGCCGGGGTTGCGGGCTGGCGGGCCGCTTAGTTGAAGAGGGCGCTTAGCCGAAGAGTACAGCGGCCTCGTCATAGCGGCTCTGCGGTACGGACTTGAGGTTGCCGAGCGCGGCGTCGAAACCGACGTGCACAATATCCGTGCCGTGCAACGACACCATCGTGCCCCAGCGCTTTTCCACCACCGAGTCGATGGCCGCCATGCCCAGGCGGGTGGCCAGGACGCGGTCGAATGCCGTCGGGACGCCGCCGCGCTGGATGTGGCCAAGGACCGTCGCTCGGGTCTCGATGCCGGTGCGTGCCTCGAGCTCTGGCGCCAGCATTTCGGCGATGCCGCCGAGGCGGGGGCGGCCAAAGGTGTCGAGGCCGCGTTCGGAGTGCGGGGACTCCTGGCCTTCGGGCACGAACCCCTCGGCGACCACAAGCAGCGGGGCGCGGCCACGGTCGTGGGCCGAGATGACCCACTCGGCGATCTGTTCCATGGAGGCCTTCTGCTCCGGGATCAGGATGGCGTGGGCGCCGGAGGCCATGCCGGCGTGCAAGGCGATCCAGCCCACGTGCCGTCCCATGACTTCGGCAATCATGCAACGGTGGTGGGACTCTCCGGTGGTGCGCAGCCGGTCGATTGCCTCGGTGGCGATTTCCACGGCGGTGTCGAAGCCGAAGGTGTAGTCCGTGGCGTCGAGATCGTTGTCGACCGTCTTGGGCACGCCCACGATCTTGAGGCCGGCGTCGGTGAGCCGCTTTGCGGCGGCCAGGGTGCCTTCGCCGCCGATGGCGATGATGGCGTCGATCCCGAGGCGGTCCATGTTGGCTTTGATGACCTCAGGTCCGCCGCCGTTCTCAAACGGGTTGGTGCGGGACGTGCCGAGGATGGTGCCGCCCTGCTTGGCGATGCCGCGGACCATGGTGCGGGGAATCTCCACGATGTCGCCTTCAACAACGCCGCGCCAGCCATCCTTGAACCCTACGAACTGCTGGCCGTGGACCGCGATTCCCTTGAGGACGGCGCCACGGATGACGGCGTTCAGGCCGGGGCAGTCTCCGCCGCTGGTGAGGATTCCAATTTTCATGTCTGGCTCAAATCCTGGTTTGAAGGGATACAGGCAGAGCGCCACGCTGAGCTCACCTAGAGTCTAGTGGCGGGTGTGGGGCAGGACACAAACGGTTACAAAAGGGTGCCCCCGCCTTCAAGGCAGGGGCACCGTTTCGTGGTGCGGCGCAGCTACCGGGCGCCGAAGGCCGCGGGGCCGGGACGGCCCGTGATCGCGCCCTGTGATCGACGTCAGGGCCGGGAGGAGCGCTTCGAAAGGAAGTTTTCGAGGATGATTGCGTTGCGCTGGTCCGGAAGGAGCAGCCACGCCACGATGTAGACCACGAACGCCGGCCCGGGAAGCAGGCTCAGGAGAAGGTAAGCGATCCGGACATAGGCCACATCGACATTTAGTTTGGCGGCAATGCCGCCGCAGACGCCGCCAAGCCAGCGCTGCGGACCACGTTTCAGGCCGAAGCCCCGGATGGTGTCGAAGAATTTATCCATGGTTCAAGACTTCCCTGTCGTTGGCTTATTGTCACGCCTGCGTGCCGAGACCAGCCCGCCCACGATCAGGGCGGCCCCGGCTCCGATCATCAGGCCGATAAGGACATAGGTGCCGTTGAGGGCCACGATGCCCAGCCGGGAAATGATGATCAGCGCGGCCAGCGCCACCACTGTCAGTCCCCAGACCACGGTGCCCACCCGGGCGGGGGAGCCCGCCTCCCGGTCCTGCCCGGCGGCGTCCGGCCGCGAGCCGTCATAGCTGCTCATGTCAGTTGCCTTCCTTGATGGTCACGTTGCTGACGGTGCCGGAGATCTTCAGGACCATCCGGGCGCCCGGCTGCGAGGTGTTGTAGTCGGTTTGCTGCTTCGTCATGCCGCCGCGGTCCGAGTTGCCGTCGTGGAGGTTGCCCATGGTCATGTCCGCCTGGACCTGCACGGGGACGGTGGTGGGGATGACGACCGTGAGGTTGCTGGCCGTCGCGTCGATCGGAACAACGACGTCGGAGCCCAGGGGCGGATTCAGCGCCAGCTTGGTCAGGTCCACGGTTCCGGCGCCGCCGGTGATCTCGAAGCCGCCGCTGGCCTGTTCAATGCTCGACGGCGTCCAGTCGGCGTTCTGGAAACGGAACCGGTCCCCGTGCGGGACCACGCTGAAGATTGCGCCGATCAGCAGGGCCACCACCGCGAAGAACCCCAGAATTCCGGAGGTCCGGCCCCGCAACCCTGCGACCAGGATCCCGAGACCCAGGATGGCCGCGCCGATGGCCCAGACCAGGGCATTGCCGGCGTCACCGAGATCAATCACGTTGGCGGCGTCGAGGGCCTTGATGCCGCCGCCCACCAGGAGGGCGGAGCCGACGGTAATGGCGACGGCCGGCGTGCCGGGGCCAGGGCTGCGGGGTGCGGCGGGCGGGGGCGGGGTGGCCCCGGATCCCGGGCCATAGCCGCCGGGAGGAACGGGACCGGGCGGGATGGGGCCCGACGGCGGGGGCGGACCCCAGTCCGGGCCGGCGCCGGAGCCGCCGGAGCCGCCGACAGGGTGGTCATAGGCCGGGCCGCCGCCCTGGGCGAACCCTCCAATGGGGAAGCCGCCCGCGGACTGCTGCCCGGCGCCGGCGCGGGAGCTAGCCGCAAAAGTCGCGGTGCCGGCGGGGCTGCTGGCCTCGTAATGCGATGGCATGGGAGTGACTCCGTTCCGGATCTTATTGCGCTGGGTCAGGTAGTAGACGAGGTAGATGGCGCCGCCCACCCAGAAGACGGTCCAGACGAAGGCGCCGAAGCCGAAGCGGTCCCAGCCCCAGACGCCGCTGCCCAGGCTGGGGAAGCCGATAACCGAGGTGATGAGGGCACCGGTCATGCCGGCCGTCCACCGCCCTGCGGCGGCCTCCTGGACGTGAATGCGGCCGTCGGGTTCGGGCAGCAGCGCCCAGGCCAGACCGTAGGCGAGAAGGCCGATTCCGGCGAAAACGGTCAGGACGATCAGGACGCCGCGGATAATCAGGGGATCGACGCCGAGGCGGTGGGCTATGCCGCTGGCCACGCCGCCGATCCAGCGGTCGCGTCCGCGGTAGATGCCTTGGCTGCGGATCCAGTCGAAGAAATTCTGGGTTTCTCGGCCGGGGAACGGTCCATTCAGACCGCCGGGCGGGTAAAGCGGCGGGGGCTCTATAGGCTCGGGTTCCGTCGGAGGCGAGCCGACTGGCCCGGAGCCTGCCGGAGGGTCGGCCGGCTGGCCTGCGGCCGGACGTTCCGTGTCCGGAGCTTCTGCGTCCGGACGTTCTGGGGAGGGTCCCTCCGTGGTTGGCCGGTCTGCGGAGGCCGGCCCTTCATCGGGGTGCGGAGTGTGCGGGTTCATACTTCGATCCTTCCCGTTCCCGGCGCCGGGCTCTACTGGGGAACACCCTGAACGGTCCCTGAGTGGCCCCCGGTTGGGCCCCTAAACGCGTCCGGGGAACCCCGATCCGTGCTTGGATTGATGCATGACAACCGCGCCCGTCCGCCCGCCGCTGGTCCGCAGCAGCGATCGCGTGATTGCCGGCGTTTGCGCGGGCCTCGCCAACCACCTGGGCTGGCCGGTGCGCATGGTCAGGATCGGCATGGCGGTGGCTGCGCTCGCGGGCGGCGCCGGGGTGGCCTTCTACGCCTGGCTCTGGATCATGGTTCCCACGGCGGATGAAAGCGCCCGCCGCAACGCCCGCCGGCCGGCGTCGCCCATTGCCCCGGCAGTAAGCTCCCCGGACGCCCTCGCGGTTGCCGGTGCCCCGGCAGCCCCTGGAGGGCTGGGAGGTCCCGGAGTTCCAGCCGGCCCCGGGACGTCCGGCATGCCCGTGGCCCGAGCGCCGGGGTCCTGGTGGTCCAAGGTGCCGGGCATGCCCTACGGCAAGGAGATTCTGCTGGGCGCAGGCCTGTTGCTGGCCGCCGGGATACTGATCGCCCGGCTCCTCGGCGTCGACGTGCCACTCGGCACCCTGATCCCGGTTGCGGCGATCCTGGGCGGTGCCGCGATCGCCTGGATGCAACTGGATGAGACCCGCCGGGCGGGGCTGGTGGACAAGACCAAAGCGGACCAGGCCGGCGGCTGGGCGCGCCTCGCGGCCGGGCTCGCCCTCGTGGTGGCCGGCGTCCTGGTGATGGTGTCCGGCTCGGGGTCCTGGGAACAGACCTGGCTGGCCCTCCTGGCCTCGGTGGCCGTGCTCGGCGGCGTGGCCCTGGTGCTGCTGCCCTGGGGGCTGAAGTTCTGGCGCGACCTGGAAACTGAGCGGGCCGGACGGGTGCGCGCCACCGAGCGCGCCGAGATCGCCGCCCACCTCCATGACTCCGTGCTGCAGACCCTTGCCCTGATCCAGCGCCGGGCCGGCAACGAGCACGACGTCATCCGGCTGGCCCGGGCGCAGGAGCGCGAACTGCGCGGCTGGCTGTACCGGGACGCCGACAAGGAATCCGGCCAGCTGTCCGAAGCCATCACGTCCGCCGCCGCGGAGGCCGAGGACGCCCTGGGCCACGCGGTCGAAGTGGTCAGCGTGGGCGACTGCGTCATGACCCAGCGCCACGAGGCCTTCGTCCAGGCAGCCCGCGAGGCCATGCTGAACGCCGCGCGGCACGGCGGCGGTCCCGTGTCCGTCTACCTTGAAGTCACCGACGCCGCCGCAGAAGTTTTCGTCAAGGACCGGGGACCGGGCTTCGACCCGGATGCGGTTCCCCCGGACCGGCTCGGCGTCCGGGAATCGATCATCGGCCGGATGAACCGCCATGGCGGCACCGCCGCCATCATCAGCAGCCCGGACGGCACCGAAGTACGGCTCCGGCTGCCCGCCACCCCATCTGCCGGAACTGCCGCGGCTGCCGCCAACAACGCCAACGGAGAGGCCAAGCAGTGACCAGCCCAGCAACAGGAAACCCAGCACCAGGAAGCCAACCGCCAGGAAGCCCGGGACCAGTTCGGGTGGTGATCGTGGACGACCACGCCATCTTCCGCTCCGGGTTGAAGGCGGACCTGGACCCGGACATCGTCGTTGCGGGGGAGGCCGGAACCGTGGAGGAGGCAGTCGCCGTCATCGCAGCCCAGCGCCCCGACGTCGTGCTGCTTGATGTCCACCTGCCCGGCGGCCGCGGTGGCGGCGGGCGCGAGGTCCTGGCCGGCTCGGCACCGCTGCTGGGCACCACACGGTTCCTGGCGCTGAGCGTCTCCGACGCGGCCGAAGACGTTGTGTCCGTGATCCGGGCCGGCGCGCGTGGCTACGTGACCAAGACAATTTCCGGTGCGGAGATCAGCGGCGCCGTCCGCCGGGTGGCCGGCGGCGACGCCGTCTTCTCGCCCCGGCTGGCGGGCTTCGTCCTGGACGCGTTCGGCACGGCCCCCGCGGACATCGCCGACGACGAGCTGGACAAGCTCTCGGCGCGGGAGCTCGAAGTGATGCGCCTGATCGCCCGCGGCTACAGCTACAAGGAAGTGGCCAAAGAACTGTTCATCTCGATCAAGACCGTCGAAACCCACGTCTCGGCCGTGCTGCGCAAGCTCCAGCTCTCCAGCCGCCACGAGCTGACCCGCTGGGCCGCCGAGCGCCGCCTGCTTTAAACCAAATGATGCGCTATCACTTAGGGTCCCTTTGCCGCGGCAATAAGGCCCCTAAGTGATAGCGCATCGGGGTTGGGACTGCCTACTTCGCTTTGCCGAGGAAGTCCTGCAGGCGGGCGACGCCCGTGGCCAGGTCGTCGTCGCCGAGAGCATAGGACAGCCGAAGGTAGCCGGACGGGCCGAACGCCTCGCCGGGAACCACAGCAACCTCCACCTCGTCCAGGATCAGCGCCGCGAGTTCGGCAGAGGTGGCCGGCCGCACCGGACCGTTCGCGGACGGGAACTCCTTGCCCAGCAGCGCGCGGACGTCCGCGTACACGTAGAACGCGCCCTTCGGCGTCGGGCAGTCAACGCCGTCAATGGCGTTCAGGCCCGCGACGATTGCCTTGCGGCGGCGGTCGAATGCCACCTTCATCTCGTCGACGGCGGTCAACGGCCCGGACACGGCCGCGAGGGCGGCGACCTGGGGGATGTTGGAGACGTTCGACGTCGCGTGGGACTGCAGGTTGGTGGCCGCCTTGATGACGTCCGCCGGCCCGATCATCCAGCCCACGCGCCAGCCGGTCATGGCATAGGTCTTGGCGACGCCGTTGAGGATGACCACCTTGTCGCCGAGCTCGGGAACTGCCGTGGCGATCGATGTGAACGGCACGCCGTCGTACGTCAGGTGCTCGTAGATCTCGTCGGTGACAACCCACAGGCCCTTGGACGCGGCCCACTGGCCGATCTCCTTGACCTGCTCCGGCGAGTACACGGCGCCGGTGGGGTTGGAGGGGGAGACGAAGAGGAGGATCTTGGTGCGGTCCGTGAGGGCCGCTTCCAGCTGGTCAACGGTGACCAGGTACCCCTGCTCCGGGCCCGCGAAGACCTCCACCGGCACGCCGCCGCCCAGCCGGATGGCCTCGGGGTACGTGGTCCAGAACGGGGTGGGAACAATGACCTCGTCGCCCGGATCAAGGAGGGTGGCGAAGGTGTTGTAGACGGCCTGCTTGCCGCCGTTGGTCACCAGCACCTGGGATGCCTCGGCCTTGTAGCCGGAATCCCGGAAGGTCTTGTCCGCGATGGCCTGCTTCAGCTCCGGCAGCCCGCCGGCGGGGGAGTACCGGTGGTACTTCGGCTGGCTGGCGGCCTCGATGGCGGCCTGCACAATGTAGCCGGGCGTCGGGAAATCGGGTTCCCCGGCGCCGAAGCCGATGACCGGCCGGCCGGCTGCCTTCAGCGCCTTCGCCTTGGCATCGACGGCCAGAGTGGCGGATTCGGCTATGGCGGAAATGCGCTGGGAAATGCGGGCAGCAGACATGGGCGGGTCCGTTCTTCGCTTGCAGCTGGAAGGCTGGATATGGGATTCGACGAAATCTACTCTATGCTGTTCAGCGGATCCCCCGGGGTGCCTGAACACGAATATGACTGACGGCTGTCAGTTGGTTTGCGAAGACACTCAGGGGTCCGGAAGAGGGCCGGTTCGACGTAGGCGCAGTTGTTGCGTAGACTGGTTCTCCGGTGTTGAAAACACGATGATGGTCTGCGCCTCAGGGAAGCCTGGGGAACGCGTCGGCCGGAGCGAATTTTCACCCCGAAGGGTAGTGGCGCAATTGGTAGCGCAGCGGTCTCCAAAACCGCAGGTTGCAGGTTCGAGTCCTGTCTGCCCTGCGCATGCTGTTCCGGGTCATCCGGAACAAGCGCAGCAACCATGGTTCAGTTCAGAGCCGGGTATCCGATCATTGCGAGGATGAGTGAGGACCAGGTGACCGAAACAGCTGCCAGCAGCTCCCAAGGCCGCCCCGCCAAGAATGCCGCCAAGCCCGGCTTCTTCGCTCGCATCGCGATCTTCATCCGCCAGGTCATTGGCGAACTGAAGAAGGTCGTCGCACCGACCCGTAAAGAACTGATCAACTACACGCTCGTCGTGCTGGTGTTCGTGACCATCATGATGGTGATCGTCACCCTGCTGGACTTGGCCTTCGGGACCGCGGTCGGCTGGGTCTTCGGCGGCAGCGGCCCCACGGACAGCTAAGGCGACCGGTCCGCAGACTGCGTGGATGCCCGGGAAACCGGAGATTCCACGGAGTGTGCGGAATTGAGTCATTTAAATAGGCATGTTAGGCAATGAGGAAGCAGGAGACCAAGTGTCTGAGCAGGAGCTCGAGGTAACTGAGACTGAGCTGGATAAGAGCCAGGGCGCCGCGGTGGAAGCCGCGGAAGAGTCCGAGGCTGTGTCTGCTGCGCCCGATTCCGACGTCACTGACGAGGCCGAAGCCACGGAAGAAGTAGCTACAGAAGAAGACGCCGAGGCAGCAGATGCCGAAGCCGTCGATGCTGAGGATACCGACGCCGAAGAGGCAGACGCCGAAGGCGCTGAGGACGCCGACGCGCTGGCCGCCGCGGCCGCCAAGGCCGACGTCGACCCCGCCGACGAGTTCAAGGCCAAACTGCGCCGCCAGGAAGGTGACTGGTACGTCATCCACTCCTACGCAGGCTACGAGAACCGCGTCAAGGCCAACCTTGAGACCCGCATCCAGACCCTGGACATGGAAGATTACATCTTCGAAATCCAGGTGCCGATGGAGGAAGTCGTTGAGATCAAGAACGCTCAGCGCAAGGTCATCAACCGCGTCCGCATCCCCGGTTACGTCCTGGTCCGCATGGACCTGACGGACGCTTCCTGGGGCGCCGTCCGCCACACCCCCGGCGTCACCGGCTTCGTGGGCAACGCCCACAACCCGGTCCCGCTGCGCCTTGATGAGGTCTTCTCCATGCTCGCCCCGGTCTTCGAAGAAGAGCAGGCCGAGAAGGGCAAGCCGGTCAAGCACGCCGCCGCCCAGGTCGACGTCGACTTCGAGGTTGGCGAGTCCGTCATCGTCAAGGAAGGCCCGTTCGAGACCCTCCCGGCGACGATCTCCGAGATCAAGATCGATTCCCAGACCCTCGTGGTGCTGGTGTCCATCTTCGAGCGCGAGACTCCCGTCACCCTGGCGTTCAACCAGGTCAGCAAGATCTAGCTGTTCCCTAAGAATTCGCCCCGGGCTGCCCGCTTAGCAGCCACGGAGCGGCCGGCCGCCTTGCCATGGCGGCCACCAACCTGAGGCACGCTCCTGTGCCCCAGGACGTATTTGAGAGAAGGACCTACATTGGCTCCCAAGAAGAAGGTCACCGGCCTCATCAAGCTGCAGATCCAGGCAGGTGCCGCTAACCCGGCCCCGCCGATCGGTCCTGCGCTTGGCCAGCACGGTGTCAACATCATGGAATTCTGCAAGGCGTACAACGCTGCGACGGAAGCCCAGCGCGGCAACGTTATCCCCGTGGAGATCACGGTCTATGAAGACCGTTCCTTCACGTTCATCACCAAGACCCCGCCGGCTGCAGAGCTCATCAAGAAGGCTGCAGGCGTCGCCAAGGGTTCGGCTACCCCGCACACCGTCAAGGTTGCCAAGCTGACCCAGGCCCAGGTCAACGAGATCGCCACCACCAAGATGGAAGACCTCAACGCCACCAGCCTCGAAGGCGCAGCGAAGATCATCGCCGGTACCGCCCGCTCCATGGGTATCACCGTCGAGGGTTAATTCCCCACCGCTGATGCGCCGGGCTCGGGAAACCGGGCACGACGACGGTCAGCACCGCCGGCCAGCCGGCACCACCTAAACAATGAAAAGCGGAATTCCGGAAGATGAACCAGCCGGAATACCGCCTGTGGCAGGGCCCAGCGCGGTCCGCAGACCACAACTGCACAAGGAGAAATAAGCAGCATGGCAAAGCGCAGCAAAGCATATGAGGCAGCCGCGGCCAAGATCGACGCGGAGAAGTTCTACGCGCCGTTCGAGGCAGTGACGCTCGCCAAGGACACCAACCCGTCCAAGTTCGACGCCACCGTTGAGGTCGCTTTCCGCCTGGGCGTTGACCCTCGCAAGGCCGACCAGATGGTCCGCGGCACCGTTATCCTGCCCCACGGCACCGGTAAGACCGCCCGCGTCCTCGTCTTCGCAACGGGCGACAAGGCTGAGGCTGCAATCGCAGCCGGCGCCGACTTCGTTGGTTCCGATGACCTGATCGAAAAGATCGCCGGCGGCTGGACCGACTTCGACGCCGCCGTCGCCACCCCTGACCTCATGGGCAAGGTTGGCCGCCTCGGTAAGGTCCTGGGTCCGCGTAACCTGATGCCGAACCCGAAGACCGGCACCGTGACCGCTGACGTCGCGAAGGCTGTCAACGACATCAAGGGCGGCAAGATCGACTTCCGCGTCGACAAGCACTCGAACCTGCACTTCATCATCGGCAAGGTTTCCTTCGACGCCATGAAGCTGGCCGAGAACTACGCGGCAGCACTGGAAGAGGTTCTTCGCCTCAAGCCGTCCGCTTCCAAGGGCCGCTACATCCAGAAGGCCACCGTCGCCACCACGTTTGGCCCGGGCATCTCGGTTGACCCCAACGTCACCAAGGTCCTGACCGAGGTCTAGTCCTCACCGGATCCGAGGAGCCAAGGCAACACCGGCAACACCGGCGTCGTCAGCTCCAGCGAAAGGCCGTCCCGCAACCGCGGGGCGGCCTTTCGCCGTTTCCGCACCCGGCATCACCGCCTGACGTCACTGGAGCCCTGACATCATTGGCGCACCGTACCCTTGGAGCCGCCGGGCTTGCCGGTTAGGCTGTCCCGGTGACTACGCCGTCGTACCTCATCGAGCAACTCTCCCTGCCCGCAAGCCTTGAAGCCGCTGATGCTGACCCGGACGCAGCGGAGTTCCTGGAATTCATGGAACTCTGTGATGAGCTCGTCCTGCAGACCTGGGGCAACCTTGACCGGTCGATACCCCCGGCGGCACGCCTGCAGTACTGGCGGGATTCCGCCTACACCCGCACCCGGCTCTTCTTCGTCCGTGTCGACGGACGCATGGCGGCCAAATCCTGGGTCCGCTGCGAATTGCAGGAAAATCTGGGCAGTGCGCTCCTGCACGTGAGCGTCCTGGATTCCTTCGCCGGCGCAGGGATCGGCCGGGCCCTGCTGGAACACGCCGAAGCGCTGGCCGCCGCAGACGGGCGGACGATACTGCAGACCTTTACGGAGCACCCTGCCGGCTTCGACGTCGACGGTCCGGATCTCATCAACCCCGCCACGGGGGCCGGCGCGCTGCCGGCTGGAGCGCGCGGCGTCTGCTTCGCCGGACAGGCCGGCTACCGGCTGGAGCAGGTTGAGCGGTTTAGCTCGCTCGACGTCCCGCCCCAGGCGGACCTCGACAGCCTGGAACGGGACGCCCAGGCCAGGGCGGGGGAGTACGAGCTGCTGCACTGGACCGACGCCTGCCCGGAGGAACATGCCGCCCAGCTCGCGGTGCTGATGTCGCGCATGAGCACGGACGCCCCCACCGGCGCGCTGAACTACGAGCCGGAAATCTGGGACGTCGCCCGGGTCCGCCACGTCGAGGACACCTGGCGGCGGGCCGGCCAGTCCGCCTTGGTGGTGGCGGCACGGCACCGGGCCACCGGGGAACTGGCCGCCTACACCGTCCTCCAGACCACAGCCGACAAACCCTGGCTTGCCAGCCAGGACGACACCCTCGTCGCGGCGAGCCACCGCGGCCACCGGCTCGGCATGCTCATCAAGATCCTCAACCTGCGGCTGCTCGGGGAGGCCTACCCCGCGGTGCGGCGCGTCCTGACCTACAACGCCGCCGAAAACGATCACATGCTCGGCATCAACATCGCGCTGGGGTTCAAGCCGGCGGGCTACGACGGGGAGTGGCAGCGGACCACGGCCGGCGACGGCGCCCTGAACTGACCGCACGCGCAACCGACGGCGCCCTGAACTGAAAGCATGGTCAACTGACGGCACCCGCAACTGACGGCACCCGCAACTGACTGCCCGCGGCGGCCGGGCGCCGAATGAAGCGGAAACTGCCCGGCGTCACCAATGGAACAGCGGCCCAAACCAGCATATGCTGGCGGTTGAAAGCCCGGTTTGAGCCGGGCCGTACCGATGGTGGGTGGCACAAACGGCTGGGATGATGCCCTCTATGGCAAACGAAGTACGGATTGAGCAGCTGTGGATCCCCGATTCCCTTGACACGCCCGATGCCGCCGACTTCCTCGCCGCCATCGAAGTGGGGCGGCGGGTCCGGATGCAGACCTGGGGCACGGACGACCTCGCCTATGCGCCGCAGGAGAAGCTCCTGGAGATGGCGGACCCGTACGAACGCCAGGTGATCCTGGTGGCCAAGATCGACGGCGTGATTGTCGGGACGGCGGACATCGCCCTGCCGCTCATGGACAACCTTGACCTCGCCGAATTCACGCTCGATATCCTTCCGGAGTTCCGGCGACAGGGCGTGGGCAGGCAGCTGCTGGAGGCCGCGGAGCACTTCGCCCGGGACGAGGGCCGCCACACCATCCTGATCGACACCAGCCATCCGGGATCAACCCTGACGGACCCGGACGCTGAACAGCTCGTGCCCGGCAGCGGCGTCGGGTTTGTCCCGTTGGGAAGCCGTGACGTCGAATTTGCCCGCCACACCGGCTACACCCTCCAGCACATTGAACAGTTCAGTTCCTGCACGCTGCCGCTGGACACCAAACTCGTCGCCGAACTCGAGGCCGAGGCCGAGGAAGCCAATGCCGGCCGCTACCGTCTGCACCACTGGACGGACCGGTGCCCTGACCAGTGGCTGGAAGCCGTCGCCGCCCTGGAGAACCAGGCAGGCGAGGACGAAGTCCCGGGGCCGGATGCCCAGGAAATGGTGTTCGACGGCGGCATCCTCCGGGAGGCGGAGGAGGTCACCATTGCCCAAGGCCGCCGGACGGTGGTCACCGCCGTCGAGCACATCGCCAGTGGAACGCTCGTGGGCCTGACCACCATCAGCGTCCTGGCCCTGCGCCCGGACGTCGTCTTCCAGGACGACACAGTGGTGCTGCAGGAACACCGCGGCAACAAACTAGGGCTGCTGATCAAGGTAGCCAACATGGAACGGCTGAGCGAACAGTTCCCGGACGCCAGGGTCCTGTACACGTGGAACGCACCGGAGAACCGCTACCTCCTGAAGGTCAACCAACAGCTCGGATTCACCACAGCGGGCGTGACGGGTCTCTGGCAGAAAGAACTCCCCGACTTCGGCCCTGCCGTCAGCTGAGCCCGCGGGGCTGACGGCCCGCTGAAGCGGTCCCCTGGGCCCGATTTGGAACACGCGCGCCGCGTCCCGTAAGCTTGGAGGACCAAAGACCGTCGGTTGTTGGAAATCCACTCTCCCAAGCAAGACTCACTTCTGCAGTCGCGCCGGGAGAGCGCAGTGGATTTCCGGACGAAGGACCCTGAACATAGGGCGGCCGGCGCAGGTGAACGAAGCAAAGCTCCGCGGTCATGGACCACGTCGAGACAAGCCCCGTGCATCTGCGCGGGGCGTTTTTTAGTTTTAGCTCTTTTTGAGCGGGGACCCGGACACACCGGCACTATCCCCGGAAGGAGGGTTATGGCAACGCCTAGCAAGGTTTCAGCAGTAGCTGAGATCACTAACGATTTCAAGGAATCGAACGCCGCTGTCCTGACCGAATACCGTGGGCTCACCGTTGCACAGCTCAAGCAGCTGCGTGTCTCTCTCGGCCAGGACACCAAGTTCTCGGTCGTCAAGAACACCCTGACCGCTATTGCAGCCAAGGAAGCTGGTGTCGAAGCATTCGACAATCAGCTCGCCGGCCCCACTGCAATCGCGTTCATCAAGGGTGACGCAGTTGCCGCTGCCAAGAGCCTGACGGATTTTGCCAAGGCTAACAAGCAGCTGGTCATCAAGACCGGTTACTTCGAAGGCAAGGCACTGAACGCCAGCGAAGTTGCTGCCCTGGCGGCACTCGAGTCCCGTGAGCTGCAGCTCGCTAAGGTTGCAGGCATCCTCAAGGCTCCTGCTGCCGCTGCTGTACGCATCATCGACGCTCTGCGCCTCAAGCTTGAAGAAGAGAACGGTGCACCGGCAGAAGCCGAAGCACCCGCCGCTGAAGAAGCTCCCGCAGCAGATGCAGCAGCCGAGGCCGAAGCACCGGCCGAAGCCGCAGCCCCCGAAGAGAACTAGTCCTCTTCTCCATAAGACTCCGGTGCGACAGCGAGCCTCAGGGCCGCCGCGCACCACTATAGGAAGGACGCCACACCATGGCGAAGCTCACCAACGAAGAGCTCATTGAAGCTTTCAAGGAACTGACCATCATCGAGCTCTCCGAGTTCGTCAAGCTCTTCGAAGAGACCTTCGAAGTTACCGCTGCTGCCGTTGCCGTTGCCGGCCCGGCCGCCGCTGCTGAAGAAGCCGAAGAGAAGACTGACTTCGACGTCATCCTCGAAGCTGCTGGCGACAAGAAGATCGCAGTGATCAAGGAAGTTCGCGCCATCACCTCCCTGGGCCTCAAGGAAGCCAAGGACCTGGTTGACAGCGCACCCAAGGCCGTCCTCGAAGGCGCCACCAAGGAAGCTGCCGAGAAGGCAAAGGCTCAGCTCGAAGAAGCTGGCGCCCGCGTTACCCTCAAGTAACTCCCGCCGTCCGGATCCATCGCGATCCGCACTGCTCGAAGGAAACCCCGTCCACTC
>JBKPBZ010000148.1:0-2816 GCA_046727115.1 Actinomycetota bacterium | reverse complement strand
GCGGCCTTGCGCAGCGAGGAGCCGGTGGAGCAGATCTGCTGCACGCGGTCCATGGCCTCGACCAGTCCCGGGTTGGCCGGGAAGAGTCCGGCATCCGGCCAGTCGGCCAGGTGCACGGAGCGCCCGCCGGTGAGGCCGCGCCAGATCTCCTCGGAAACCAGCGGCAGCAGGGACGCGGCCACGCGGGTGACGGTTTCCAGCGCGGTGTAGAGCGCGTCGAAGGCATCGACGCTCTCGTCGAAGAAGCGCTGCCGGCTGCGGCGGACGTACCAGTTGGTGAGCATGTCCAAGTAGCTGCGGAGCTCGTCGCAGGCCCCGGAAATGTCGTAGCTGTCCAGCTGGGCGGTCATGTTCCGGACGAGGTCCCCGGTGTTGGCCATCAGGTACTGGTCCAGGGTGTCGGCGTAGCCGTCGTAGCGGAGCTTCGCGTCATACCCCTTCCCGCCGTCCGCGGCGTTCGTGTAGAGCGTGAAGAAGCTGTACACGTTCCACAGCGGCAAGATGACCTGGCGGACGCCGTCGCGGATTCCCTGTTCGGTGACCACGAGGTTGCCGCCGCGCAGGATGGGGCTGGACATCAGGAACCAGCGCATGGCGTCGGAGCCGTCACGGTCCAGGACTTCGGAGACGTCCGGGTAGTTCTGCAGGCTCTTGGACATCTTCTGCCCGTCCGAGCCCAGCACGATGCCGTGGCTGATGACGTTGCGGAACGCCGGGCGGTCAAACAGCGCCGTGGAGAGGATGTGGAGCATGTAGAACCAGCCGCGGGTCTGGCCGATGTACTCGACGATGAAGTCCGCCGGGTTGTGGGTGTCGAACCATTCCTCGTTCTGGAACGGGTAGTGCACCTGGCCGTAGGGCATGGAGCCGGAGTCGAACCAGACGTCCAGGACGTCCTCCACCCGGCGCATGACGGACTGGCCCTCTTCCGGGGTGCGGGGGTCATCCGGGTTCGGGCGGGTGAGTTCATCGATGAACGGCCGGTGCAGGTCCACCTGGCCGTCGTTGTTCAGCGGCAGGCGGCCGAAGTCGGCCTCGATCTCGGCCAGGGAGCCGTAGACGTCGATGCGCGGGTAGTCCGGGTCCGTGGACTGCCAGACCGGGATGGGGCTGCCCCAGTAGCGGTTCCGGCTGATGGACCAGTCGCGGGCGTTGGCGAGCCACTTGCCGAACTGGCCGTCCTTGACGTTGCCCGGGATCCAGTTGATGTCCTGGTTGAGCTCGGACATGCGGTCCTTGAACTTGGTCACCTCGACGTACCAAGAGGACACGGCGCGGTAGATCAGCGGGTTGCGGCAGCGCCAGCAGTGCGGGTAGCTGTGCTCGTAGCTGGCCTGGCGGACCAGGCGGCCCTGGGCGCGGAGCACCTGGGTGATGGGCTTGTTGGCCTCGAACACCTGCAGTCCGGCGATTTCGGCGAGGTCGCCGTGGCCGAAGAGCGGCAGGAACTTCGCGCCTTCGTCGACCGAGAGGACCACCGGGATGCCGGCTTCTTCACAGATCTTCTGGTCGTCTTCGCCGTAGGCGGGGGCCTGGTGGACGATGCCGGTGCCGTCGGTGGTGGTGACGTAGTCGGCCTCGAGGAAGCGCCAGGCGTTCTCGGTGCCGTACTTTTCGGCGTCGTGGAAGTAGTCCCAGAGCGGCTCGTAGCTCAGGCCGTCCAGCTCGGCGCCGGTGTGGCGGGAGGTGATGGCTGCCTCCGCGGCGGCGGCACCCTCGGCCCCGTCGCCGTAGCCGAGGTCCTTGGCGTACGCGCCCAGGAGATCGGCGGCCAGAAGGAAGCTGCCCGTGACGGGCGCCTCGGCCGACGCGGCCTTGATCCCGTGCGGGCCGGCCGGCAGGACCACGTAGGTGATGGCGGGCCCGACGGCGAGCGCCAGGTTGGTGGGCAGCGTCCACGGCGTGGTGGTCCAGGCGAGCGCCTGCACCCCGGCGAGCTGCCTGGACAGCTCCGACTCCCCCGCCGTGATGGGGAAGGTGACCGTGACGGTCTGGTCCTGGCGGTTCTTGTAGACATCGTCGTCCATCCGCAGCTCATGGTTGGACAGCGGCGTCTCGTCCTTCCAGCAGTACGGCAGCACGCGGTAGCCGTTGTAGGTCAGGCCCTTTTCGTGCAGCTGCTTGAAGGCCCACAGCACGGACTCCATGTACTCGACGTTGAGCGTCTTGTAGTCGTTTTCGAAGTCCACCCAGCGCGCCTGGCGGGTGACGTAGCTCTTCCACTCGTCGGCGTACTTCATGACGGAGGCCCGGCAGGCGTCGTTGAACTTGTCGATGCCCATGGCCTCGATCTGGGTCTTGTCCGTCATGCCCAGCTGCTTCATGGCTTCCAGCTCGGCGGGAAGGCCGTGCGTGTCCCAGCCGAAGCGGCGCTCCACCCGGCGCCCCCGCTGGGTCTGGTAGCGGCCCACGAGGTCTTTGGCGTAGCCGGTCAGGAGGTGGCCGTAGTGCGGCAGGCCGTTGGCGAAGGGCGGGCCGTCGTAGAACACGAATTCGTTGCTGCCGTCTTTGCCAGAGTCGCGCTGGTCAATGCTGGCCTGGAAGGTGCCGTCCTGGTCCCAGTACTTGAGGATGCGCTCTTCGATCTCCGGGAACTTCACGGAGGCGGACACACCAGCAGAGGTGGAAGCAGAGTTGTTGGAAGCAGTGGTAGAACCGGCGCCTGCGGGTGCGGCGGAGGCCTTGGGGTAGTAAGTCATCTCGACATCCTGGGTTGAGCGGCGAACACATGTATTCATTCAGGATGCGAGGACGGCCCCTGCGCTGCCTTTCGACAACACCGGCTCCGCGGTACCACCTCACTTACCGCCACCGGT
>JBKPBZ010000147.1:0-4250 GCA_046727115.1 Actinomycetota bacterium | reverse complement strand
CCGGGCATTGGACTGGTGGCGATTATGTCCGATGCCGCGGGCCAAGAACGGACATGTCCCGTGGGTCGCCAGCCTCGCAAAATGGGCATGCCCTCCCTTGGGCCCGGGCACTGGACTGGTGGTGCTTATGTCCGATGCTGCGGGCCAAGAATGGACATGTCCTGTGTTTCGCGCCCCTCAAGAATGGACATGTCCCGTGGTTCGCGCGCCCCGCAAAAATGGACATGTCCTCCCTTGGGGCCGGGCATTGGACTGGTGGCGCTTATGTCCGATGCCGCGGGCCAAGAACGGACATGTCCCGTGTTCCGCGCCCCTCAAAAATGGACATGCCCTCCCTTGGACCCGGACATTGGACAGGTGGTGCCTATGTCCGATGCTGCGGGCCAAGAATGGACATGTCCCGTGTTTCGCGCCCCTCAAGAATGGACATGCCCTCCCTTGGGGCCGGGCATTGGACTGGTGGTGCTTATGTCCGATGCTGCGGGCCAGGGGAGGGCATGTTCCGTGGTGCGGGACCAGGAGGTCCGGGCTAAGGCATCAGCCCTTGAGGCACTTCCGGTAGGCGGCCATGGCTGTCCCGTAGTTCACCTGGCCCACGAGGTCCGCGGGCCTTGTCGGCTTGACCGGCGGCGTGCACTTCGGCGGGACGGGGACGCTGGCTGCGACCAACACGGACGCTTTCACCACGGTGCCGGATTCGACGGCGGTGAGCACCAGGGTGCCCGTGCCTGCGGCGGCGCCATCCGGAACCAGTACGCTCACGTTGGCCGCGCCGGCAGTCACCGGTACCGTGCCAAGGGGGGTCACGTTACCGGCAGCATCGGTGAACTCGGCACGCAGCGAGGCGTTCACCGGGCTGCCCAGCGAGGTGAGGTCCAGCTTCGAAACCGCCAGGGTGATGGATTCCCCGCCCTTGACCTCGGCCGCCGTCGTGTTCACCACGGCCAAGGAGCGCCGGGCGAAGTCGGGCGAGACCGGGTTGTGGGTCTGCAAGTACTTGATCCAAGCGTCGCGGTCCACGAGCCCTGAGTCCTTGGTCCCTGCGCCTTCCTTGAAGATGCGGAAGTTGTCGCCACCGGTGGCCAGGAAGTTGAACGTCCCGATCCGGTAAGGCTTCGCCGGGTCAATCACAGCACCGTTGACCCGGATGGAGGTGATCCGGTCACCGGCGGCGCGGGCGGCGTCGTAGGTGTAGTTCACGTTCTTTGACAGGCCCAGCTGCTGGTACGCACGGCTGGGGACCGTGCCGTCCGGATTGGTCTGCCACTGCTGCTCCAGCAGGGTCTTGAACTGCGCACCGGTAAGGGACGTGGTCCACAGGTTGTTCACGAACGGCAGCACCGCGTTGGCCTCGGCGTACGTGATGGTGCCGTCGGGCGCGTAGTACAGCTCGTTGCGCAGACCGCCCGGGTTGACGACGCCGATTTCGGCGGCGCCGAGTTCCGGCGCCTTCAGCGCATCCACCAGGGAGTCCGCCACCAGGTTGCCGAGGGTGGACTCGCTGGCCCGGTCATCGCGCACGGCCGGGGAACCGGCGAACGCCGTGGTGATATCCGCGGTGACCTTGCCGACCGGCTGGTTGCCGACCACGGCGGCGTCGGCCAGGGCCTTGTCCACGATGGACTTCACGGCCGCGACCCGCGGGTACTGCGCCACCAGATCGGCTGCCGGCTGCGCGGCGCTGGTGGTGCGCTGGACATTGCCAGCCTTGTACCCGGTCACCGACATGGTCTTGGTGTCGATGGTCAGCTGGATCTGGCCGATGAACTCGCCGTAGTTGCCGGTCTGGACGATCGGGCGGGTCCTGCCGGTGGGCTGGCCCGCCGAATCCAGGACGGGCGCGTCCCAGGAGTACTGCTTGTGGGTGTGGCCGTTGAAGATCGCGGCAACGTCCGGGGTGACCTTCTGGACCATCTTGGCGAAGGGGCCGCCGGCGGCGATCTCCTGCTCCAAAGTGGCACCGTCGGGCACGCCTGACCCGGCGCCGTCGTGGTTCTCCACAATGATGACGTCCGCCAGCTTGTCCGCCTTGATCTTCGCCGCGACCCGGTTGATGGCGTCTACGGGATCGCCGAACTCAAGGTCCGCGACGCCCGACGGCGTGACCAGGGAGGGCACCTCCTGTGTGACGGTGCCGATCACGGCGACCCTAACGCCGTTCATGTCCAGGACCGTGTATTCCGGCAGCACCGGGTTGGTGGTGCCTTTGGCATAGACGTTGGCGCCCAGGTACGGGAACTTGGCGTTGGTCCCGCCGGCGGTGACGCGGTCGCGCAGGTCCGCCCACCCGCCGTCGAACTCGTGGTTGCCCACCGCGGAGGTGCGCAGATCCAGCGCGTTCAGCACGTCGATGGTCGGCTGGTCCTTGGCCACTGCCGAGGCGAACAGGGAGGCGCCGATGTTGTCGCCGGCTGAAATGAACGCCGTGGCGCCCGGGGCAGCGGCGGCGCGCAGCTTCTCGATGGTGCCCGCGAAGAACACGGTGTTGGAGTCGATGCGGCCGTGGAAGTCGTTGATGCCCAGGAAATTCAGTTCCACGCTGGCCGGGGTGACGGGCAGGTCCAGGCCCACCACCACCGGATCGTGGTCGCTGGCGCGGAACTGGTCCGGGGCGTAGTAGTCGGTGACGTTGTTGTTGTAGCGGCTGTACTCCAGCGCCACGGACTCCACCGAGTTGATGTTCCAGATGTCCGCGCCGGTGACGGCGGCGTTGGCCGCCGGCGAGGCGAGGATGTGGTCCAGCGAGCCCACGAGGCCGCCGAACAGGTAGGAATGCTTGGCGGAACCGTCGGCGTTCTTCGCCTTCTCGTCCTGGTTGACGTACCCGGCGCCCGTGAGGACGTTGATCGGGTCCTCCTTGGCGTAGGAGTTGAAGTCACCGATCAGGAAGACCTTGTCGGTGCCCTTGGACTTCTGCAGTTCGTCGGAGAACGCCAGCAGGGACTTGGCCTGGGCGGTGCGGGCGAGGTTTGAGGCGCCCTGGCCCTTGTCGGTGTCCTCCGGGGTGGCGGCGGAGCCCTTGGACTTGAAGTGGTTCGCGATTGCGATGAACTTCTTGTCATCGGCGGCGCCCACGGGCTTGAAGACCTGGGCCATCGGTTTGCGGGCGCTGGCGAAGGCGACCGTGTCGTTGTGGATGATGGACTCGCCCATCGGTTCGGCGGCGGCCGACTTGTAGATGAACGCGGTGCGGATCATGTCCTCATCGGCCAGCGGGGGTGCGTTGGCGGGCGTGCGGACATAATCCCAGATCCCCGGTGTGGCGACGTTCAGCGCGTCCACCAGCTTGGCGAGCGCGTCGTCCCGGGTCTTGCCGAACTGGGCCGAGTTCTCGACCTCCATCAGGGTGACGACGTCGGCCCCGGACTTGGAGATGGCGGCGACGATCTTGTCCTGCTGCCGCTTGAGGTTCTCCGCGTTCGCGGCGCCGCGGACGTCGCAGCCGCCCTTGACGGTGATGGGGTTGCCGTCCCGGTCCGGGTAGAAGGTGCAGCCCGCCACCTGGTCGCCCGTGGTGGGGAAGTAGTTGAGCACGTTGAAGGAGGCGAGCTTGAGGTTCCCGCCCACGGCCGCCGGGGTGTCCGCGCGGGTGGCGCCGAAGCTTGCCGGCTGCACGGTGTCCGCGTTGCCGGCCGTCAGCTGGGTCAGGGGCTGGAACTTCCAGGCGCTGTTCGCATAGCTGAGCACCACGTTGGTTTTGAACGTCACCGGTGCACCGACCCGGACGTGATCGGCCGTGGTCAGGTACGGGAGCACCTGGGCCTTGGTGGCGGCGTCCTTGAGGAAGTTGGTGGTGGCGCCGTCGTCGAGCTTGATGCCGCGGGCGGCGTTCGCCGCGACCGTGGCGGCGTACTCCGCAGAGCCGAAGGGCGCGACGGCGGTGGGCTGTGCCAGCGCGGTGGTGCCGCCGGCCAGGCCGATCTCGCCGTACTGGTTCAGCGAGAAGTTGTCCGTCACGGTGACCGGACCCTGCGGCGTGAGGAGCATGCCTTCGAGGGATTCACGGAAGGCCTCGTCGGCGGGGAGGGCGAAGCCGGTGGCCTTGACCTCGGGGGTGGCCTCGGTGAGCGTCTTCAGATCTGCCGCCGCGGCGACGTTCAGCTGGGTCATGCCGAAGAATTCGCTGACTGCGCCGGTGAGTTCGACGTAGTCGCCGATCCTGACGGCGCCGACCGTGGACGGCGAGTAGACGAACACAGCGTCCGACGCCGTGTGGTTGGCCGGGGTGAGATCGCCGCCGGTGCCGGGGG
>JBKPBZ010000146.1:0-8579 GCA_046727115.1 Actinomycetota bacterium | reverse complement strand
CCCGGGGCGCCTGACGGTGCGGCCGGCGACGCCGAAATGGACGTGAAGAGCGGCCGCTCACCCCCTTGAGCGCCATCCCCGCTGCATGCAGCCACGGCCAGGACCGGGCCCAGTGCCATGGCGCTAACTGCCATAAAACGGAAGGTGGGGAGACGCCGGCGGCTTGCCGGCACGCGCCCCCTTACAACGCGTGTCCGCATCCCGCCAGTGTCGCATGGGGGCCAGCACGCATCAACAGTTTTCGCTCATTTCAAGTTGAAGGTTCAAGTTAATCCAAGGTTAATGCAAGGTGCCGTGACCAGACTTTAACCCTGGGGTACATCAATAAGTTGTCGACAACCGTTCAGCGTCAGCTTGGGTCTATTTTCCGGCTGGAGGAGTCGGAAAGCGCTGCAGTTGAGACGAGCAGAAAACGTTATTGAGTGGTGAGGCCAGTGTCCATCCCGAATCTCAAGCCAAACGTGCGCCCCCAAACGACGCCCCCGCCGGCAAATCCCTCAGTCAGCGTGGTGATCCCCACCCTGAACGAGGCAATGAACCTTCCGTGGGTGCTGCGGCGTATGCCCTCCTATGTTGATGAAGTAGTAATTGTTGATGGCCGTTCCCTGGACGGCACAGTCGATGTGGCCCGGGCCTTGCGCCTGGACGTCGTGGTGGTGGCTGAACCCCGCCCCGGCAAAGGAAACGCCGTGCGGGCCGGATTTGCCGCGGCCTCCGGGGACATCATCGTCATGCTGGACGGCGACGGCAGCATGGACCCCCAGGAGATCGGCTGGCTGGTGACTCCGCTCCAGCATGAGTACGACTTCGTCAAAGGCTCCCGCTATGTGACCGGTGGCGGCTCGGACGATCTCACCCTGCTACGCAGCGGGGGTAACAAGATGCTCACCTGGCTCGCCAACGCCGTCCTCCACAGTGACTACTCGGACCTTTGCTACGGCTACATCGCCCTGCGCCGCGAATGCGTCGACATTCTGGAGCTGGAGTCGGACGGATTCGAGATCGAAACTGAACTGATTGTGCGGGCCTCAAGGGCCGGGCTCCGCATTGCCGAGGTTCCCAGCCATGAACTGTCCCGCATCTCGGGTCAGTCGAACCTGCACACGTTCCGGGACGGCTGGCGGGTCCTCCGCACTCTTGCCCGCGAGCGCGTGAGCTGGGAGGCTCCGACCGCCGGAGCCCGTCCCGAAGCCCTGCGCCGAGTGAAGTACAAGTACCCCAGTGTGGTGTTTCCACACGTTCCAACCGACCCCAGCAGCGTTCTGGGCGGACGGGCAGGCGAATAGGATGTCCGAAGACTCCAGCATCCCGGAAGTATCCGTGGTCATTTGCTCCTACTCGGAGGACCGGTGGGACCGGCTGATGGGCGCCCTGGACTCGGTCCGCACCCAGACCGTCCCGCCCAAGCAGACGATCGTCGTCGTCGACTACAACGTCGACTTGTACAAGCGCCTGATCTTCACCGTCCCGGACGCCGTCATTGTCGAGAACACCGGGCCCAAGGGCCTCTCCGGTGCCCGCAACACCGGAGCCGGCATCGCCAAGGCGGAAATCGTGGCCTACCTCGATGACGACGCCGAGGCCGAGCCTGACTGGCTCGAGCGGCTCGCGGCCCTGTACGACGATCCCGACGTTCTGGCCGTGGGCGGGCGGGTGGAGCCGCTCTGGGAAGCCGGGCGGCCGGGCCACTTCGCCAATGAGCTCGACTGGATTGTCGGCTGCACCTACCGGGGGATGCCCAAAGTCGCCGCCGAAGTCCGCAATGTCATTGGCGCGAACATGTCCTTCCGTGCCGAAGTCCTGGACCGGGTGGGCGGTTTCAACACAGCATTGGGACGCCAGGGCGCCGTCCCGCTGGGATGCGAAGAGACCGAACTGTGCATCCGTGCAGTGCTTGGGGCGCCCGGGTCCCGTGTGGTCTACGAGCCCGCCGCCCTGGTGCACCACCACGTTCCGGTCGAGCGCGGCACCCTGCGCTATATGCTTGCACGTTCCTGGGGCGAGGGGATTTCCAAGGCGCAGGTCAGCAGGGTGGTCGGCCACAAGCGGGCACTCGGTCCCGAACGGCGCTATGTCCGGCAGATCCTGCCACGCGCAGTGTTTGCCGGAATCCGCGGCTGGCTCGGCGGCGGGGACCGGGCCGGGCTTGGCCGGGCGGCAACCATCCTGGCCGTGCTCGCGGCCACCGCGACCGGCTATGTGCGCGGCCGTCGCCTGCCTGCCGCCGCCGCGCCGCTGAAAGCGGCCGCGGCGTCGACGGAAGAGCCCTGGAGGGAAGTCCAGTGAACCGCGCAGCTTGGGTGCCCGTCCCTGTCCACCGCCTTGTGAAACGCCCGGCGCAGCCCCTGCACCCGGAACCACCTGACCGCAGGAACCCGACCCAAGAAAGCCTGGATCATGAGCCAACCTGAACGCGACGTGAAACAGCCGATCGGCGCCTCTGCCGGAGCCTCCTTCGATGTCCACGGGATCGTGGGCATCGATGTCGAGGCCGGCACGCCAGGGGAACCGCAACTCAGGGACATGCTCGCCCCGTTCCTTGGGGAATCCGGCGCGCCACGACGGATCACCGTCGGCGCCAAAATAACGCCGCTTTCCAGCCAGTCGCATGCGGAGGATGCCTACCGGTTCACCGGGGAGTCCCTCTATATTCCGGCGGACCGCGTCCAGATTATTCAGACGAAGGACGGGTACCGGATCGAGGGCGCCGGCGAGCTCCTGACATCCGTGATTCCCTTGCTGGACCGGTTGTGTGTCGAGGAGGATGCGGCGATGATCCATGCCGCGGTGGTGGACTTCCGCGGCTCCGGGGTGCTCCTGCCGGCCTGGGGAGGAGTCGGAAAGACCAGCACGGTAGCCAAGCTGGTGGCCATGCGCGATGTGCGGTTCATGGCAGACGACTGGGCCTTCATGGGCGCCGGCGGAATGCTCATGGGCTACGCCAAGCCGATGTTTATCAAGCCCCACCACCGCGCCATCTACCCGGACATGTTCCGGGGCACGCGCAAACCCCTGGCCCCCGGATGGCTGACGACGCCGGTCGCCCATCTGGCCACAGCGGTCCATCCGGTCATTGTCCGATACCCGAAAACAGCGGCCTTCACCCGGCGGTGGTCCCCCGAGCACCGCATGGTGCAGCCGGAGCATGTCTTCGGCGCGCAGCGGATTTCCTCCGCGGCGCCGGCACAACTGGCCATCTTCCTTGAGCGCTTCGACGGCGCGGACGCACGGCTGGAGGCACGCAGCGCGGAGTGGATGACGTCCCGGATCGTCGGCAACTTCCATTCGGAACTGCCCATGGTCTCGCGGCGGCTCGTCGAGGCCCTCGGCGCCACCAGCCTCGTCCCCCTGGAGGAGCATTTCGGCCAGAAGGCGGCCGTGGTGCGCAGGGCCCTGGAAGACGTTCCCTGCTGGCTGCTCCGGCTGCCGGCCGCCTGGTCAGCGGACCAGGCCTCTGACTTCATCGCGAATCTGGTTCGTTCAAAACTGGATGAGTGAGGCGAGGCCACGTGAGCGATCTGAGGGTGTCGGTTGTCGTTCCGGCGCGGAATGCCGCAGCCTGGCTGGGCGAGTGCCTGGAGTCGATCAGCAGCCAACATCCGCACGAAATGATCGTGGTCGACGGCTGCTCCACGGATGACACTGCAGCAATCGCCCGCGACTGCGGGGCAACGGTCATCTCCGATGAGGGACGCGGCCTGCCGGCCGCGCGAATGCTCGGCGCCCGCAGTGCCACCGGCGAGGTCGTCGCCCTGATCGACGCCGACGTCGTTCTTCCGTCGAAGAGCCTGCCCCGGCTGCTGACCGAATTCGAATCCGGCGGGTACGACGGCCTGCAATTCGGGCTGGCCAGCGAAGCCGACGGACCCGGATACTGGGGGGCCGCGCTGGCGTGGCACCACAACCACAGCCGGGTGCGCAAGTGGTTCGGCGTCAGTGCCACCCTGATGCGTCGCGACGTGCTGCTGGACGTCGGGTTCGACGACGACTTCCGCTCCGGGGAAGATGTGGAGCTCAGGATCCGGCTGGAGCAGGCAGGGTACCGGCTCGGCGTCTCCGACTCCGTAGTGGTCAGGCACAGGTTCGACGACACGTTCGATTACGCCCGCGACCAATGGCTCCAGGACGGGGCCGGAATGGCCCGCACCGTCCGCAAGCACACGGGCCGCGCCGGCTGGCTGGTGATGCTGCCCCTGCTGGCCACCGTACGGGGCGTGGGGCTGTCCCTGGTCCGCGCACCCCGCTTCCTGCCGTATTGGATGGGCTTCCTGCTCTACAACTACCGCGCCATGGCCGGCGAGCTCCTGCGGCCGGCCCACAAGCCCATCTCGGTCGGAGGAAACGCGGCTTGGCTGGCCGCCGCGAGGATCGCCCCCATGCTGACGGGCTTCCTGTTCTGGGCGCTCGCGGCCCTGGTGCTCCCGCCGGAGCAACTGGGTCTCGGCTCCGCGGTGGTGTCGGCCGCCCTCCTGACCGTGCAGCTGGGGATGCTCGGCGTCGGACCCGCCACGCTGACGCTCCTTCCCGCGGAAAATGACGGCGGCCGGCGCCTCATCGCCGCTAGCCTGCTTGCCGTCGCTACCTTCTCCCTGCTCGGCGCGGGCCTGCTGGTCGTCATCACATCCTGGCTCGGCACAGGTGTGGGCGAGGCCTGGATCCCGCTGGTCACCGTCCTTTTCCTGGCCACGGCACTCCTCGCCGCCAGCGCCTACCAGCTTGACTACGTAGGCGTGGCCCAGGAGCGGGCCGACCGAACGCTGGTCAGAAGCCTCGTGCAGAGCCTTGTGCAGCTCACCTTCCTGGCCGCCGCGTTCGCCGTCGGGGTCCGGGACCTGGCGGTGATCGTGGCCGCCGTCGCCGCCGGCGCGCTGGCCAGCGTCCTCGTGGGGCTGCGCCAGCTTGCCAAGGCCCAGGTCTCCCCCGATTGGAAGCATGGCCTCCGGCCGCGTCCGGCCTTAAAACTTCTGAAGCCCGGGCTTCCCAACCACGCCCTCATGCTCGCCGACCGTGCGCCCGGCTACCTGCTTCCGCTCATCGTTGCAGCGACTCTGGGCCCCGCCCCGACCGCCGCCTGGTTCGTGGTGTGGATGATGGCCTCGGCGGTGTTCTTCGTGCCGCAGTCCGCCGGCTTTACGCTGCAAACGGCCCTGGCGGGAAAGCGGGCGCGGCCGGGACTTCTCGGCTCCGCCCTCCGGGCCAGCCTCCTGTTGACTCTCGTGGCCGGGTTGATGCTGATGCTGGCCGGGCCACTGCTTTTGGGCCTCCTCGGATCGCAGTACGCATCCGCGTGGGTCCTTCTTCCTGTACTCGTTCCGGCACTGCTCCTGAGTTGTGTCACCCAGATCTACTACGGGCTGTGCCGGGCCCGCCGGCGGCTTTTCGAATCCACGGCAGTCGCCACCTTGGCCGCCATCCTGATCGTGGCACCCGCCGCGGCCGTGGCCCAGCAATACGGCCTCACCGGTGTCTCCGTCCTCTGGGCCGTTGCCCAGGCGACGGCTTCGCTGATTGCTGCTTGGCGTCTGATCACCCTGACCCGAGTGAACCCCGCCCCCGCCGCAGGCGAGATTCCTTCAGCGCGCCACCAGCCGACCTGAATCGAGGAATGATGACACACGAAACGGCAACAAGCCCCGTGCCCAGCGCCCACCGGCATGAGGCACATGCACATGCGCACGTCGGCGGTGCCAAACCGCCCACCCACCGCAACCTTGGACTGACGCCGTCGTGGCACATCGGCGCCTTGGCCGCCACGGCCGCGGTCGCCCTCATCCTCGGCGTCTGGAGCATGACCCAGGTCGATCCTCTTCGGATCGGCGGGGCGGGGCTCATCGGCGTCCTCCCGCCTGCCTATTTCGTTGCGCTCGGGCTCAGCCTCGTCGGATTTGTCGCCTCGTTGAGCCTCCGCCGCCTGGTTCCGGCCCTTCTGACCTGGCAGCTTCTGGTGACCGTGGTAGTCCTCGCTGGAGCCGACCCCATCATCCACGGCCTGCCCCGGCTCGAGGCCAGCTTCCGCCATCTGGGCATTGCCGACACCATGGGCCAATCGGGCCAGCTCGATCCGACCCTGGACGCGTACTTCGACTGGCCCGGATTCTTCAGCATGCTGGGGATGCTCTCCGGGGCGACAGGCGCCAAGGACCTTTTCGGCATCGCAACCTGGGCGCCGGTGGGGATCAACTTCCTCCTGCTCGCACCGCTGCTGGCCCTGGCACGGCGGTTGACGGCAAATCCGCGCCAGGCCTGGGCGGCTGTCTGGATCTTCTACGTGGCCAGCTGGATTGGACAGGACTATCTCTCGCCGCAGGCGCATTCGTTCGTCCTCCTGCTCACCCTGGTGGCCTGCCTGCTCAGCGTCTTTGGCGGCTGGGCCTGGCCCACGGAGCGCACCGGGTTCTCCCGGTGGCTTGCCCGCAATGTCAGCAAACTTGACAGCTCCGTACCCGGATATGGCGCCGTGGAGCCACGCCGGACGGACACGGCGGTGCTCGTGGTGGTATGCGGGCTGTTCCTGCTCGCCATGACCGCTTCCCATCAGCTCAGCCCCTTCGCCGCGATCCCCATCCTGGGCGCGCTGCTGCTGACCGGCCACCTCCGGCTGCGCTTCTTGCCCGTCCTGGCCGTGGTCCTGCCAGTCGGCTGGCTGATCTTTGCGGCTTCAACATTCTTGTCGGGCCACTTTGGCCAACTGCTGGGCTCATTCGGTGACATAGGCGCGAACAGCCTCGGCGCGCTGAACAATAGGGTCTCAGGCAGCGATGCCCATGTGTTGGTCGTCTACACGCGCATCGCCGAGGTCGCGCTGGTTTGGATTCTCGCCGTTGCCGGCGCCATCGTCGGCTACCGGCGGAAGGCGCCGTGGGTGGCGGCCGCAGCCGCGGCGCTTGCGCCGCTGGTCCTGATTCCGCTCCAGCCGTATGGCGGCGAACTTCTTCTGCGCCTGTATCTCTTTAGCCTTCCGTTTGCTGTGTGCCTGGCGGTGCTGCCGCTGATGTCTGAGAGTACTGCCGGGCTGAGCCTGCGCCGAGCCATCGGGCTGCTGCTCATGGGCGCGGTACTGGCCACGGCCACCGTCGTTTCCCGCTACGGAAACGACGGCATGGAGAGCTTCAACGACGACGAAATCGCCTTAGTGAACCGTCTCTATTCGACTGCGCCCACCGGCGCTGTCCTCATTGAGGCAGTTCGCAACACCCCGTGGAGATACCAGCACTACGCGGACTACGACTACCGGGCGCTCGTTGCTGCCGAGCCGATTCCCAACGCCGCGCCGCTCAGCTGTGACGCGGCCAACCAGATCGCCCACAAGGCCGGGGCGTACCTCATCGTGACCGAAAGCCAGCGGGAGGCGGCCGAACTCCGCGGTTCGACTCCCACCGGCGACCTTCAACGTTTTACCGCCACATGCGCCACCAGTCCCGGCTGGACGAAGGTTTATGAAAACGCGGGCGGCGTGATTTTTCACATCGAAGGAGTTACCAATGGCAACTGAACGCAGCTACGTGAGCTATGCGACGGCAGCCGTCGCCCTAGCCGCCATACCGCTCTCGTTTGCCGGCCCCGAGGGCCTGCGCATGGCGGTGATCGGCCTGCTGATGCTGGCCGGGCCTGGAACAGCGCTGGTGCTGCTGCTCCGCTTCGGCCCCACGCGCTCGGCCACGGTCGCTGGCGCGCTCCCCCTCATGATCGCCATCGCCATTGCCTTCAGCCTCACGATGTCCACCCTCGTGGCGACGGCGATGATCTATGCACGGCTCTGGTCACCGCCGGTGGGCGTATGCGTCCTGTCGATCATGACCCTCGCTTTCCTGGGCCTTGAGTTCAAGAGGCCACAGCGGGCCCTGGTGCGTGCGAAATGATCATCTTCCTGACAGGACTGGCCACAGTGACAGCACTCGTGAGCTGCGATGTCCTCCGCGTGTTGAATCCGGACAAGGCACTGCCGCGCGCCGTGGTGATCACCACGGCAATCCTTCTGGCCATAGTCGGCGTAGCGGCGGTCGTGCAGTTGGTGCACCTGGCGCAATTCGCATGACAGAAGCCGCCCGCCCGGCGGGGCACAACCGCACATCATCAAGTCGAACCAATCACGGAAAGTATCTGCAATGAGAACACTTAGAACACTCAGCATGGTTGGGACGCTCGGATTACTTGTAGCCGGTTCCCTTGTCTTCGGTTCCGCCCAGGCTGCCACGGCTGCAACGTGCAGCCCCGCACCGACAAACTCCTTTTCTGGGTCCGTCGTGCTGGCCACAAGTTTTGAATCGGGCAGCTTTTGCGGCCTCATCCCCAAAGTGTCGGGCACCGGCACGGCAACAATGTCCAGTTCACGGGCCAAGACCGGGACGCATTCAGTCAAGCTGCACGTGACCACGGATTCCGGTTCGCTCGCAAACCTCTCCTCCCCCGCATTTCCTTCGGGGACCAAGACCTCGTATGCAGACGGCTGGTTCAATATCACCGTGGCCGGCGTTTCCGGCAATGACGTACCGTACTTCCGCTTCTTCTCCGGCTCCACCCGCGTCGCGGACATCTACCGCTACAACAGCAACGGGCAGCTGTGGCTCCGCGTCACCTCA
>JBKPBZ010000145.1:0-5489 GCA_046727115.1 Actinomycetota bacterium | reverse complement strand
GCTAGGCTACTTCCATATGTAGGCCACGTCACAGGGGATACCCCTGTGCCTGCTTACGGGGAAGCATAAGTTTTTCCCTCTCGAACTCCCACAACTCATAGGAGGCGGAATGCGTTTTTCGCGCACTTCCAAAGCACTGGGCATGGTGGCTATCGCCGCCCTCGCCCTGACCGGATGCGGTGCCAGCGGCTCTGCAACCGGTAGCGGCAGTACCGGCGGAGACACCAGCAAGGTGATCCTCGCCGACGGCTCCGAACCCCAGCGTCCCCTCATGCCTGCAGACACCAACGAAGTTGGCGGCGGCAAGGTCATCGACATGATCTTCGCCGGCCTGGTCAGCTACGACCCCAGCGGCAAGCCGGTCAACGAACTCGCCGAGTCCATCGAGGGCAAGGACGGCCAGCACTTCACCATCAAGATCAAGAAGGACCAGAAGTTTACGAACGGCGAGGCCATCACGGCCAAGTCCTTCGTCGATTCCTGGAACTTCGGCGCAGCAGCCAAGAACGCCCAGCTCAGCGGTGGCTTCTTCGAGAGCATCAAGGGCTACGACGAAGCCAGCGCAGAAGGCTCCACCGTCGAGACCATGTCCGGCCTGAAGGTCGTTGACGACCAGACGTTCACCGTTGAACTGAAGCAGCCGGAATCTGACTGGCCGCTTCGCCTCGGCTACACCGCATTTGTTCCGGTTCCCTCCGGCGCACTGAAGGACCCGAAGGGCTTCGGCGAGAAGCCGGTCGGCAACGGCCCGTACAAGCTTGCCGACGGCGGCTGGCAGCACAACGTGGAGATCCAGCTGGTTCCGAACCCGGACTACAGCGGCCCGCGCAAGGCCAAGAACGCCGGCGTGACCTTCAAGATCTTCCAGAACGACGACTCCGCTTACCAGTCTCTGCTGAGCAACGAGCTGGACATCCTCCAGACCATCCCCACCAGCGCTCTGAAGAACTTCAAGTCTGACCTCGGCGACCGCACCATCAACAAGCCGTACGCCGGCAACCAGACCATCGCCATCCCGGAATACCTCCCGGAATGGAGCGGCGAGGCCGGCAAGCTCCGCCGCCAGGCCATCTCCATGGCCATCAACCGCGAAGAGATCACCAAGGTGATCTTCAACGGCGCACGCCAGCCTGCCAAGGACTTCACGGCTCCCGTGCTTGACGGCTACAGCGACGCGATCGCCGGTTCCGACAACCTCAAGTTCGACGCCGCCAAGGCCAAGGAAGCTTGGACCAAGGCTGACGCGATCCAGAAATGGGACGCCAACAAGACCTTCACCATTGCCTACAACGCCGACAAGGGCGGACACAAGGCCTGGGTTGAGGCAGTGGTAAACCAGCTCAAGAACACGCTCGGCATCAAGGTTGAAGGCAAGCCGTACGCCACCTTCAAGGAAGCCCGCAACGACGCCACCGCCAAGACCCTCACCGGCTCCATCCGTGCCGGCTGGCAGGCAGACTACCCGTCGCTGTACAACTTCCTCGGCCCGATCTACAAGACCGGTGCCGGCTCCAACGACGCCAACTACGCCAACCCGACGTTCGACAAGGCCGTCTCTGACGGCCTGAACGCCGCGTCGGTCAGCGACGGCAACAAGGCCATGAACAAGGCCCAGGAGATCCTCCTCCAGGACCTGCCGGCCATCCCCCTGTGGTACCAGGTTGCCCAGGGCGGCTGGAGCGACAAGGTCACCAACGTTGACTACGGCTGGGACGGCGTCCCGCTGTACTACAACGTAACCGGTAAGTAACAACAAAACGACGGCGGGGGCCGCCCATACTGGGGCCTCCGCCGTCGTCGTGTTTTCCCACCATTTATTTTCTTGATGCCCGGCTCTTCGGGCGAACTTTTCGCAGCCCTGCCGCCGTGAGTGAACCGGCGCCGGCCTGCATCCATAGTGAAAAGGTTCTTTGATGAACAACTCCGCCGCATCCCTGGACAGGATGCCTGCCAACGAGGGTGTGACTCGCTGATGTCGACATACATCCTCAAGCGTTTCCTGCAACTGATTCCCGTCTTCCTGGGCGCAACACTGCTGGTCTACTTCCTGGTCTTCAGCCTGCCCGGCGACCCCATCGTGGCACTGTTCGGCGACAAGCCGGTGAACGAGGCCGTGGCAGCCAAGCTGCGGGCGCAGTACCACCTGGACCAGCCGTTCTGGATGCAATACCTGCTTTACCTCAAGAGCATCTTCACGTTCGACCTCGGCCAGGACTTCTCCGGACGCCCCATCGCCGCCGTGCTCGGCGAGGTCTTCCCCGTCACGGCCCGACTGGCCATCATGGCGCTGATCTTCGAGGCAGTTTTCGGCATCGTCTTCGGCCTCATCGCCGGCCTGCGCAAAGGCAAGTTCTTTGACGCCACGGTCCTGGTCGCGTCCCTGATCGTGATCGGCATCCCGATCTTCGTCCTGGGCTTCCTGCTGCAGTTCACCATCGGCGTCCAGCTGGGCTGGGCCAAGCCGACCGTCAGCTCCGCCGCGACCGTCCAGGACCTCATCCTGCCGGCGATCGTGCTGGGACTGGGATCCTTCGCCTACGTCCTGCGCCTGACCCGCACGTCCGTCATCGAAAACATGAACGCCGACTACGTCCGCACCGCCACCGCCAAAGGCCTCTCCCGGTTTCAGGTGGTCCGCGTCCACATCCTGCGCAACTCCCTGATTCCCGTCATTACCTTCCTGGGCGCCGACCTCGGTGCCCTGATGGGCGGCGCAATCGTCACGGAAGGAATCTTCAACGTTCCGGGCGTCGGCAACCGGCTCTACCGGGCCGTGCTGTCCGGCGAAGGGCCCACGGTGGTCTCGATCGTCACCGTCCTGGTGCTGATCTACTGCCTCTCCAACCTGCTCGTTGACCTGCTTTACGGCTGGCTTGACCCGAGGATCCGTTATGACTCCTGATAACACCACCACCGCACGGCACGCCGATTCCCGCCGCCCGGCCCGCCGGACCGAGCACTTCGTGGCCGATGTCTCCGAGACCCCGCTCCAGGTGACGGACCGGGTCAAGGACGAAGCCGCACCACTGAGCCTGTGGGGCGAGGCCTGGAAGAACCTGCGCAAGCAGCCGCTCTTCATCATCTCCGCACTCCTGATCCTTGTGGTCGTGGCAGTCTCGCTCTTCCCAGGGCTGTTCTCGCCGATCGACCCGACCTCGGAGGCGTGCCAGCTGGCCAACTCCGACGCCGGCCCCGCCGCGGGCCACCCGCTGGGCTTCACCCAGCAGGGCTGCGACGTGTACGCCCGCGTCATCTTCGGCACCCGCTCCTCGGTGACGGTTGGCCTTTTGACCACCATCGGAGTGCTCCTGATCGGCGGCATCATGGGTGCCGTGGCGGGCTACTACGGCGGCTGGATCGATTCCGTCCTGGCCCGCATCAATGACATCTTCTTCGCCCTGCCGCTGATCCTGGGCGCGATCGTGCTCATGCAGCTGCCGATGTTCCGGACGAACAAGACAGTCTGGACGCTGGTGCTCATCCTGATCGTCTTCGGCTGGCCCCAAATCGCGCGCATCACCCGCGGCGCCGTCATCGAGGTCCGCAACGCCGACTTCGTCACGGCCGCCCGGTCACTCGGCGTCTCGAAGTTCGGTGCCCTCATGCGCCACGTCCTGCCGAACTCGCTGGCCCCGATCATCGTCGTGGCCACCATCTCCCTGGGCACGTTCATCGTGGCCGAATCCACACTGTCCTTCCTCGGCATCGGGCTGCCGCCCAGCGTCATGTCCTGGGGCAACGACATCCAGGCGGCGCAGGCCTCGCTCCGGTCCAACCCGATGCCGCTGCTCTACCCGGCAATCGCGCTGTCCATCACCGTCCTGAGCTTCATCATGCTGGGCGATGCCCTGCGTGATGCCCTCGATCCCAAAGCCCGCAAGCGATGAAAGGGGACACCATGAGCGCCTCTGTTGACTTCCAGGAAGCTGAGTACGCCACCGAGCGCCCGCTGCTTGAAATCAGGAACCTGGCCATCGGGTTCACCACGAGCAACGGCGAGGTCAACGCCGTCCGCAACGCCCACCTCACCGTCATGCCGGGCGAAACCGTCGCAATTGTCGGCGAGTCGGGCTCCGGCAAGTCCACCACCGCGCTGGCCGCCATTGGCCTGCTCCCGGGCAACGGCCGCGTCGCGGCAGGCCAGATCCTGTTTGATGGCGAGGACATCTCCAACGCCAGCGAAAAGCGGATGATCGAACTCCGCGGAAACAGCATCGGCATGGTCCCGCAGGACCCGATGTCCAACCTCAACCCGGTGTGGAAGATCGGCGACCAGGTCCGCGAGACGCTGAAGGCCAACGGACTCCCGAGCGGGCCGGACGACGTCGCCAAGGTCCTGTCCCAGGCCGGGCTGCCCGACGCCGGCAGCCGCGCCAAGCAGTACCCCCACGAGTTCTCCGGCGGCATGCGCCAGCGCGCGCTGATCGCGATCGGGCTCGCCTGCCAGCCGCGCCTGCTCATCGCGGACGAGCCGACGTCGGCGCTCGACGTCACCGTGCAGCGCCAGATCCTCGATCACCT
This sequence comes from Actinomycetota bacterium, assembly GCA_046727115.1. Classification (GTDB taxonomy): domain Bacteria; phylum Actinomycetota; class Actinomycetes; order Actinomycetales; family Micrococcaceae; genus Arthrobacter. Next base: position 968 of record JBKPBZ010000145.1, on the reverse strand, counting down.
GGACAAGATGACCACGGAACTGGGCACCGCGGTGCTGCTGATCACGCACGACCTCGGCCTCGCCGCCGAGCGCGCCGACCAGGTAGTGGTCATGTACCGCGGCCAAGTTGTCGAGTCCGGGCCATCGCTGGAGCTGCTGCAGAACCCGCAGCACCCGTACACCCAGCGGCTGGTTGCCTCGGCGCCGTCGCTGGCGTCCCGGCGCATCCAGGCCGCCAAGGAACTGGGCGTGGAGACCGACGACATGCTCGCCCCGAGCGAAACCGGCGTGGTTGAGCCGTCCAAGACCGACGAGGTCCTGCAGATCCAGAACCTGCGGAAGGTCTTCAAGCTGCGCTCGGGCCTGGGCAAGTCCACGGACTTCACCGCCGTCGACGACGTCTCCTTCAGCGTCAAGCGGGGAACCACGACGGCGATCGTGGGGGAGTCGGGATCCGGCAAGTCCACGGTGGCGCAGATGGTCCTGAACCTCTTGGCGCCGACCTCCGGCAAGATCATCTTCGATGGCGTGGACACCTCCACGCTGAACAGCAAGGATCTCTTCGCCTTCCGGCGCCGGGTACAGCCGATCTTCCAGGATCCGTACGGTTCGCTGGACCCGATGTACAACATCTTCAGGACCATCGAGGAACCGCTGCGGACCCACAAGATCGGGGACAAGGCGAGCCGCGAGAAGAAGGTGCGGGAACTGCTGGATCAGGTGGCGCTGCCGCAGTCCACCATGCAGCGGTACCCGAATGAGCTCTCCGGCGGCCAGCGCCAGCGCGTCGCGATCGCCCGCGCCCTGGCACTGGACCCCGAAGTGATCATCTGCGACGAGGCCGTCTCGGCACTGGATGTGCTGGTGCAGGCGCAGGTGCTGAACCTGCTCGCCGAACTGCAGTCCCGGCTCGGCCTGACCTACCTGTTCATCACCCACGACCTCGCGGTGGTCCGGCAGATCGCGGACCACGTGTGCGTCATGGAGA
>JBKPBZ010000144.1:0-10754 GCA_046727115.1 Actinomycetota bacterium | reverse complement strand
GTGGCGACCGAGACCATTACCGAGGACATGCACACCACGCTCAAACTCATCCGGCGCGGCTGGCGGACCGTCTACCACCACCAGACGCTCGCCGTCGGGCTCGCACCGGCGACGCCGGACCAGTACCTGCTGCAGCGCCGTCGCTGGGGCATGGGTGCGATGCAGATCCTTGTCCACGAGAAACTGTGGGCGGCGAAGGGCTGGATGTCGTGGCGGAACTACCACGAGTACCTCAACGGCACGCTGTGGTGGCTGGAGGGCATCGCCACGCTGGTGGCCTTCCTGATTCCCGTGGTGATCATGCTGTCCGGGGCACAGACCTCCACGGCTGGCCCGCTGCTCTTCACCGGGGTCTTCCTGGTCATGTTCACCGTGCGCCTGTGGGGCTCTAAACAGCTCATGCGCAACGAGATCCACTGGCCCACTGCCTTTGCCCTGCGGATCTTCCGCGTCCCGGTGGGCCTCGCTTGCCTCTGGTGGCTCATGTCCCGGAACATCCTGGAGTTCCAGGTGACGCCCAAGGGCGCCGCCGATCTCCGGCTCCGCGGCCGGACGCCGCGCATCCTGATCGTGATGGTTGTCCTGATCACCGCGGTGATTCTGTACGCGGCGGCCGGGCTGGCCGGGCTGGTGCCCTGGCGCACGACGCCCGGTTCCACGGTGGCGTCCGGCGCGTGGCTGGTGCTCGCCGGCGCGGTCCTGGTTCTCGGGACGCGGCGGATCCGGGCGGCCGAATTCGCCACGTCCCGCCGCAACGGCTACCGGGTGGAGGTGGCCGCGCAAGTGGAGGCCGAGGGAGCCGACGGAGAGCTGCTGGACATTTCGGTCGGTGGCGCCGCGGTTCGCTTCCCGCGCGGAACGCTTCCGGCCTCCGGGGCGGTCACGCTCCGCTTGCCGCAGGCCGCGCCGGTGCGGCTGCAGGTCCTCCGCACCACCGGGCAGCCGGACGGAACCGAGATCGCGTCCCTGCGCGCGGCCGACGACGACTGGGCCGCCTACCGTGCGCTCTCGTTGTGGATCTTCCACACGCCGGCAGGGGCGCTGCCCGATTTCCCGCCCGGCGTCCCGGCCGCGGCGTCGCTGCGGGGCCGCTGAGGGTCACAGGCTTCGGTGGGACGCGGCTGCCGCCTCAGGCCCCTTCGAGGCAGAGGATGAAGCCGGGAAACACATGCCGGCCGGGGCGTCCGTCAACCTCGTCGCTGGCGCGGCGGATATCCCGGAGTTGCTCGACGGTCATCTGCAGCGGTGGTTCGTCGGGCTGGTACGTGGTGAGGACCGGATAGTCGACGCCGGGTTCCCGCGACATTTCGATGTGGCAGCCCAGGACGTGGGTCACGGGGTGGGTGCTGCAGAACCGGATCAACCGGTCGATGGTGCGGACAAACGCGGGCCAGTCCTGGATGTACAGCCGGCCTGGGTAGACCGTGTCCCCGGTCAGGAGGAACCCGGTATGGGGATCGTAGAACGTGACCGCCGCGTTGTGGTGCCCCGGGCTGGGCCAGCACTGCAGGACGCGGCCGCCCAGATCCACCTGCGCCGGCAGAGCGGTGCCGCCGGACCCGTCCCCGGTGCCGCCGCCAGACCCGTCCCCGGCGCCGTCGGCATTACCGGAACCGCCGGAAGGGGCGTTGAACCCGAAGAATTCCCACGCGCTGTCCCGGTCCGCGTCCACCACAACGGTGCCGGGGCGGCCGGCGAACTGGGCGTCCCCCGCAACATGGTCCCCGTGCGGATGGGTGTGCAGGATAAGGAGCCGGTAGCCGTCGCGCGGATGCGCTGCCAGCCATGCATCCACAAGGCCGTCGACAACGCGGCGCAGGGGGAAGAAGTCCGGGGATGCGGTGGCGCCGGTATCGATGAGCACGGCCCGGGCGTTGCCGAACAGCAGGAACATGAACGGCGCTTCATAGTTGACTGCCATGTTCTGGCGCAGGATGAACGTGTGCTCGTCGTAGGCATGGACCTGGATGTCCGGGTCGGTGTTGTGCTTCGCGGATTCTGATCCGTGGATCCAGGCAACGTCCAGATCCCCGGAACGGGGGGCGCCCGCGGTGAAGTCGATCAGTTCCGGGGGCGTGTTCATGCATTCTCCTGTGTGCGTCGGCGCAAATGGCGGCGTGCGGGGATGTCGGGTCCGCATGAATCACGAACACTCCATGATGACCGGTTCCGACGGTGCCGGCGCGAACCACACGCCGGCACAATCAGGGCTTCGCCGTGAAAGGGGCTGTGCACGGGGTGCGAGGAATCCTCGACCGTCACGGCACTGGCAAGTGCAAAGACCCGACCGTGGGTGTGGCCCTAAAGGCGTTAACGGCCCTATCTGCGATAACTTGGGCGTCACTTCCGGAATCCAGGATCGTATTCCGGGCCGAGTCGGGATCGACCATGACGGCAGTAACGGCGAGGCCGTCCGAAGCCTCGGTCGTCAACAGAGCGTCCACCTGTGCCGAGAAGCAGGAGTCACTTGACTTGGAGCGAACGTCCATCGCCACCACGTGGTTGTTGGAGACGAAGTTGCCAACCCCCGCCATGAGACGGATGACGACAGGCGTCGCACCTGGCGGCCGGATGCTCTGTGAGTCGATGATCTGGGAGAAGTGGTTGCCGACGACAGAGTTGTTGCTGCCGCTGACGCAGAGAAGTCCGTTGAGGTCGTTCAGTCCGTTGTCGACTCCCAGGAAGGGCGTCCAGGGCTCATGGTCGCGCAAGAAGTGATTCGTGGCCACGAGGTTTTCCGAACTATTCGCCGCGAGAACCAGCATCCCAGGGTAAAACGAATGCAAGCGGTTGTTGGTGACGCTTGAACGCGTGACGCCCTCGAGATGGACGCTGCTCGCACCACGAGGGAAGACGTTGTTCGCGGTTATCAGGAGCCCGCCATGGTTCTCGGCGTAGATCGAGTGACCCTTGAAGCCTGCTCCGACCAGGTTGTCGGTGATCTTCGATGCCTGTCCCCACCCGCGCAGCTCGATGCAGCTTCCGCATTCAGCGATGAAGTTGTCGTGAACGGAAAGCGCGTCCGCGTTGTAGATAGTGAGAGCGTTCTCAAGGTAGACGAACCCCATGCCGGTTACGCGGAATGAGTCATTGGCGTTCGCGACATAGATGCCGGTCTTGCCGTTGACGTAGGTGTTCTCAGGATGCATCCCCGAGCCATCCGAGGTGAAGTGCAGCCCGTCGATGCAGAAGTTGGAGAACTCGACCGAGCTGATCCGCGGGCTCCCGCTTCGCTCAACGTAGAAGGCGGCTCCCTTGGATTCCTCCCCGCCGCCGCCGAGGGGAATGTCGACGATAACGCGGCTCCCGCCGGGCCACAGCTCATGCAAGTCGGGCCATTCGTCTTCGGGAACGTTGAACCGGATGCTCGAGGACGTAAAGCCGTGTCCCGAGCCATGGATCCTAAGGAAGCTGACGTCGATCACCACCTGCGTACGAAGGTGGTAGTCCCCGGGCGGAATGTAGATCACCGCGCCTGGCTTTCCTCCATTGTTCGAATCCGTGACGGTCTGCCGGTCCTTGATGTCAGCAATGATGCTGTTGATTACCTCGCCGACGTCCTCGGACGGATTGCCGACGGGCCACGTAGTCACGTCGTAGTAGTTGTTGCTTGACATAGGTTTCTTCCCTTTGTGTTGTGGTTTCTCAGCCCTTGACAGCGCCGAGAGTCAGGCCAGCTACGATGTGTGGGCCTACACCGGACTTCATTGGGCCACCGGTTGAGGCTCCGGGAGTTCCTCTCGTAGTTCCTCTGAGGTTGGAGGGTGGGCGCCGGGGCGGCGTACCGTGATGGCCGCCGCTTTGGATGCCATGCGGCCCAGCGACTCCAGCACCGACGGTGCTAGCCCACCTGCTCCGCGCATGAGGAGTCCGTAGATCAGGGCAGACATATACGAGTCGCCGGCCCCAATGGTGTCGACCACGGCAGACTTAACCGAGGGTACGACTATCCGCGTGCCTCCCGTTGTGAGCAGGGATCCCTCCGCTCCCATGGTGATGGCGACGAGTCCGGCCCCAAGTGCAAGGATGCGTGTTGAGATGTCTTCCAGGGATAGCCGCGGATAGAGCCACAGTGCGTCCTCGTCGCTGAGTTTAACTACCTCTGTGAACGGGACGAGCTCCTCGAAGATGGTCTTTGCCTCAAATTGGCTGCCGAGTAGGGCAGGGCGGATGTTGGGATCGTAGGTGACGACACAGCGCTGATGTGATTGCTCGAGAAGCTCTCTTACTACTGCCGCTCCCGGCGCCAGGAAGGTGGCTATCGAGCCGGTGTGCAGGACTTTGGGAAGGGTCGCCGGAGCGATCCGCGGGAGGTCCCATCGGATGTCGAAGTCATATTGTGCTGAACCATCGGAAGCCAGAATCGCAGTCGCCGTAGCGGTTCGGCCACGGCCCCTGGAACCGGGCAGGAGATTAACACCGGCGCTCCGAAGGTGCTTCTCGATAGCGGCGGCATAGTGGTCGTCGCCGATCGAGGTTAGCAATGCGGTGTCCGCACCCAGCCGTCCGAGTCCGTAGGCAACGTTGGCGGGTGATCCCCCGGGGTGCTCCACAGTGCCTAGGGGAGAGACAACTATGTCCACGAGGGCTTCACCGACAACAAGGACATCAATGCTCGGTTTGCGGTCATCGCCGGTGTGCTGGTCTGTTGGCATTCTGGACCTTTCATGGGGTCACCCGCGGTTAGGTGAGTGTTGAGACCGCGAGGCTCAGTATTGTTGCTGAGCCTCCCTCCGCCGATAGCCAGTTCTCCTGGTTTTCGGTTTCGGGGAAGATGAGATCAGTCAGGACGACCTTGCCTCCCTGGACGAATACTTCGACCGAGCAGTGGTCCACGACGATGAGTAATTTGAGCACACCGTTTTCAAGGGCAACTGGTGCTGATTCGACCGAAGCGAACTTCCCGTGGAAGCAGGTGTTTCCTGATTGTCTGCGGTCAAGGATGAGTTGGGCGCTGGTTGTGTTGTAGCTAAGAATGGTGCCCTTGCTCCCGTCGCTGCTTCCGAAGAGTCGGAAATCAAAACGTTCGGCGCTGCCGGGCCGTATCTCCGCCTCGATGATTTGGGCGCTGCCGGGTACCGCATCCGGCAATCGGAGGGCTGAATTTCGCAGTTCAAAATTTCGCAGTTCAAAGGTGTCTGCGTTCATTTGGTCCTTGGCAGCAGGCAGCCCTTCTCCTACGCAGAGGTCGGCCAGGACCGGTTGCTGGGTCAGACGGGCGGAGCCGTTGATTGCTGTGAGGCGCACTTCGCGGGCGAGGGTCATCGAGGACCGCCAGGGGGCGGTGGGCAGCTCGTTGGCGTAGTCCCAGTTATTCATCCAGCCGATGATGATGCGCCGGTCATCCGGGGCGTTGCTGAAGGATACGGAGGCATAGCAGTCGCGTCCCCAGTCCAGCCATAGGCATTGCTGCAAGGCTGCAGAGCCCGCCTTGGGGTCGGGGAGGGAGGCCAGTCCTGCTGGCGCCGCGAGGGAACCGGCGTCCGGGAGGAACCGGGCGCCGTCGAAGTGCCCAATGAAGTACTGGCCACCGGAACCTCCTGCCACTGCGCCGGGGTTAATGTTGACGATAAGTACCCATTTGATGTTGTCCGGGTCTTCGTCCACCGCCAGGGGAAAGAGATCGGGGCACTCCCATTCGCCGGCGTCTGCGTTCGCCGGGCCGAAATCGCTCAGAAAGTCCCAGGATTTGAGGTCTTCCGAACGATAGAAGACCACCTTTTGATGCTGCGCTTCGACGGCGACCATGACCCAGTAGGCACCTTGGTCCCCGTGATAACGGAAGACCTTGGGATCGCGGAAGTTAGCAGAGTTTCTGGTAAGGACCGGGTTTCCCTCGTATTTTCGCCACGTCATTCCCGCGTCTGTGCTGTAGGCCAGAGACTGGGCCTGCATGCCGCTGTGTTCGGACGCGGCTTTGTACGCACTGGTGTAAATGGCCACCAGGGCAGGTGCGTCCGCCGTGCCGAAACCGGACGTGTTGCCGTGGTCGACTACGACACTCCCTGAGAAAATGTCCTCTGTCTCGTCGCAGGCAATGGCAACAGGGAGTTCCGTCCAGTGCAGCAAATCACGGGAGATGGCGTGGCCCCAGGACATGTTGCCCCAGACGTTGCCGTACGGGTTGCTCTGGAAGAAGAGGTGGTACAGGCCGTCGTAGAAAACCAGGCCATTGGGATCGTTCAGCCAGGTATCCCTTGCCGTGAAGTGGATGGCAGGCCGGAATCTGGAGGTTCCGGCCGGGGCTGTTTCCCGGCATGCGGCATCAAGGCAACTGGACATGTATGGCGTTCCTCTTGGGAAGTGGAAGGGGCTGGCTGCCTAGTGCCGGGGAGCCGTGATGGAATCGCGGCGCACGAGGGGGCAGCTCAGAATGGTCGGGTGAAGTGCCATGAGGGTAAGGTCGGTCTTCCCCTCGACGGCGTCAATCAGGTGCTCGGTGGCCCAAGCACCCATCTCGTAGTGCGGCAGGGCCACGGTGGTGAGGCCCGGGTAAAGGTTTGCGGCGATCAGTTCCTGGTCATCGAAGCCGACGACTGAAAGGTCGGCGGGGATGCTGAGCCCCAGCTCCGCAGCGGCGCGGTAGGCTCCCATCGCCATTCGGTCGTTGTAGCAGAACAAGCCGGTGGGCGGGTCCTCGCGTGCCAGGATCCGCCGGGCCGCTTCATAGCCGCCTTGCACCTCGGAGACCTCGGACTCGACGGGCGCCGCGCCGCCGTCGAGCCCCGCTTCAGTCAGCGTGGCCCGGAAGGCCTGGAGCCGCTGACGGGCCGCGGGGACATCATCGGTGTTGTTGATGAAGCCCACCCGGGTGTGGCCCGCTTCGAGGAGCGCGCCCACGGCGGCGCGTGCACCACCTTCTTCGTCCGGAATCACGGCTGTGATGTTTCCGCCGGTGGCCTCCGAGTCGACCAGGACGGAAGGCACGCTGCCGAGGTTGGCCGGCAGTTCCACGTTGCGGTGGTACATGGTGGCGTAGAGGATTCCGTCCACCCGGCGTTCCAGGAGGGCCTCGACGTCGGCCTGCCGGGATTCGAGGCTGGCTGAGCCGGAGGTGTTGATGATCATGAGGTTGTACCCCCGGGCTTTGGCAGCCTCCTCAGCGCCGAGGATGATCCGGCCGGCGTGGGGCGTGGTGGCGATATCCTCGCTGACCAGACCCAGCATGCCGGTCCTCTGGGTGCGGAGGGCCTGGGCAAGTCGGTTGGGGCCATAGCCTAGTTGCTCCGCAATCGTCCTGACCTTGTCCCTGGTTTCGGGGCTGATTCGGGCGTAGGAAACCTCGTTGAGGACGTGGGAGACAGTTGTCACGGAGACCCCGGCGGCGACGGCCACGTCCTTGATACCGATGTTCCTGTTGCTCATCTGTCTCCCACGTCCTTATGGTTGGTGATGCTCTTGAGGGGCCGGGCTTACTCGCGCCAGAGGCCGTGTTCGGGCCAGCGGCGAGGAAGCCGTTCCTCGACCGGAGGCAGCTCCCCGTGAGGGGCGTGCTTGCCGGTCTGGTACCAGTAGGCTACCGAGGAATTCTCGTTGCCCTTGTGCCAAGCCGTTGAACCGGCTATTTGGCTGCCAAAATTCCATGGTCTCCTGCATACCTTTCGATTTCCCGTGCGGGTTGTGGTTTGTTTCGTTGTGGCTTGGTCTAGCCCTTGACGGCGCCGAGCGTCATGCCTGCGACGATCTTGCGCTGCAAGAGAAGGGTGAGAAGGATGACGGGGATCGAGAACACGGCCGCCAGTGCTGTCATGGATCCCCAGTCCAGTCCAAACTGGGTCTGGAAATTGGCGATGACCACCGGTGTGGTCTGCGAGCGGACCGCGGTCATCAGGAGGGCGAACAGGAACTCGTTCCAGGACGCGAGGAAGGCGAAGATCGCCGTGACCGCGATGCCGCCGGAGACCACCGGGAGAACCACCCGCCAGAGGGCGCCCAGCCGGCCGCACCCGTCGACCGTGGCTGCCTCCTCGAGGTCCCTGGGCACAGCCTCGAAGAAGCTGGCCATGAGCCAAATGGAGAGCGGCAGCGAAATCGTGGTGTGCGCGATCGCCAGGGCAATCGGCGTGTCCGCCAGGCCCGCCGAAGCCATCATGGACGCCAGCGGGATGCCGATGGCGACCGGCGGGACCATCCGGGTGACCAGGGCGGCCATGATGAAGACTCGCCCGCTGGGAGTCTGGTACCGGGTGATGCCGTAGGCGGCCGGGACTGCGAGGACCAGCGAGAGCAGCGTGCTGATCACCGCCGTCTGGACGCTGTTGATCATGGACGCCAGCACACCGCTGCGGCCGAGGGCCGAGGTGTAGTTTTCCAGCGTCCACTCCCTGGGAAGAATGGTGGGCGGGACGGCGATCGTGTCGATCGGGGTCTTGAAGGAGGTCAGAACCAGGTACACGAACGGGAACCCGTAGACCACCAGGGCCGCGGCGAGGATGATCCACAGCAGCGTCCGCGTGCTGCGTTTGCCGGCCTCGAGGCCTTCCCTGTTCCGGCTCCGGCGCCGCTTGGTGTGGTCCGGCGCGGGCTGGCCGGCAACGCCCGGCCGGGACGCAGCTGCGGCAGATTGCGAGTGGCGGGGGTGGTACTCGGGTGCCGGCCGGCCGGCGTCGGGCTTCGTGGTGGATTGGGCGCTCATTAGCTGTCCTTTCCGGGTCGCCAGATGGTTGTCACGGCTACAAAGGCGACGGCAAGCATGGCGATCAAATAGATGGTGCCCATGGCGCTCGCCAGGCCGGGATCGCCAAAGCGAATCATGGTCCGGTAGATCAGCAGGCTCATGGTTTCGGAGGCGGAGTCGGGCCCGCCGTTGGTTTGGATGAGGATGGTGTCGAAGGCCCGGGCGGCGTCGATCCCGCGGACCACGAGCGCCACGGCGATCACGGGTCTCAGCAGCGGCAGGATGATCCGGAACAGCAGCGACGGTGCCTTGGCGCCGTCGAGCCGCGCCGCCTCAATCAGGTCCCCGGGGATGTTCTGGAGGCCGGCGAAGAGCACCAGACACATGAACGACGTCGTGAGCCAGATGTCGGGAATCGCGACGGAGAACAGGACGATCGAGGGATCGGAAAGCCAGCCGATCTGGTTCGGGTCGGACAGGATTCCCACCTGGTGCAGCAGGGTCCCCACGAGCCCGAAGTTATCGATCATGAGGAACTTCCACAGCAGGCCGGCCACAATCGGAGCGATCATGAGCGGATAGAGGAAGAACGTCCGCCAGACCTGCGACTGCTTGCCGAGCATGGTGAACAGCAGGGCCATGCCCAGGCCGAGGGCGAATTCAAGGCTGACGACGATCAGTGTGTAGGCAAGGGTGCGCCATCCGGCGGACGTGAATGCCTCGGAGGAGAACGCCGCGGCATAGTTGGCGAAGCCGATGAATTCCCGGGGACCGCCCACGATCGGGGAAATCTTATAGAAGCTGTCGGTGATGAGCCGGACCAGTGGGTAGGCGACGAACACGGCGAGGAACAGGGCCGCCGGGGCCATCAGGAGAAGCGCGAAGCGGCGATCAGGGATACGCACAGGAGTCTCTTTTGTTCGGTGACACGTGGTGGATCTTCGTGGCCGGCACCGCTCCAGGCGGGCGCCGGCCACGAAGGGCTTACTTGATCAGGTTCTGGACTTTTTTCTTGGCCTCGGCCAGCAGCGCGGCGGTGTCCCCACCAGCAACTGCCTTCTGCAGCGTCGGCACCAAAACCGTGTCCACGATCTGCTGCCACTTCGCGGTGGAGGGGCGGGTGGCCGTGGCGCCGGCGCTCAGGGTCTGGATCAGGGGTTTGAAGCTTTCGTAGCCGGGCTTGTCCTGGTACTTCTCGAAGGCCGACATGCGCGCGGCGAGGCCCAGGCTGGACTCGATTCCCAGGTCGTTGTGGTCGTAGGCGCACTTGATGAACTTCTTGGCGTTCTCAGCGTTCTTGGTGGCCTTCGGGACGGAGAGGTACCAAGGACCGGGGACGCCGGCGACTCCGGCGGAGCCACCGATCATGGCCGCCGTGCCTACCTTCCCGAAGACAGGGGCATCCTTGGGGATCTGGCGGTAGGCGTGGGCCCAGAACCGGGTCATGGCCGTCTTGCCCTGGTTGAAGAGGTTCTGTGCCGCGGCCCAGTCCACTTGGGCCGCGCCGGACGGGGCTGACTTGACCAAGCTGGTGTAGAAGTCGAGGGCTTCCTTGTGCGCGGCGTTGTCGATGATGACGTTGTTGTTGGCATCAAGAACCATCGGCGAGCCCGCCTGGAGCACGTGCGCCATCCATTCGGTCTCCACAGCGCCCTTGACGTCAGTGCCGTACATTCCGTCCTTCGTGAAGAATTCGGAAATCTCCCGGTACTGCTGCCACGTGGTGGGCGGGGCGAGGTCATAGCCGTACTTGGCCTTGAAGTCCGCCTTGTTCTTGGCGTCCTCGAACAGGTCCTTGCGGAAGAGGATGATTTCGGAGTTGGTCCAGGCCGGCATACCGATGAAGTGGCCGTCCACCTCGGCTTCCTTCACGAGGGCGGGAAAGATGTCTTTCTTGGCCTCGGCGGTGAACAGCTCGTCGATGGGCTGCACAGCATCTTTGAAGTTCGGCAGCCAGACGGAGTCCAGGGCCGCGACGTCAAAGGAGACGCTTCCGGATGAGAATTCGCTGGAAAGCCGGTTGAAGAGCCCGTCGTAGGGCAGTTCAACGAAGGTTGTTTCGAGGCCAGTTTCGGCCTTGCACTTTTCTGCCACTCCGGTGAGTTCGGCGTGGCCACCGGCCTCGACGAGGACGGTG
>JBKPBZ010000143.1:0-2211 GCA_046727115.1 Actinomycetota bacterium | reverse complement strand
CTGATCGGGGCCCGGCCTCAGGAATCCGCCCCTGATCTGGGACCCGGCTCCAGGGATCAGGCTTCCGGCCTCAAGCATCGCCCTAGGCTGCGGCCACCGCCGCGCGGCTGCGCACGAACGCCTGGACGCAGGCCTCGACGTCGTCGGAGCTGTGCGCCGCGGAGAGCTGCACGCGGATCCGTGCTGCGCCCTTGGGCACCACCGGGTAGCTGAACGCCGTGACGAAGACGCCGTTGTGGAGCATGGCGTCGGCCACCTTGGCGGCCATGACGGCGTCGCCGAACATCACCGGGACAATCGCATGCTCGCCGGGGAGCAGGTCGAAACCTTCCTCGCTCATCCGGTTCCGGAACAGCTCGGCGTTCGCGAAGAGCTTGCCGCGCAGTTCGGCGGAGTTCTCCACGAGGTCCAGCGCCGTGATCGTGGCCGCGACGATTGCAGGGGCCAGCGAGTTCGAGAACAGGTACGGGCGGGCCTTCTGGCGGAGCATCGCCACCACCTCGCCGCGGCCGGAGACGTAGCCGCCGGACGCGCCGCCGAGGGCTTTTCCGAACGTGCCGGTGTAGATGTCCACGCGGTCCGAGACGCCGGCGTGTTCCGGCGTGCCGGCACCGGTGGCGCCCATGAAGCCCACGGCGTGGGAATCGTCCACCATGACCAGGGCGTCGTACTTTTCCGCGAGGTCGCAGATCGCTTCGAGCGGGGCCAGGAATCCGTCCATCGAGAAGACACCGTCCGTGACGATGATTATGCGCCGGGCCGGATTCTCCTGCGTGGTGGCCGCGATCAGCTTCGCCTCGAGGTCCGCCATGTCCTGATTGGCGTAGCGGAAGCGCTGGGCCTTGCAGAGCCGGATGCCGTCAATGATGGAGGCGTGGTTCAGGGCGTCGGAGATGACGGCGTCTTCCGGGCCGAAGAGGGACTCGAACACGCCACCGTTGGCGTCGAAGCAGCTGGAGAACAGGATGGTGTCCTCGGTGCCGAGGAACGCCGAAACACGCTGCTCTAGGGCCAGGTGCAGGTCCTGGGTGCCGCAGATGAAGCGCACGCTGGCCATGCCGAAGCCGCGCTCGTCCATCGCGGTCTTGGCCGCGGCGATGATGTCCGGGTGGTCGGCGAGGCCAAGGTAGTTGTTGGCGCAGAAGTTCAGCACGTCGGCACCGGCCTCGCCGATCTGACCGGCCTTGATGCGGTTGGCCTGCGGCGAGTCGATGTGCCGCTCGGTCTTGAACAGTCCGGCGCTGCGGATCTCATCGAGTTCGTGCTGCAGCTGGTCCTTGATGGCTGAATACATGGGTTGGCTCCTCAGCTGGTTGGATGCGGGGGCAATTCGTGCGGGTCGGTAAGGGCGTCTGGCAGGGGGTCTGGAAAACTGGCGGGCCCAGAAGGCGGGCCTAGAAAACGGTCCAGTCGAGGACCACTTTGCCGCCGACGCCGGCGCGGGCGACCTCGAATCCCTTTTCCCAGTCGGTGGCCGGCAGGGTGTCCGTGACAACGGCCGAGATGTTCGCGTGCAGGACGGGGTTGGAGGAGAGCATGGCGCTCATGGCGTACCAGGTCTCGAACATTTCGCGGCCGTAGATGCCCTTCATGGTCAGCATGTGCGTGACCACCTTGCCCCAGTCGATGTCGATGGACTGGCTGGGCAGTCCCAGCATTGCGATCCGGCCGCCGTGGTTCATGTTGTCGATCATCTCAGGCAGTGCGGTGGGGTGTCCCGACATTTCCATGCCGATGTCGAACCCTTCGCGCATGCCGAGTTCCCGTTGGGCGTCCTTCACGCGCATCTTCGAGACGTCGATCGCCAGGTCGACGCCGAGCTTGCGGGCCAGTTCCAGCCGGGGAGCGGAGACGTCGGTGATCGCGATCTTCCGCGCGCCGGCGTGCCGGGCGACGGCGATCGCCATCAGGCCGATGGGTCCGGCACCGGTGATCAGGACGTCCTCACCGACCAGCGGGAAGCTCAGGGCGGTGTGCACGGCGTTGCCGAAGGGGTCGAAGATGGCGCCGAGTTCCGGCGTCACGGAGGGGTCCTGGTGGACCCAGACGTTGGTCTCGGGGATCACCACATACTCGGCGAAGGCGCCGTCGCGCTGGACGCCGACGCTGACGGTGTTGATGCACATCTGCCGGCGGCCGGCGCGGCAGTTGCGGCAGATGCCGCAGACGATGTGGCCTTCGCCGGAGACCCGGTCCCCCACCTTGACGTCC
>JBKPBZ010000142.1:0-5717 GCA_046727115.1 Actinomycetota bacterium | reverse complement strand
CCGCCGAGCTTGCCCTTTTCGATGAGGCCGACGGTGAGGCCAAGCTGGACAGCACGCAGTGCGGTGGCGTAGCCGCCGCTGCCGCCGCCGAGTACCAGGATGTCGAATTCTTGCGCAGTTGCCTGATCGGCCACTAAAACGCTCCCTCGCGTGAACGATGACACGAGAGTACGCATCATCTGGTCTTGGAACCTGCCTGCTGTGATTGTGCCAGCCGGCCGGTTCCCTTTCATTTGTGACTACTACATTTGGGTCTGCTTCTGGGAAACAAGGTTTACCTTAGCGAACCACTAATACATGCTCCACCCTGCCATGGCGTTTGTGGAGCGCTTGTGTCCAGTGTCACGCGGCTTTGTGGCCGGGGAGGCACCGCCGCCCCGGCCACAGGGCCGCAATGCTGACTAGACGGACTTGGCGAGGATGTCCTCGACGTAGGCCACCAGGGTCCGGACGGTGCAGCCCGTGCCCTGCTTGTGGTTGTAGCCGTAGGGGCTGCCGTTATTGAACGACGGGCCGGCGATGTCGATGTGTGCCCACGGGATCTGTTCGCCGTCCTTGCCCTTGCCCACGAATTCGCGCAGGAAGACGGCAGCGGTCATCATGCCGCCGTGGCGTTCGCCGATGTTGGCGATGTCCGCGACCTGCGAGTCGAGGCTGGCCCGGAGCTCATCCGGCAACGGCATGGGCCAGACGAGCTCGCCCGCCCGGTCGGCCGCGGTCTTGATGGCGCCGGTGAGTGAGTCGGAGCCCATCACCCCGGCGGTGCGGTCGCCCAGGGCGATCAGCTGGGCGCCGGTCAGCGTGGCGACGTCGATGATGGCGTCCGGGAATTCCTGGCTGGCGGCGACGATGCCGTCGGCCATGACCAGGCGGCCCTCGGCGTCGGTGTTGAGGACCTCGACCGTCTTGCCGCCGAACATCGTCAGGACGTCAGCCGGGCGCTGGGCAGCGCCGGAGGGCATGTTCTCGGCGATGCAGAGCCACGCGGTCGCCTTGACGGGCAGTCCGAGGCCCGCCAGGGCCAGGACGGTGTTGAGTACGACGGCGGCGCCCGCCATGTCGGACTTCATGTCGCCCATGCCCAGGGCCGGCTTGATGGAGATGCCGCCCGTGTCAAAGGTGATGCCCTTGCCCACGAGGGCGATCTTGGCCGTGGCCTTGGCCGGGGCGTACTCGACCTTTACGAGGCGCGGCTGCCGGGTGGAGCCCTTGCCGACGCCGAGGATGCCGCCGAAGCCCTCCTTCTCGAGGCGCTTCTCGTCCCAGACAGTCACCTTGACGGGCAGGCCCTTGGCCAGTTCCCTGGCGGCGTCGGCGAAGGACTCCGGGTAAAGGTGGCTCGGGGGCTGGTTCACCAGGGTGCGGGTCGCATTCACGGCCGTGCCGATCAGGGACGCGCGGCGCAGGACCGGCTGGAGCGCCTTGTCCGTGGCGAAGTCGGTGCGGATGACGACGTTCTTCACCGGATCCTTGAGCCCGTCCCTGGAGGTCCGGAACTCGGTGTAGGCATAGGCGCCCATCGCGGCACCCTCGGCGACCGCCGCGACCTCGGAGAGGGTCGTCGTCGGAAGTGCCAGAGTGACTGTGGTGACGCCGGCCAGCTGGCGGACGGCCGAGCCGGCGGCGCGCCGCAGCGCCTCCTCGGACAGCGTCTGCTTCGCTGAGACTTTATTCGCCGGCAGCTTGCCGACACCGGCGAGCAGCAGGACGGTGGCCCCAGCCTCGGGCAGGCCGGGCAGTCGGTGGGCCTGGTCCGCCGCGCCGGTGATGCCAAGAACGCTCAGTGACTCCGCCAGGGCCTCCGCGGCCTTGGCCGTCAGCGGATTGTCGAGCAAGACGGGGCCGTCGGGGCCCTGTCCGACGCCGATGACGAGGGCATCGCTGGGGGACTTCCTCAAATCCCCTGCGACTGCACTAAGTTTGACTTCACTATTCTTGACCACGAGGACAGTCCTCAATTCTCTGTGATGGTTCTCGGTGATATTCGGCAGGAACTGCATGTTTGGCGCCCTGCCACGGATCCCGGGGCGTCGTCGGTCTGGGACGCAACCCGGTGTCTGCACTGCAGGCCCTAGGGCCATGTCCGATCGTAGTCTCTTGGCAGTGCGGAAATTCAATCGAATGAGAGCTGGAGCACACCCCGGGCAGGAATTAGCCCGGGTGCCGAAGCGTTGTATTGATAGCGGTGTTGCCGTGCGGTGAGTGCCTCATGGGACTGGCCGGCAGGATCTGCCGATTGCGCGGGTTCTGCTTGGCACTGTCCCGACGACCGACCGCACCCCGCTTCTCCCACCGCCGCCATCGTGAAAGGAACACGCCGTGATTGAACGGATTTCCGGCTCTTTGCTGGATCCCCAGTCGCTCTACATCCGTGATGACGCGCTGTTCTCCAGCACCGAACTGCGCGGACTCAACCTCGTCATGGGGTTCACCGGTTTCGCCGACGCCGGCCACGTGGTCCGGCAGATCACCGCTGAACTGCTGGACACGCTCGATGCCCAGATGATCGCCGAGTTCGACGCCGACCAGCTGATCGACTACCGCTCCCGGCGCCCGCAGATCAGCTTTGTCGAGGACCACCTGCAGGACTACCAGGCGCCGAGCCTGGCCCTCTACCGGCTGGTCGACGGGCTGGGCAGCCCGTTCCTGCTCCTTGCCGGGTTCGAGCCGGACCTGCAATGGGAGCGCTTCGCGCGCGCCGTCGTCGGCCTCGTCGAGGAGCTTGACGTCAACCTTGTCACCTGGATCCATTCAATCCCGATGCCCGTGCCCCACACCCGCCCGGTCGGTGTGACCGTGCACGGCAACCGGCCGGAGCTGATCGAGGGAATCTCGGTGTGGAAGCCTACGGTGGAGGTCCCGGCCGCGGTGGGCCACATCCTGGAGCTGCGGCTGACGGAGGCTGGCCGGAATATCGCCGGCTATGTCATCCATGTGCCGCACTACCTGGCCGAGGCCGAGTACCCCACGGCCGCGGTGGCCGGGCTGGAGTACCTGGGCGCGGCAACGTCCCTCATGCTGCCGGCCGACCGCCTGCGCGAGGCCGGCCGCGAGGTGGGCCGGCAGATTGCCGAGCAGATCGAGGCATCCGAGGAGGTCCAGCAGGTGGTCTCACGGCTGGAGACCCGGTACGACGAAAAGGCCGAGGGGACGGTCCGGAGGTCGCTGCTGGCAGATGAGAACGACCAACTCCCCAACGCCGATGCTCTCGGTGCTGCCGTCGAGGCCTACCTGGCCCGTAAAGAACCCGGCGAATAAATACTATTTATGCTGAACCGGGCATAATGGGGGAGTGACTTTTCCCCGCGCGTGGCTGATCTGGATCATCGGGATCTTTGCCTATCTCGTGGCGGTCAGCCAGCGCACCTCCTTCGGGGTGGTCGGCCTGGAGGCAACGGAACGCTTCCACGCCAGCGCAGCCGAGATCTCCTTTTTCACCGTGCTGCAGCTGCTGGTCTATGCTGCGCTGCAGATTCCCGTAGGCATCCTCGTGGACCGGTTCGGCTCCCGCGCCATGCTGGCCGGCGGCGGTGTCCTGATGGGACTCGGCCAGCTTCAGCTGGCGTTTGCCGACAACATCCCCGGCGGAGTTCTGGGACGTGTCCTCGTGGGCGCCGGTGACGCCATGACGTTCATCTCCGTGATCCGGCTTATCCCGCTCTGGTTCGCGTCGGGGCGCGTTCCGCTGCTGACCCAGCTGACCGGCATGTCCGGGCAGCTGGGCCAGCTTTTCAGCGTGGTGCCGTTCGCGATGATCCTGCACGCCGCCGGGTGGACTCCTGCTTTCCTGACACTCGCCGCGATGTCGGGCCTCGCCGTCGTGCTGGTCCTGCTCCTGCTTCAGGACCTTCCGCCCGGCCACCCGCCTCCCTCGCCCTCCCAGGGGCTGCGCGCCACCGGCATTTCGCTGGCGCACGCCTGGCGGCAGCCCGGCACCCGGCTCGGACTGTGGAGCCACTTCACGGTCCAGTTCAGCGGCACGGTTTTTGCCATGACGTGGGGCTACCCGTTCCTGATTTCCGCACAGGGACTGGACCGCGGCACCGTCTCGGCCCTCATGGCGCTGTACGTGGCCGCCGCCATTGCCGCCGGACCCCTGATGGGCAGGTTTGTTGCCCGGCATCCGCTGCGGCGCTCCACCATGGTGCTGCTGATCTCCGGTTTTACCGCCGCCGCCTGGGCAGCGGTGCTGCTGTTGCCGGGACGCTCGCCGCTCTGGCTCTTGGCTGCCCTTGTGGTGACCCTGGCCGTCGGCGGCCCCGGCTCCATGATTGGGTTCGACTTCGCCCGGACCTTCAACCCGGCGCACCGGCTGGGCACCGCCACCGGGATTGTCAACGTGGGCGGCTTCATTGCCGCACTGGTGTCCATCTACCTGATTGGGCTGGTGCTTGACCTCCTGCACGCCAGCGGGTTCTCCCAGGGGGAGCTCTACGGCCTGGATTCGTTCCGGGTGGCCCTTAGCGTGCAGTTCCTGCTGCTTGCCGGGGGAGCCTGCGCCATCATGGTGACCCGACGGAAAGTCCGGCGCCAGATGGCGGCCCAAGGGGTCATGGTTCCGCCGCTGCTCAAGGCCCTCGCCGCGCAGCGCAGGCTGGTCGCGGAGCGCCGCCGCACGCCCTGATCTCTTGCTTGGCAGGTTAGGGCGACTCGAGCCGCCCTGACGGCCCGCACGTTGTCCGCACGAGGTTATCCACATAGCGCAGTCTGGTACTGCCGCTGGGACGCGGCCGCCGCAAAGCTGGGCTCATGACAGCTCCTGATCACTTGAGAATTACCGGCCCCGAAGACATCCTGGGCTTCATCCCGCACTCCCTCGGTTATTGGCCGGAAAACAGCCTCGTGGCCATGACCCTGCAAGGAAAACGGCTCGGGGCCACGTTGCGGGTCCGCCCAAGGCTGCTGCGTTCGCCTCGGCCGTCCGGCGAATCTCCTTGACCTTCGCGATCTGCGGGGCCAGTTCCTGCATGCGGGTTGTCAGGTATTTGTCGAGAACTTTGTCCAGGGCCGCGTGGAAGCCCGTCTTGTCCCGGCAGACGGCGTCAGTCACGGCGATTCTGAACTCTTCCTGTCCGCCCGCAACTTTTCCCGCGTCGGCGGCCTGCCGCGGGTTCGCGAGGGAGGCGTAGGGAGTTTCTTTCATGCAGGCCGCCCAGTCAGTGATGGCCTTGGCGATTCCTGAATCGCCGGAGGCGGACAGGCTGGCAGGGTAGAACGCATTGGATGCGGTTCCGGTGGCGAGCATGTAATTTTCGAGGCTGCCATAGATCTGTGTCATGGCTTCTCCCCGGCATCCGCCGGAGGACGTTCCCATCCCGCCCACCGCGGTCATTGGCGCGGTGTCCGCGGGACCGTTGAGTGCCTTGGTGAAGGCCGGATTGGCGAAGAGCTTGCCGTCCGCGGACCCGGGAGCCGGCTCGTGGGGTCCTTGCGGCCCGGTGCTGGCGTAGCCGCTGGCTTTTGCGGCCTCGACCGTGAGCCGTCTGAACCCAATGGCCCCGTTGAGGTCCAGCGTCAGGTCGGAGGTCGGCGGCGTGTAGCCGAAGCCAGCCTTGGCCATGCAGCGGCGGACAGCCTCCTGCATCCCTTGTTCGGCAACCGGATCTGCCGAGGCGTAGGACTCCGCCTGGCGGATGATCCCCGGGACGGGCTCCGGGGACGCGGTAACCGACGCGGCCGGGATCGCAGCCGCAGCCAGTGCGGCGCCGGTGCCTACG
>JBKPBZ010000141.1:0-11961 GCA_046727115.1 Actinomycetota bacterium | reverse complement strand
CGGTGGCCGCCGGTCTCGATCTTGCAGTTCGCCGGCAGGTGCTCGACAACGGAGGTGACCGCGTTGAAGTGGTTGACGTTGTTCAGCGGACCGAAGTAGTTGTCTTCGTCGTTCTGCGAGCCCGTGTGCAGGGTCTTGGTGTGCTCCACCATGGCGGCGACGACGTCGTCGTGCACCGAATCCTGGACCAGGACCCTGGTGATCGCCGTGCAGTCCTGGCCGGCGTTGAAGAAGGCGAACTCGGCGATCGCCGCGGCGCTCTTCTTGATGTCGGCGTCGGCGAAGACAATGGCCGGGGCCTTGCCGCCGAGTTCCAGGTGGGCGCGCTTGAGTCCCTTGGCGGCGCCCGAGGCGACAGCGATGCCGGCGCGGACGGATCCGGTGATGGACACCAGGCCCGGGACCTTGTGCTCCACCATCATGGCGCCGGTCTCTCCGGTGCCCAGGACAACGTTCAGGACGCCGGCCGGGAAGATCTCACCAGCGAGCCGGGCCAGCACCAGGGTGGATTCCGGGGTGGTGTCCGAGGGCTTGAGGACCACGGTGTTGCCGGCGGCCAGGGCGGGCCCGATCTTCCAGATGGCCATGAGGAACGGGTAGTTCCACGGGGCAACCTGGGCCACGACACCGATCGGCTCGCGGCGCACGTAGGAGGTATGGCCTTCGAAGTACTCGCCGGCGGACTTGCCTTCCATGATGCGGGCGGCGCCGGCGAAGAAGCGCAGCTGATCAGCGCCCGCGGCCACTTCCTCGGAGGCGATCAGGGAGCGGACCTGGCCGGTGTTGCGGTGCTGGGCCTCCACGAGCTCGTCGCTGTTGGCCTCGACGGCATCCGCGAGCTTGAGCAGCATGAGCTGCCGCTGCCCGGGCGTGGTGTGCTTCCAGGTTTTGAACGCGTTCTTGGCTGCCGTCATGGCGGCGTCGACGTCGGCCTGCACCGAGATCGGCGCCTGTGCCACCACGTCGCCGTTGGTGGGGTTCACGATGGGCAGCAACCCGGTGCCGGCGGGGGTGACAAACTCGCCGTTGATGAAGTTCTGCAAGGTTTGAACCACGGTGTACAACCTCTTTCTTACTGCCAATGACGGATGTGTGACTGGTCACGAGCCTATGCCAGCGGTGCAAGTCAGGGAATAGGCACCTGCACACCATGCCCGGCACACTTTAGTGCGCTTGACCAGCACCCGGCTATCCTGAATCCATGGCCATTTCACTCGCCGCCCTGCTGGGAGTTCCGTCCCTGAACCTCACCAAGGCCGGCCTCGCCGAAACCACCTGGCACCAGGACATTCTCTGGGTTGCGGTCACCGAACAGGAGGATCCGCAGCGCTTCCTCAACGGCGGCGAACTGATCCTGACGACCGGGATGCGGCTCAAGAGCGCCGCGGAGCAGCGCCGGTTCGTGCGCCAGGTCCAGCGGGCGGGCGCGGTGGGCATCGGGTTCGGGGTCGGCCTGACGCACGACGCCGTGCCGCCGGCCCTGATAGCCGAGGCCAACCGCTGGGGGCTGCCGGTGGTGGAAGTGCCGTACGAAACGCCGTTCATCGCTATCGGGAAGCTCGTGGCCGACGCCCAGTCCGCGGACCATCTGGTCAAGCTCGAGCGGCTCATCGCCGGGCACCAGATCCTGGCCCGCGCCCTGCTGACCGGCGGCGGCCTCGCCGAACTGCTGAAACACCTGGGCTCGATGCTGCGCACCGAGATCGTCCTGACCCAGTTCACCGCCCAGCTGTACAACAGCGTGTCCGGCCACCCGGCGCCCAAGGCCGAGGGCTGGGCGTCCTACCCCATTCCCACCGGCCGCCGCGACGCCTGCACCCTGTGGGTGAAGCAACCTTTCGAGGACTCCGGCATTGTGGGCTATGCCCAAAACCTGATCAGCGTCGAGCTCAACAACATGGTCAAGCAGCGGCAGGCCCAGCGGGCGCTGGCCGGCCAGGTCCTCGACGACGTCATCCACGGGACACTGGAGGCGTCCGAAGCCACCCGGCGCCTTGCCGGCGTCGGCATCAACAGCACCCGCAAGAACGTGGTCCTGCTCGCCGAATCGGCCGCCCACCAGAAACAGCTAGGGAGTTCCTCCCTGCCCCAGCCGCTCGAGGCGGCGGTCAGCGCCGTCGTCGGGAAGGACCTCGTGGTGGTGTTGCCCGACGACGGCAGCGGCGCCAGCGCCCTCGCCCGCAGCCTCAGCGACCACCTGGCCGAGGCCGGGATCCACGCGACGATCGGCATCGGCGGGGCCTACACCAAGCCCAACGGCCTGCGCTGGAGCTACTTTGAGGCACGCGACGCGGCCAGCCACGGCCTGCCGGTCAACGAGCCCGAGCGGCTGAGCCTGACCTCGCTGCTGCTCGCCAGCGAGGACGTTCCGCTGGCGGACATGGCCAACGAATCGCTGAACCCGTTGCGGGCCTTTGACGCGGCGCACGGGGCCGAACTCATGGCCACGCTGGAAAGCTACCTCGGCAACAACGGCTCGGTGGCAGCCGTCGCCGAGGAACTCACCCTGCACCGCAATACGGTCCGCTACCGGCTGGCGCAGATCACCGAACTCACCGGATATGACCCTGCGCAGACAGCGGACCGGGTGCAGCTCTGGCTTGCGCTGGCGGTGCAGCGGCTCAGCGCCCGGCACCCGCGCTGACACCGCCGGCACCCTCCCGTCCGGCGTGTCATCTGTCGAGATATTCGCCACTAAAGGCTGAGTCGCAAACATCAAACGTCTAACCTTTGAATATGGCTAGCAGCACGGCGGTTTCCGCACCTTCCCAGACAGCTCCGCCCGGCGCGGGCCGCCGCCCGCGCGGGGTGGTCGTGGCCGGCGTCGTGGCGCTTGTGCTCATCGGGCTCAACCTGCGCGCCGGGATCACCGGCGCCGCCGCGCTCTTCCACGACCTGCAGGCGGTCCTGGGCTACGGCCCGCTGATCGCGGCCCTGATCCCCTCGATCCCCACGCTGTGCTTCGCGGTGGCCGGTGCTGCCACGTCCTGGCTCACCCGGCAGCTGGGACTGGAAAAAGCCATCCTGCTCTCCCTCATGATGCTGGCGGCGGGGCTGCTGCTCCGCGGAGTTCCGTCCACCGGGATGCTCCTGGCCGGCACCGTGGCGGGGATGTCCGGGCTGGCCATCTGCAACGTGGCGATGCCCTCCTTCATCAGGGTGCACTTCGCGGACCGCACCTCCCTCATGACCGCCGTCTACACGTTGACCATGACCACAGGAGCCACCGTCACCGCCGTGCTGATCGTTCCGGTGGCGCAGGCCCTTGGCTCTCCCTCGGCGGGCGTCGGTTCAATCGGTCTCCTGGCTTTGGGCGCCTGCCTCGGTTTCATTCCGATCGCGGTGCACGCCCACCGCAACGCATCCGCCGGCAAGGCCGCCCGGGTCTCCCCCTGGCCCCTGCTGCGGACCCGCACCGGCGCGCTGATCACCCTCGGCTTCACCGTGCAGGCACTCCTGGCCTATGCCGTGCTCAGCTGGTTCCCCTACATGCTGGTCACGATGGGTCTCACCGCCTCCGACAGCGGACTCATGTTCGGACTCATGCAGCTGGTCTCCGTCCCCGCCGGCATGGTGCTGGTGGCCATCGGCTCACGCCCCCGGATGCTGCGGACGGCGTTCTACCTGGCCACCGTGACCATGGCCCTCGGCGTGCTGGCCATGCTGGTCCTGCCAGCTGCTTTGGCACCACTGACCGCGGTGCTGCTGGGCTTCGGCCTCGGCATCTTCCCGCTGGTCATGGTGATGATCAGCCGCAGCGGCCGCACTACGGCCGAGACCACCGCGCTGTCCACCGTGGCACAGTCCGCCGGGTATCTGCTCGCGACCCTCGGGCCGTTCGGCATGGGCCTGCTGCACAGCGCCACCAGCTCCTGGACGCTGCCCCTGGCCCTCCTGCTGGCCGTGGCCCTCGGCCAGATCGCGGTGGGCCACCTCCTGTCGGCGGGGCCGAAGGAGCTGCGCGCCAAGGAGCTGCGGGGCAAAGAACTGCGGGCCGCAGCCGCCCACTCCCCCGAAGGTACCGGGCACTCTGCAGAAGGAACCCGGCGATGACCCTCACTGCCTCGCACCGTCCGCCGTTGGCGGAGGAAATTACGGCCAAGCTGCGGGCCCTGATCCACTCGGGCGAGTGGCCGCTGCAGCAGCGCATTCCGGCGGAACCTGAGTTGATGGCCGCGTTCGGGGTCTCCCGCGGCACGCTGCGCGAGGCGATCAAGGCGCTCGCCCACAGCGGGATGCTCGAGGTCCGCCGCGGGGACGGCACGTACGTCCGCGCCACGAGCGAGATCGCCGGCGCCACGCAGCGGATGTATGAGGACCATTCCCAGGAGCACATCCTCGAGGTCCGGGTCGGGCTGGACACCCAGGCTGCCCGGCTCGCTGCCCGGCACGCGACGGCCGAGGACCTCACCGCCCTGCGCGGTTTACTCACCGCACGCCGTGCCGCCTGGCTGGCCGGGGACTATCCCGCCTGGGCCCGCGCCGATTGGGATTTCCATGTGCGCGTGGCGCAGGCGTCCGCCAACCCGCTGCTGCACGAGCTGTATGTCAGCTTCGGCAGCGTTTTCCACAATGATCTGCTCCGCCAACAGCGGCGGGGAGGTTTCAACGGCCTGCCACTCGAGGGCCACGACGAACTCGTGGCCGCGATTGCTGCCCGGGACGAGGCAGCCGCCGTCGAGAGCGTCACCCGGAACCTGAACTCCTGCGCGGAATGGCTCCAAGAGTAGTCCCTAGGGTTTTCCCAAGGTGGCCAGAAGATGCTCTGTCTCAGTGGCGGCCGCCACTCGCGCACCGCCCTCGCGGCCAGGCTCGCGATCACGCGGATTCCCGTCACCATCGGCGCCAACGCCGACTCCAGACGGCCGGTCCCTGCGCCCAGCAGCAGGGGCCGGCCCGGCTGTGGGACGTGGTTCCGCGGGCAGGTCAATAGGGTCTTAGTGCCGTAGACCGGGCTCCGACCTCGGTCAACACTAAGAGTGGTAGGACGCTATACGAAGGTGCCCGCGACAGGGTGCCTGCACTTCAGGCCCAGTCCCGGGCCGAACGTGCCGGCCTCATCGAATGACAGTCTCGTAGGGTGCCAGTCTTGCCGGGTGTTGTGAATTGCCCCAGCAAGTACGCCGCGAGGAGGTCGATGGTGGGCAAGAAGAAGAAGAAAAAGACCAAGAGTGCCGACGGACAGGACCAACGGGCCGGCAAAAAGATGCCGCGCAAGGAGTACGAAGCGGAAATGGCCGTCCTGCAAGGTGAGCTGGTCGCCATGCAGGAGTGGGTAAAGTCCACCGGAGCCAAGGTCTGCATCGTCTTCGAGGGCCGCGACACGGCCGGCAAGGGCGGCACCATCAAGCGCATCGTCGAGCGGGTGAGCCCCCGGGTGTTCCGTGTGGTGGCGCTCCCCACCCCGACGGAGCGGGAGAAATCCCAGATGTACCTCCAGCGCTATATGTCCCACTTCCCGGCGGCCGGCGAGGTAGTCATCTTCGATCGCAGCTGGTACAACCGTGCCGGTGTGGAGCGCGTGATGAACTTCTGCACCCCGGACGAGACCCAGCGGTTCCTCAACATGGCGCCGATGGTCGAGAAGGCGATGGTCGACTCCGGAATCATCCTCATCAAGTACTGGCTCGAGGTCAGCGCCGACGAGCAGACCCGGCGGCTCAAGAGCCGCATGGATGATCCCCGCAAAACCTGGAAATTGTCTCCCATGGATCTCCGGTCCTACACACGGTGGTACGACTACTCCCGCGCCAGGGACGCCATGTTCGAAGCGACCGACACCGCCTGGGCACCATGGTACGTCGCCAACAACAACGTGAAGAAGCGGGGCCGGCTCAACATCATCAGCCACTTGCTCAGCCAGGTGCCCTACGAGCCGTACCCGGGGCTCGACGTCGAACTGCCCAAGCGGCAGAAGGCCGACGACTACCGTGAACCCACGCTGGCAGTCCGGCACATCCCCACACCATTCTGAGCAGCGCCTCGGCGATGAGGAGGAAGTCATGACCGACAATCCCGGAGCAGCGGCAGAGTTGGCTGCGACCGACGCGGACGCAACGTGGTACGCGCTGGCCCCCGCGGAGGTGGCGGCCGAGCTGCAGGTGGACCCGGCCACCGGGTTGAGCGCGGCGGAGGCGGAGCAGCGGCTCCAGGAGTACGGCCCGAACGCCCTGGCCGCCGCGAAGCCGGAACCGGTCTGGAAGCGGTTCTTCAAGCACTACCGCGACTACATGCAGATCGTGCTCGTGGTCGCCGCCTTGGTCAGCCTGTTGATCGAGGAGTACGGGACCGCCATCGGGCTGGCCTTGCTGACGCTGTTCAACGCGTGGTTGGGCTATCACCAGGAAGGCAAGGCGGAGGCGGCCGCCGCTTCCTTGGGGAAGATGATGAAGTCGATGGCCAAGGTGCGCCGCGACGGTGAAATGGCGGAGATCCCCGCCGAGCAGCTTGTGCCCGGCGACATCGTGGTGGTGGATGCCGGTGACCGTGTTCCTGCCGACGGCAGGATCATCCTGGCGGCGACACTCCAGATCGAGGAGGGTGCACTGACCGGCGAAAGCGTCGCCGTCGAAAAGGACACCGCGGCCATCAGCCGTCACGACGTCGGCATCGGAGACCGCGTGAACATGGCGTTCATGAACACCAACGTGACCCGGGGCCACGGCGAGATCCTCGTGACCACCACCGGCATGGGGTCAGAGGTCGGCCACATCGCCCACATGCTGTCCGGCCAGAAGGAGGAGAAAACCCCCCTCACCAAACAGGTGGACCGGCTCACCATTTTCATCATCGTCGCGGCCCTCTTCGCGTTCCTCGCAATCATGGTGATGGGCCTGGCCCAGGGCCAATCTTTCGCGGTGCTCTTCGGGATCGGCGTGGCCCTGGCGGTCGGCTCGATCCCGGATGCACTGCCGGCCGTCGTCACCACCATCCTGTCGGTGGGCTCGGTCAACATGGCCAAGAAGAACGCCATCATGAAGGTCCTGCCGGCGGTGGAGACGCTGGGCTCCACCTCGGCCATCAATTCCGACAAGACCGGCACCCTGACGCTGAACCAGATGACGGTGCGGGAATTCGTGACTGTGCAGCACCACTACACGGTCAGCGGTGAGGGCTACAGCTTCAACGGCCAGATCCAACGGACCACCGGCGACGCCGAGCGTGACCTGGACTACGTGATGTTCCCGTGCGCGCTGTGCAACGACTCCGATATCGAGGACGGCGAAGTGATCGGGGATCCCACCGAGGCGGCGCTGTACGTGCTCGCGCAGAAAGGCGGCGTGGACGTCCGGGAGTTCCGCAGGAACAATCCGCGGGTGGCGTCGGTGCCCTTTGACTCTGACTACAAGTTCATGGCCACCTTCCACCGGATGCCCGGCGCCGACGGCAGGCCCGTGATCCGGGCCTACGTGAAGGGCGCCCCCGACGTCGTACTCAACAGGTCCTCGACCGGGCGGATGCCGGGCGGACGCACCGAGACCCTCACCGAGGAAATGCGCGGGAGAGTACTGACCGCGAACGAGCGCATCGCCAGCCAGGGCCGGCGGGTGCTCGCCCTGGCGCAGCGCGAGTTCGACCCAGCCACCTTCCAGCCGGAAGGCGATCTGATGGCGCTCATGCAGGACCTGGAGATTTCGGCGCTGATTGGCGAGGTAGACCCGCCGCGGGCCGAGGCTGTGGCCGCGATCGCCACGGCGAAACACGCCGGCATCCGGGTCCGGATGATCACCGGCGACCATGCCATCACCGCGGCGGCTATCGCCGACGAGCTGGGCATCCGAGGGCGGGCCGTCACCGGCGCCGAGTTCGCGGCCTTGAGCGACTCCGAGGCCGACAGCCAGGTGGACGGGATCGGCGTGATCGCCCGGGTGGCGCCGGAGCACAAGGTCCGGCTGGTCGAGGTGCTCAAGCGCAAGGGGAACGTGGTCGCGATGACCGGCGACGGCGTGAACGACGCACCGGCCATCGCTGCAGCCGACATCGGGATCGCGATGGGGATCACGGGCACCGACGTCGCCAAGGGGGCGGCGAAGATGATCCTGGCCGACGACAACTTCGCCACCATCGTGACCGCGGTCGAGCAGGGCAGGCTCGTGTATGACAACCTGCAGAAGTTCATCCGCATCCAGGTCGCCAACCTGTTCATGTTCATCCTGGCCTTCATCGGCTCGTCGGCGTTCGCGATCGCCGGCACGGCGCTGCTCAGCCCGGCGCAGGTGTTGTGGATCCACATGGCGATTGTCGCCCCCATTGGGGCCGTGATGGGCCTGGACCTCGCGACGCCGGGCATTATGGACCGCAAACCGCGGCCGTTCAACCAGCCCATCATCGTCCGCTCGATGATGGTGCGCCTGTTCGTCGTCGGCCTGTTCATGGCGGCCGCCACGCTGGTCCTCGTGCAGATCGGCAAGGTCAGCTACGGTTCCCTTGAGGTCGGCCAGACCATGGCCATAGTTGGCTTGGGCCTGATGAACATCGCGGTCGCACTCAACCTGCGTTTCCCCGAGGAAAGCGCTTTCGGGCCCTCCACGGTGTCCAACCCGAAGCTCCTCTGGGCGTTCGGCTGGGCGGTGTTCGGCTCGATGCTGATCGTCCAGCTCCGTGTGCTGCAGGACCTGTTCGGCACTGTCCCGCTGAGCGGTGCCCAGTGGCTGATCTGCCTGGTGCCGGCTGTGGTGCTGCTGCTCCTGGGCGAACTGTTCAAACTGATCCTGCGGGCCGTGCACGCGGGCGATAAAGCCAAAGTCCAGGCTGCGCCCTTACCTGCTTGAGCGCATCGCAACGTCGAGGGCCGGAACGCGATGTTCCGGCCCTCGACGTTATGCGGTGGTTCTGGAGCGCGGGTGCTAGCGGACGAGGCCCATGAGGATGTTCTTGGGCCGCTGCATCTCGCCGTGCTTGGCGCCGAGAACAATCACCCAGCCGGCGAACACGGGGATGACCCACTGCAGGATCTTCAACTGCTGCTGCGCGGAACGAAGTTCGTCGGAGGCCTGAGGCTTGGGCTCGGTGGCGCCCTTGGCGCCCTCGGCGGCCAGCTTCTCCACCTTGGCCCCCTGCAGGCCCGCGTACAGGGTCACTGCGGCACCGGCCAGGGTGACGACGGACTTGTAGACGCTCAGCCGCGTGACGCCGTCCTGCTTGGCCATCCGCCCCTTGTTCTCCCAGATGATGGCGAGTCCCGAAAGAAGATGCGCCCCTAAGGCCGCCCCCTGGTACGGCGCCCACTTCTTCCAGCCCAGGCTTGACAGGCGGGTACGTTCCGCCGGGTCCTTGGCCTCAGCCGTGGCACCGTTAAGTCCGATGGCACCCATCAGAGAACCGCCGAACCAGGCGGCTGCCGTCAGGTCGTGAATGGATCGGGCAACAAGATTACCTGCCATGTTGAGCTTCCTATCGTCTGTCTTCGAATCCGAATCGCGGGAGCAGCGAGGCTGCCGGTCCGCGGCATGTCCACGAGCAGGGCCATGCGTGACTCGGCTATGGTAAGCACACTTAGCAACAAGGTGATAGTCCACGCAGTTACCGACTCGCCCCGCGTAAGATCGGCGCAATAGTCACAACGCCTCGGGCAACGCCATGGGCACAACACTGTTCACCAGACCGGATGAGGATTAGCAGCATCGACATGGCAAAAGAAGACTCCGGGATTGAAGCCGCAATCGGTGATGCCGCCGACGCCGCCGAGGCGGCGTCGGACAGCATCTGGCTCGACGTCGTCGCACGTTCGGGGTTCGCCGTGATGGCACTGCTTCATATCGTGATCGGGGCTATCGCCGTCGCGCTGGTCCTGGGCGCGCCCGGCCAGGCCGAACCCACCGGAGCCATCGAACAGCTCGCCGCCAACCCATGGGGTCCGGCCGTGATGTGGGCGGCCTGCATCGGGTGTGCAGGGCTCTCGCTGTGGCAACTGAGCGAAGCGACCCTCCGGGGCCGCCACCTGCCGCGCAAGGAACGGCTGGGCAAACTCATCTCCTCCGGCTTCCTCGCCATTGCGTACGGGAGCGTCGGGTTAAGCTTCGCGGGCTTCGCGCTCGGCCGGCGCGGCGATTCAGGCGACTCGACGCGGGACTTCAGC
Organism: Actinomycetota bacterium; assembly: GCA_046727115.1. Taxonomy (GTDB): domain Bacteria; phylum Actinomycetota; class Actinomycetes; order Actinomycetales; family Micrococcaceae; genus Arthrobacter. Next base: position 1,883 of record JBKPBZ010000141.1, on the reverse strand, counting down.
ACAGCCCTGGTCCAGTCCCCATTCGGGGCGCCGGCCCTCGTCGGCCTCGGGCTTACCATCATCGGGATCGGCGTGTACTTCATCGTCAAGGGCTTCGGGAAGAAGTTCAAGGAGGAACTGCACCACTTTGAGGGGACCCACCGCGGCAGGCTGATCAGCATGCTCGGAGTCACCGGCCACGCCGCGAAAGGGCTGGCGCTGATCCTGACCGGGCTGCTGTTCGTCATCGCCGCGGCGACCAACAACCCCGGTTCTTCCACCGGGCTGGACGGCAGCCTCAAGGCACTCCGGGACCACCCGTTCGGCCCGTACCTGCTCCTGGCGATCGGGGCAGGGTTCATCGCCTACGGCGTGTTCGCCCTGGTCCGGGCGCGTTTCGGGCGGATGTAGCCGCCCGAGCCTAGCGGCGCGCGGGTTGCGGCGGGCCTAACGGCGCGGGCGTAGCGGGACGGTACCCGCGTGCTAGCCTGCGGCCTTCCGCAACGGAACCACATCGCCTTCCTGGTACAGCAGGGCGCGGATCTCGGCCTCGGCGGAATCCCGCCGCTTCGGGTCGATCGTCTCCCCCGCCGCGAAGTGGTCCAGCAGCCGCGGATCCACGTAGCTTTTCCGGGCGATCGAGGGCGTGTTGCCCAGCACCGCGGCCGCGTCCTGCATGGCGCGGCTCACCGCGCTCTTGCGGGCCGAGACTTTCGGCTGCGGGCCGCTCTGCGCCAGGCTGACCGCCGCTGCCGCAGTACCCCGCAGGGTGCGGAAGTCCTTGGCGGTGAAGTCCTCCCCCGTGCGCTCCTTGACGTACTCGTTGATGTCCGCGCTGGACACCGGATGCCAGCGGCGGCCGTCCTTGTACGCCAGCAGCCGGGCCTTGCCGCCGCGCCGCTTGAGCTGGCGCACGACGGCGGCGAGGTCGGCGTCGTCGATCCGCGACTCCCAGGTCTTGCCGCTCTTGGCCGGAAAGCTGAGCCGGAGTTCGTTCTTGCGCACCTTGACATGGGCGCAGAGCAGCGTGGCGAGGCCGTGGCTGCCGTTTTCGTTGGTGTACCGCTCCGAGCCGACCCGCAGCGACCCGCTGTCGAGCATCCGGAAGGCGGCCGCCAGCACCCGTTCCCGGGTCAGCCCTTCGGAGCGCAGGTCCATGGTCACCAGACGGCGTGCGGCCGGCAGGGTCTCGGCCAGCTGGAGCGAACGGTCGAACTTCAGCCGGTCCTTGCGCTCCCGCCAGCTCGGATGGTAGATGTACTGCCGCCGGCCCACCGCGTCGACTCCGGTGGCCTGGATGTGCCCGTTGTCGTACGGGGCAATCCAGACGTCCGTCCAGGCCGGCGGGATCCCGATGCCCTCCAGCCGCTCCCGGACCGGCCCGGGCGGCAGGGTGGACCCGTCCAGGTCCTTATAGCTGAACCCGGTCCCGGTGGGGACCCTACGGTATCCGCGGCCGGAGGCGTTGCTGTGACGGAGCCTCATTGGCCGGCCCCGGGCGAATCGTGCTCATCCATGACGGTAAGCCTACTGACTACCGGCCGGGTTTCCACCCACAGCACACAAAAACGGGGCCACTTCGCGCCCGTGATCCCGCTGGGGGATGGGCGCGAGGTGGCCCCGCGTTGGTCTGCGTGCGGAGGCTAGACCTCGACGGCGGCGCCGCGGGAGATCTCCACCATGTCCTCACGGGGCACCACCTTGATGCGCTCGCGCTGGACGGCGACGCCGTGCGACTCGCCAGCCGCGGTGGCCTTCTCGCCGAGGGCGCGCTCGTGCTCGTCCAGGGCCAGCCAGCCTTCCCAGCTGGTGTACTCGACGCCACGGCCCGCCAGGAGTTCCACGATCGCCTCGGGGGCGGGTACGGCGGCCTGCGGCAGGTTTTCGCGGTCCTCGAGCAGGTA
>JBKPBZ010000140.1:0-25103 GCA_046727115.1 Actinomycetota bacterium | reverse complement strand
CCGGCCTCGGCGAGGGCCGCGTAGTGGCCGATCGCGTAGTGGCCGGTGGAGAGCAGGAAACGGTCGCGTTCCTCCCAGTGCGGATCCTCGGCGCGGAACCGGAGCTGGTCCGCGTAGACCGCGGCGAACATGTCGGCCGCGCCGAGGGCCTGGCCGACATAGCCTTGGCCCTGGACCTCGCCCATGTTCAGTGCGTGGTGCCGGATCCGGTATGCCGCGGCTGAAACACTGTCAACGCGTTCGGTGGCGGCGGTGGTCATAGTTTCCTGGGTGTCAGTCATTTGAGCTTCTTCTGTGGCGGCCATCAGACGTTCACCGTCTGCGGCGTGTTTTTGGTTGCCTCGTCGGCGAGCTGGCGTTCGCGCTTGCCCCATGTTTCGCGGGTGGTGAGGGCGGCCCACAGCCCGATTGCTGCGTACGTGCCGAAGAGCAGCGCCGGACCCATCCAGCCCAGGCTGACGAAGAGGAGCGTGGTGATGAAAGGGGTGAAGCCGGAGACCATGGCCGAGATCTGGTAGGCCAGTGAGGCGCCGGAGGCGCGGGTCTTGGCCTGGAAGAGCTCCGGGAACCATGCTCCCTGGGCGCCGGCAAGCGAGTTCTGGCAAACGGCGTAGGAGATCACCAGGGTGGCGATAATGAAGATGAACATTCCCGTGTTGACCAGCAGGAACATCGGTACAGCGAACGCTACGGCGAAGGCGCAGGACCAGATGTAGAGCGGACGCCGACCGATCCTGTCCGTCAGGCGGGCCCAGGCCTGGGTGGCGAAAATGCCGATTGCCGAGGCGATGCAGAGGGCTACAAGCGTCTGGGTCTTGTCCGCCAGCTGCTGAGTGTGCAGGTACGAAATCATGTAGGTAATGGAGACTGCGTAGCCGGCGGTCTCGGCGATGCGGAGGCCGATGCCCTTCACGATGTTGCGCCAGTCGGTCTTGAGGACCTCGACGATGGGCGACTTCACAATGGCGCCGCTGTCCTTGACCTCGTCAAACACCGGGGACTCGGGCACCTTGGAGCGGATGATGAGGCCGACGACCACCAGTACGATGCTGGCCAGGAACGGAATGCGCCAGGCAAGTTCGCCGCCGAGGTTCACGCTGACCAGGAACACGAGGTTGGCCAGCAGCAGCCCGACGGGGAAGCCGGCCTGCACGATTCCGGTGTACTTTCCCTTGGCTTTCCAAGGGGCGTGCTCGTAGCTCATGAGAATCGCGCCGCCCCATTCCGCGCCGAAGGCCAGCCCTTGGACAATGCGGACGAACACAAGCAACGCGGGAGCCAGCAGTCCGACCTGGCTGTACGTGGGAAGCAGCCCGATCAGGAACGTGGCGACGCCCATCAGGATCAGGGAGGCCACGAGGACGGGCTTACGGCCCACCTTGTCGCCGAGGTGGCCGCCGATAATGCCGCCGATCGGGCGGGCGGCAAAGCCGACGCCCAGTGTGGCGAAGGCGGCCAGCGTTCCTGTCACCGGATCGCCGGTGGGGAAGAATGCCGTGCCGAAGTACAAGGCCGCGGCCGTGCCGAATCCGATGAAGTCATAGGTTTCGATCACCGCGCCGACGCCGGAGCCGATGGCGACCCGCTTAGCGTCCTTGGTGCCATGCACATGGCCGCGCATTTTTAGAGCTTCGTTGCTCATGTCATTCCCTTTCGAAGAGAGCTGCCGACGCTTCAGCGCCGACACTGTCGACTGTTAACAGATGATATGCCAGTGTGACCCGGGCCATAGTTAATGTCAACAGTCAACTTCAAAGGTTGACTGTTGACAGTGGAATTTTGTAGTGTGGTCCATATCACCATCCGCCCCAGGCGCTACCAGAGGATCAACGACGATGTTCAATTCCCGTCTCGGCTGCTCGTCCATCAGCTTCCGCCACCAGGACCTGCCCGAGGCCCTGCGCACCATCGCGGGCCTCGGCTTCGAGGAAATCGATCTCGGAGCCCTCCCCGGAGTGTGCGACCACATTCCCTACGACCTCGACGCCGAGGCCGTCGCCGCCGTGACGGCCGAGGTGGTTGCCTCCGGGCTGCGGGTCCGGTCGGTCAACGGGGACATCGGTGACCTGAACGCCGTGCTCGACGCCGACGCACAGTCAGCTCGGAACCGGCACCTTGACGCGCTCCTCACCCTGGCGGCCGGCACCGGCGCCAAGGCCCTGGTCCTGCCCTGCGGCGCCCTCGGTCACGAGCCCGTCCGCAGCCTCGACGAGGACCTGGACACCATTGCCGGGCAACTCGTTGCCGCCAAGCAGCGGGCCGACGGGTTCGGCGTCGAACTCTGGACCGAATCACTGCACTTCCTGCGGTTCTGCTGGAACCTGGAGCGCGCGGAAGTACTGGCCCGGCGGCTGGCCGGCTCCGGCGTCGGGATCGTCATGGACTTCAGCCATATCGTGGCCGCCGGCGAGGACCCGCTGGACTACCTCACACGCCACCAGGGCCGGATCGCCCACGTCCACCTGCGCGATGCCGTACCGGGGAATATCAACCTCAGCATCGGCAACGGCCAGGCCGATTTCGCCGCCGGCCTGGCCGCCCTCGCCGCCGATGGCTACACAGGCCACTTCTCCCTGGAGCTGGAGACCCGGGACGTCACCCACGGCGAACGCCCGGCCGCGGCCGCCAAGGCCGCCAGCTTCATCACAGACCTCATCTGACCATCGGTTGCTCCGTAACGGCCGTTTTGGACCATCAAAACGGCGCTTGTGGAGCAATCGATCCCATCAAGAGACACAACACCCAATCAAGGAGCATCATGAGCACCATCCAGCGCACTGCCGTCCTCACCGGGGCTACCTCGGACCGGGGCATCGGCATCACCACCGCCCGCCGCTACGCCAGCCAGGGCTGGGCCGTGGTGATCCTGGACCTCGACGGCGAGAAGTCCGCCAAGGTCGCAGCGGAGATCGGCAACGAGTTCAACGTTCCGGCGTTTGGCTACGAGGTCGACGTCGTCAGCGAGGACTCCGTGACGGCCGCGTACAACGCCGTGGCCGCAGAGGTCCGCGCCGGCAGCCTCCCCGCCGTCGGCGCCCTGGCCAACATCGCCGGCATCACCTCCCCGGTGCCGTTCCTCGAGACCACACTGGACCTCTGGAACAAGGTCATGGCCGTCAACGCCACCGGAACCTACCTGGTGACGAAGGCCTTCCTGCCGGACATGATCGCCAGCGGCTGGGGCCGGATCGTGAACATGTCCTCCGTCTCCGCCCAGCGCGGCGGCGGCGTGTTCGGCAAGGTCCCTTACTCCGCAGCCAAGGCCGCCATCCTGGGCTTCACCAAAGCCCTGGCCCGCGAAATCGGCAGCACCGGCGTGACCGTCAACGCCATCACTCCCGGCGCCGTGGACACCAACATCCGCGTAGGCAGCACCGAGGAGCAGGAAGCGGCCATCAACGCCGGCATCCCGCTGGGCCGCAACGCCAGCACCGAGGAAATCGCAGCCGTCATCACGTTCCTGTCCTCCGAGGAATCCGCCTATCTCACCGGAACCACCATCGACATCAACGGCGGAAGCCACATCCACTAGAGCCCGGGCTTCGGCGAAATTGTCGACTCGCTCCTGAGCACTATTCCACGCTGACTCTGATCCGCTGCACCACGTTGTTGCCCATGCCCTGGTAGTTCCACGCCGGCTCCAGCGGCTGCACCGCGCCGCTGGCATCTGTGGCACGGCAGGAGAGCTCGTGTTCGCCGGGATCGGCCACCCAGGGCAGCGACCACGCGCACCAGGCGAACGGCGCGGCCGGGTGCTCCAGATGGGCCGGGGTCCACTTTCCGTCAACCCCGACGTCGACGCGCTGCACGGCGCCCTGCCCGGACCACGCCCGGCCGGACAGCATCACCGGTCCGCGGGGCAGGATCCGGCTCCGGGTGAAGAAGTCCGGGACGCCCGGGGGAACCATGAGCGAGCGGACCTTGATCCACGTGACCGGGGTGCCGGGATCGTCGGCATCCTGCTGGTAGCGGTACGCCACGGCCTGCTGGAACCCGTCATAGGGCTTGGTCAGGACCTTGATCGAAGACAGCCACTTCACGCTTGCCATGCCGTACCAGCCGGGCACCACCAGCCGGAGCGGATAGCCGTGCTGCGGCGGCAGGTCTGCGCCGTTCATCCGGTAGGCGAGCACGACGTCGGGCCGCAGGGCCTCGCCGATCGGAAGGCTCCGGGCGAACTGCTGGGCGACGCCGCCCTGGACGCCGGAGTCCGCCCCGGTGAACAGCACCTCGACGGCGTCGTCCTCCACGCCGGCCTGGGTCAGCAGGTAGGCCAGCGGGACGCCGGTCCACACCGCGGTGCCGACTCCCTCCAGGACCCACGGCTGGCTCAGCGGGCGGGGCCGCAGCAGGGACCGGCCGTTGCCGGCGCACTCCAAGGTGACCGGGAGGGTGATGCTCGGTGCCCGGCGCAGTGCCCGCATGCTCAACTCCACGGCCCGCTGCACCGCGCCGCCGATCTGCAGATGCCAGTGCTCAACGTCGATGAAGGGGATGTCGAAGTGGGTGAGCACATAGTGCAGGCCGGGCGGAGTGGGATCGATCTGCAGGGCCTCGAGTGGCATGGAATGATTCCGCACGGCGAGCTGGAGCTCGTCCGCTGTCAGTGGGCCGTGGCTCGGTTCCCCGGAATGCGGCGCGAGTCTCCGGTCCTGCCGCCGCGGACTTTTCAGGACGCCGGAGTGTCTGGACATTTGCTTTGGCATGGCGTTGCGATTCTTCTCCGCACCGGCCCCGTTGCCGGCCGGTGTCACCTGAAGTCAGGTCTACGCCCCAGCCCGGAAACCGTCAACACCGGGACAGGCCGGCCCGTCAGGTCCCGCGAGGACGCCGGTGCGCGGGCTACAGCTTGTGCGCCTCGGCCAGGAACTGCTCAAGGCTCAGCGGTTCGCGGCCCGTCAGCTCATGCACCGCCGACGTCGGACCGGCCAGTTCACCGGCCGCGATGGCGGTGTACGTGCTCACCCAGGCGTCCACCTGCCAAGGCGGCGCACCGTAGGCGGCGCGGGACGCGTAGGCCTCCTCCAGGGTCTCATTGTGGAAGGTGATGGCCCGGCCGGTTCCGGCGGTCAGGAGTTCCGCTCCGCGGGCCAGCGAGATGTCCTCCGGGCCCGTCAGGTCATAGGTCCGTCCCACGTGCAGGGCAGGGTCCCGCAGCACGGTGACCGCCGAGTGGGCAACATCCGCCCGCGCCACGGCCGCCATCACGCCGCTCCCGGCCGGGCCGCGGATGACGCCGTCGTCGCCGGCCAGCAGCGGCAGGAAGTCCAGGTAGAAATTGTCCCGCAGGAACGTGTAGTCCATGCCGGACGCCTTGATGCGCTCCTCGGTCGCGAAATGGTCCCGGCCCAGGGTAAAAGTGCAGTCCGGCGCCGCGCCGAAGAAGGAGGTGTAGACGATGTGCTGGACGCCGGCCGCGGCCGCTGCGTCGACGAAGGCGTAGTGCTGCTGGAGCCGGTCCTCGGCCTCGGCGGCGGAGACCATGAACAGCGTTTTCGCCCCGACCAGCGCCGCCTTCGTCCGGTCCTGATCGGCGTAGGTGGTCACGAAGGGGACGGCACCTTCGAGCTCAGGTGCCCGGGCGGCGTCCCGCACCAGGAGCCGTTGCTCGCTTCCGGCCGCGGCCAGCAGCCTGGCCACCAGGCCGCCCAGGTTGCCGGTGGATCCGGTGACGGCGAGCTCGGGTGCGTTGGGCATGGGCCTAGGCCTCGCGGGAGGCGGGTGATTTGGTCTGCGCGGGGTCGCGTTCGGCCAGCGGGCCGATGACGGCGTCGATCTTGTCCATGATCACGGCGTCCAGCTTCACGCCCGCGGCGGCCACGTTTTTCTCGATCTGCTCCGGCCGGGACGCGCCCATGATCGCCGAGGCCACGTTCTTGTTCTGCAACACCCAGGCGATGCTGAGCTGCGCCATGGTCAGCCCCGCTTCGTCCGCGATCGGCTTGAGCTGCTGGACGCCGGTGAGGACCTCGTTGGACATCCAGCGCTCGATCATCCGCGAACCGCCCTTGGAGTCCGTGGCGCGGCTGCCCTCGGGGGCCGGCTTGCCGGGGTGGTATTTGCCGCTCAGCACGCCCTGGGCAATCGGGGACCAGACGATCTGGGACAGGCCGAGCTCTTCCGACGCCGGAATCACCTCGGCCTCGATCACCCGCCACAGCATGGAGTACTGCGGCTGGTTGGAGATCAGCTGGAAGCCCAGTTCCTTGGCGAGGGCATGGCCGTCGCGGATCTGGTTGGCCGTCCACTCGCTGACCCCGATGTACAGGGCCTTGCCCTGCCGCACGATGTCCGCGAAGGCCTGCATGGTCTCTTCCAGCGGCGTCTCGTAGTCGTAGCGGTGGGCCTGGTAGAGGTCCACGTAGTCGGTCTGCAGCCGCGTGAGGGAGCCGTTGATGGATTCCATGATGTGCTTGCGGGACAGGCCAAGATCGTTGTGGCCCTTGGGCCCGGTGGGGCCAAAGACCTTGGTAAAGACTTCCAGCGACTCCCGGCGCTCGTCCTTCAAGGCCGCGCCGAGGACCGTCTCCGCCGCGGTATTGGCGTAGACGTCCGCCGTGTCGAAGGTGCTGATACCGGCGTCGAGCGCGGCCCGGACGCACTGGGTGGCGACGTCGTTCTCCACCTGGGAGCCATGGGTCAGCCAGTTGCCAAACGTGATTTCTGAAATCTTGAAGCCGCTGTTGCCGAGGTATCTGAATTCCATGGGTTCCAACGTAGCGGACTTGCCTGCCCGGGGTAAGGGCTCAGCCGGCCTTGCGCTCCTGGGCCTGCTGTTTGGCCTTCCCAGCCGGCAGGTTGCCGCGCAGCGACACGAGGGAGCCGGTGTCCAGCAGGGACTTTGCCGCGGGCATGGGCGGCTTTTGGAACGCCCGCGGCACGACGCCAAGTGCTCCATTGGTGTCGGTGGCCGATTGCACGAGGGCTGAGACTTCCTTAATGTCCCCGGCCGGTGCCATGGGGTTGGGCAGGTCCCGGACGGTGACACGGACGGCCGGGCCGGCTTCGGCTTTGGCCCTTGCGGCAGCGCGGGCATCTGCCCGGGCGACGGCGGCCGTCCACTCCGGCGACAACGCCGGCTCCTTCTTGCCTGCCTTCCGGGCAGGGGGACGAGGCTTCTTCGTCGCGGCCGGGCGCGCGGGCTTTGCGGCCTTGGCCGGCTCGTTCCGAGTCCGATCTTCGCGCACCTGATCTTCGCGCGTGGCGGGACTATCGCGGAGGAGCCCGGCGGCGGCCAGGACAATGACTGTCGCCAGCCGGCCGATCCCTGCGAGCACGAGGGTGGCGGCGAAGACCAGAAAGAGACCGAGGAACATGACGAACGCCACGCCGAGGGTCCCGAAAAACGTCAGGTTCAGCGCAATGGTTGTTGGATCTTCCATGTCACCTCTCCTGGCCGGCCTGCTGCAGCGTGGTCCCTGCCACAAGCACGTGGCGGGCAGGAGCCCCCTTAACAATACGTACTTTTCCTTGGCCGCGTGCCGCCCGCGGCGGTCGTGGCGAAGATGTGTCAAAGCCGTTATCCGGGGCCGCGGCACGGCCCTGCCGCCCCGGCGTCTATAGTCAAAGACAGCCCCGCCGGCGTCGTCCGGCCCGCCGGAAGGACACCTTGTGACGCACGCCGCAGCAGCCGATTCCGAGCCCACCGCCGCGTCCGGCACGGACCGGCCCGTGAGCAGTCCGGCTGCCGCATATGAGGGGAACTGCCCGTGCCTGTCCGGCGAGGCGTATGCCCAATGCTGCGGCCGGTTCCATCGCGGAGAGGCCGAGGCGCCGACGGCGGAGCAGCTCATGCGTTCCCGGTACAGCGCGTTCGTGGTCCGGGACGCGGATTACTTGCTCCGGACCTGGCACCCGGACACGCGGCCCGCGCAACTGGAGTTCGATGCCGGCATGCAGTGGCGTCGCTTGGACATTCTTTCCACCAGCAGGGGCGGCCCGCTGGACAGTGAAGGCGTGGTGGAATTCGCTGCGCACTACCGGCACGAGGGCGAACGCGCTGTACAGCGCGAAACCAGCCGCTTTGTCCGCGTGGACAGGCGCTGGTATTACGTGTCCGGCGTCGTGTCCGGCTGACGACTCCGGGCCCGGCCGTACTCCGGGCTAGCGGCGTGAGGGTGCGGAGTCCCCGGCTGCGGAGTCCGCGACGGGGTGCTCCTCGACCGCTGCCGGGCTGAAGCCGGCCCGGTCCACCTTGCGGTGGAAGTGCATGCCCGCGAGGCCGCCCAGCACCGCGCCCACCAAGGCCACCAGGGCCACGACAATCGCCGCGATGATGCTCAAGGTGTTCAGCTGGCCCTCGTTGATCGGGATGCGCGGGAAGCTGTTCAGGTTTGCCAGGATGTTGAAGCGCTGCCCGGCGACCAGGCCCAGCACGGCGACCACGATCGCGGCGATCAGGGCCCAGATCCAGACCATGAAGCCCTGCTTGGCGCCGTTGAAGCGGGCCATCCGCCCGGCCACGTACCCGCCGCAGTAGTAGGAAATCAGAAGGATCACCAGCAGCACGATGATGCCGGCCAGCCCGACCGTCTGGTTGGTTGATGCCTGGTCCACGGCATCGTTGACATCGGTGTTGGTGGCCAGTCCGACGGCGGTGCCGCCGGCCGCGACCAGTGCAGTGAGCAACACCGCCGTACCCGTGGCGGCCAGCCAGCCGAAGAATGCCGAGCCGACTTGGATGCCACCGAACTGTTCCTTCTCGCGGGCCACGACCGTCTGGCGCGTGGGGATCTCTTCCACGACGGCGTCGACAGCAGTGTCGTGGCGGTGTGCGTCGTGGCGGGGTGCGTCACGGACGGCGTCGTCGTGGCGGACTGCCGTAACCGGCCTGGTGGTCCGGTCTTCCTGCGTAGTGAGGCGTGTCGTCTTGTCGTCGGGGCCTGGAGTGCTGCTCATGAGGGTTGCTCACTTTCGCTGAATGACCGGGCACCGTAGGGGTGACAGTCTGGCGTCCACCTAACCACGGCAGTATCCGGTTAGCAAGGATGCTTACCATTCGTGGCGGCGCCGTCAGCGGTACTTGCGGTGCAGGTCTTCCCGGACCGAGGCGCGCGGGCTGGCGTCCGCGATCCACGGGCCGGTCCCCTCGGACTGGTCAAGGACCCCGGCCTCCAGCCAGGCGTAGTCGCCGGAAAGCGTCTTGCGGGCCAAGGCGTGGTCGGCGTCGTCGGTGTTCCGCCACAGCCGGTCGAAATATTCGTCGACGCGAACACGGGCCTGTTCGCAGTACGACTCGGCGAGTTCGTAGGCGGAGGCGCCGCGTTCGGGCTGCGTCCGCAGCAGCATCTCGGCCCGGGAACAGCAGGCCGCCATGGCAAACAGCTCGGCACCGATGTCCACGATCCTGCCCAGGAACGCCTGCTTGTGCTCAAGCCTCGCCTGCCAGCGGCCCATTCCGTAGAAGGTCTGCCGCGCCAGGCGCCGGGAGGAGCGCTCCACGTAGCGTAGCTGTTTGGCGAGCCGGCCGAAGTCGCTGTAGGACCGCGGATCCATGCCCGCTCCCGCCACGAGTTTGGGCAGCCACTTCGCGTAGAAGCCGGAGGCGCCGACGGCGGCCTTCGCCTTGTCCGACAGGCGGGCGTCCTCCGAGGCGAGGTCTCCCGCGGCCGCCAGGTGCGCATCCACGGCTTCGCGCGCAATCAGCAATTTCATGATCTCCGAGGACCCCTCGAAGATCCGGTTGATCCTCATGTCGCGGAGCTGCTGTTCCGCGGCGACGGCCCGCTCGCCGCGGGCCTCCAGCGAGTCCGCCGTTTCAAAGCCCCGGCCGCCGCGGATTTGCACGAGCTCGTCAGCGATGAGGCAGCTGATCTCCGTGGACCACAGCTTGGCCAGGGCCGCCTCGATCCGGACGTCCTTCTGCCCGGCGTCGGCCATTTCCGCGGAGAGTTCAAACACGGCGTCCAAGGCGAAGGTGCTGGCCGCGATGAACGCGATTTTCTTGCCCACGGCCTCATGCTGGCCGATCGGCTGACCCCACTGGGTGCGGGCGTTGGACCATTCCCGGGCGATCTTCAGGCTCCACCGGCCCGAGGCGACGCACAGCGCGGGGAGCGAGAGCCGGCCCGTGTTCAGTGTGGTGAGCGCGATCTTCAGGCCCTGGCCTTCCCGGCCCAGCCGGTTGGCGGCGGGGATCCGGACCTGATGGAAACGGGTCACGCCGTTTTCGATCCCGCGGAGCCCCATGAAGACGTTGCGGTTTTCCACCGTAATGCCGGGGGAGTCCATTTCCACGACGAACGCGCTGATGCCGCCTTTGTGGGCGGTCCCGTCCGCATCGGTGTGCGGCGGCACGAGGGCCATCACCACGACGAGCTCGGCGATGACGCCGTTTGTTGTCCACAGCTTGACGCCGTCCAGGACGTACGACTCGCCGTCCTCGGAGAGGACGGCGGTGCTGCCCATCCGGGCGGGATCGCTGCCGACGTCGGGCTCGGTCAGCAGGAAGGCGGTGACAGCTCCGGCGGCGCAGCGGGGCAGGTATTCCCGCTTCTGGGCAGCAGTGCCGAATTCCTTGACCGGCTCCGGGACGCCGATCGACTGGTGCGCGGACAGCAGGGCGCCGAGGCTGGGGTGCACCGATCCGAGCAGGCCAAGTGCGCGGCCGTAGTACACGAGGGTCAGGCCCAGTCCGCCGTATTCGCGGGGAATCTTCATGCCGAACGCACCGAGCTCGGCGAGCCCCTTGAGATAGTCGTCCGGGATCCGGTCGTCCCGTTCGATGGCGCGGCCGGACATCGTCCGGCAATAGTCGGTCAGCCGGGCCATGAAGGCCTCGCCGCGTTCGACGTCGTCGGCGGGGGCTTCGGGCCACGGGTGGATCAGGCCCAAGTCGAAGCTGCCAAGGTAGAGGCCCTTCGCGAAGCTGGGCTGCTTCCAAGTGGTCTCCCGGGCGGCCTCGGCGATGGCCCGGGCGTCCGCGGCCGTCGCGTCGGGGCCGATACGGTCCGGCGCCCCGGCGGTCTCCGGCTCCGGCGCGTCCGGTGTCGCGGTGCCTGGTGTTGGAGAGTTGGGTGTTGGAGAGTCGGGTGCGGTGGCGGGGTCTTCAATGGCGGAGCTCACTGGGCATCTCCTCTAACCGGGTAGCCGGCTCGAGCCCTGGATCCGCCGCGGGTGGAGGACCCTTCAGCTGTCCCGCAATACTACTCGCGGGTAAGTGCCTGTGCTAGGGGAAGCCTGGCCCGAATGGTCGGGCCCGAAGTCCGCGCCGAAGTCGACCTGGAAATCGGCGGGCAACTCCACGGTTGAGGCATGGTGGACCAGCCGGTCCCATCCGTGGTTGATGCCGTGGACCAGGCCAACCACCGCGCCGGCCACGAGGTACCAGGCGAGCCGGCCCACGCCCACCAGCACCATGGCCGCGAACGCGGACACCATCATGAAGGCGCCGATCACCAAGGCGAACACGAGGGTTCCAATCACCACCATCGTGCCCGTTTCCACTGCGCTTAGGTCGAACTGCATTCTTCCCCCTGCACCATTGCTTCGGTTGAACCAGTAGCCCGAGCGTAGGGTGCAGGAGACGTGCTGAACTAGGGCCCCGTGGACGATCGTGGCCTCTTGATACGGGATCGAAATGCTACCCGGGCGTAGGTCACGGCACGGTTGCGGCACCCTCACCAATCCCGGGTGTCGCACCGGATGTCAAGGCCAGGAATGCTGCCCTGTGTCAGTCCTCGTCGTGTTCAGGGGCGCTCTGGCTCACCACCTGGAAGTCCGCTCCGAGGGCAACTTCGACCTGGGTCCCGTCGTTGAGCCGTACCTCGACCTCATAGGCCGCGGCGGAGCCGTCGTCGCGCTCCACTTCGGTGACGCTGCCCTGGCCAACTTTCGCCAGCGCGGCGCTGGTTGCCCTGGCGCGGTCGGCGTCGGTGAGCGCGGGTCCGTCGGAATCGTCACCAAGGGCAAGTTTTCCGATGCTGGCCGTCAGGTCGTCCGGACTCAGAGACCGAAGATCCTGGGCCTGCTGGGTAGCCCCGACCGCAATCGATGCTCCCCCCAGCACCACCGCTGCAGAGGCTGCGCCCGTGATCCACATCGTTCTCTTCCGCATGGTCGTCTCCTTTCAGCTGGTCATTCCAGTTTGCTCCGACATAGGGGAGCGCACAACGACGAATGCGGCCGGGGCCCTGCGTTAACCTTGTAGCTGGCAGTTTTTCGATTCCGCTGCCCGCAGCACCGCCCCCAACCATCTCTGGCAGCCGAAGGAGAGTGCGTGTCCCGCTCCGCCGTGTCATCAGCCGACGCCATCAGCACCCGGCTCCGGGACCTCGAGCTCCTCACCAAAGGACCTGCCTGGGCCCTGACGCGCTCAGCGCCGTGGGTGATCGCCGTGCTTCAGGCCTCCTTCACCCGCACCCGGGCCCAGCTGCCACTGGAACAGTTCCACGCCGACGTCGACGCCTTCCTCGAGCAGCTCCGCCGGCAGAACCCCGGCACGGGAGAGCAGCAGAGCGGCTCGGCCGGCGGCGCGCTCTCAGGAAAAAAATATGCGGACGAATGGACCCGCAAGAACTTCCTGACGCGTCGGAACCAGTCTGGCCAGATCGTCTACGAAGTCACCGAGCCTGCTGCCCGCGTCCTGGCTTTCCTGGACAGCCTCTCGAGCGAGCGGTCCACGCTGAACGGCTCCCGGCTTGGCACACTGCTCGGTGATGTGGAGAAGCTCGCCAACGAGACCAACCCGGACCAGAGTGCACGGATTGAATCCCTCGAAGAGGAGATCGACGAGCGCCGCCAGCTGATGGAGGACATCAGCTCCGGGGACTTCGACGGACTGCTCGACGACGACGAGGCCGTGGAGGCCGCCGGCAACATCCTCGATCTCGCCGCGAGCCTGCCCGCGGACTACAAGAAGATGCGTGACCGGATTGAAGAGCTTGTGGGGGAGCTGCGCAACCAGATCATCGAGGAATCCCTCAGCAAGGGCGCCACCATGGCGCAGGTGCTCGAGGCCGACAAGCGGCTGCGGCAGAGCCCCGAAGGCCGGACGTTCCGGTCCTTCACCGCGTTCCTTGAGGACCCGCAACAGCAGCTCAGGTTCCGGTCGGCGATCGGCGAAGTGCTAAGTCGGCAGTTCGCGGATGAGCTCAGCCATGATGAACGCGAGACCCTCAAGAACCTCGTGGCCGAACTCCGCAGCCAGCACAGCCAGATCCAGAGGATCTACGGCAAGCTCAGCGAGAGCCTCAACACCTACGTCCAAAGCGACGACTTCCGGCAGTCAGTCCGGCTCCGCAAGGTCCTGCGGGAGGCCGAGCAGGCGATCCGCTCCCTCCCCTACGAGCGCGAACGGCCCGGCCTGGTCCGCGGCCCGGTGTTGTTCAGTGCCGGCTTCGAATCCCTGGCCATGGTCAAGCTCTTCGACCCGGACGAATTCGCCGCTCCGCCCAAGCTGGCCGACCCCATCGCGTTCTCCGACTCGGACCGGGCGCGCTCGCCGCGGACCGCCAAAGCCAAGCCGGAAGCCATCCGCGCCGCGCTCGCAGGGGCCGCAACCCTGACCGACGCATGGGCGCAGTTGCCAGCCGGGGAACGCCACATCAACTCCATACGGGCCTTGTTGTCGCAGACCCTCCACGACGGGGCCGGCTTCGACCGCGGTGCCTGGGGCCCCGTCGAATTCGAACAAATCGACGGCACCACCCGCACCGCCTACCTGCCCGTCGTCACGCTCGCGAAGGATTGACCATGACTGAAGAGACTGCGACAGAGACTGCGACAGAGACTGCGACAGAGACTGCGACAGAGACTGCGACAGAGACTGCGGCGGCGCACCTGCCGCCCGCGCCCGCGGACAGCGACGGCGGCCACGTCCGGAGCGACCCCTTTACCGTCACGCCCCGGGACACGTTCGTCGACGGCGCAGCCCTCTTCCCGGGCGACACCGGCGTGCTCCCGATGAAAGTCCGGCAGGCGCTCGTGAAACTGCTCAAGGGCCCGTACATCGACGGCGGCCGCGACGAAAAACTGTGGACCACGCTCCTGGACAACCAGCTGATCCTGCGCAGCCGCCTCTCCGAGCTTTTCCTCACGCTGCAGCTGGACCACGAACGCAAGGTGGCCGTCCTGCGCCCCGTGGACCCCGAGGCGATCGGCGGCAGCACCCGTTCCAGCATCCTGCGGCAGCAGCGTGCCCTGAGCCGGGTCGAAACCATCGTCCTGCTCCGCCTGCGCCTGCTTTTGGACCGCCACGTCACCGCCCAGACAGACCCCACGATCACGCGCGAGGAAATCGCCGAACTCGTCGCCCACTACCAGCCCACCGGCCAGCAGGATGCCCTGCGCGATGCCGACGTCGTCAACCGCGCCATCACCAAGCTCTTGGCCCGCCAGCTCCTCCTCACCACGGGCCTGGACGAGGTCTACACCATCTCCAACGCCCTCCCCCTGGCCCTCCCGTTCGAAAACATCGGCGACATCCCGGCCCAAATCGAAGCCCTGGTGGCAGCCAGCACCGACCAGACAGGCACCGAGCCACTCCTGGAGCTCGACGCAGACACCCCGGCGAACACGGAGGACGACCCAGACGACGACGGCGAAGCTGATGCCGCCACTGAAGGTGACCTGGACAGCGGCGCCGCAATCGCTGCGGACGCCGAAGGTGACCTGGACAACGACGACGACGGCGATGCCGCCCAGGGAGTGGCATCGGGCCTGTCGGAGCCGGCAGCATCGTCCGCAGGACGATTGCTGTCCGGCGAAGGGGCGGGGGCGGCATCGCCGTCGGCGTCCCCCAACGCGGCATCCGCTGCGGAGTCAAAGGCAACCACGACTGACGCAACCACACCTGACGCAACCACCGAAACGGAGGCAGCCAAGTGAGCATCGCAACCATGCTGCCGATGGGCGAGCTCACCAACCCCGGCCAGATGCGCCTGGCCCTCGTCCAGGTGGTCAACTGGGGCACCTTCCATGGCGCCCACACCATGCACGTGGACCGCAACGGCACCCTGCTGACCGGCAATTCGGGCGTCGGCAAGTCCACGCTGTTCGATGCCATGCTTCGGGTCTTCGACGCCCGTCCCCGCTCCAACGAAGCCGCGGCGCAGCGGGCCGGAGGCGCTGTCGAGGACAAGCGCACCACGTTCACGTATATGCGCGGCAAGGTGGGCGACAAGGCGGTGGGCGAGGGCTCCGCGAGTGCGTTCCAGCGCCCCGGCGCCACCTGGTCCGCCGTCGCGCTCACCTTCGACAACGCCGCCGGCACCCGGGTGACGGTATCGGCGCTGTTCGACCTGCCCAAGAACGGCACGGAATCCAGCGTCGGCCGGTACTACGTGATCGACAATAAGCCGCTGGACCTCGCGGTGATCGAGGGCATCGCGGAGAAGCGGTTCACCAAGTCAGCGCTGGACGCGATCTTCCCGGACGCCCAGATCTTCGACGTCCACAAGGCCTTCGCCGAACGCTTCCGCCGCCTCCTCGGCATCAACTCGGATCAGGCCCTCCCGCTGCTGCGCGTCATCCAGGCCGGCAAGGGGCTCGGCGGCAGCGTCAACACCTTCTTCCGCGACCAGGTCCTCGATGCCCCCGCCACGCTGGCTGCGGCGGACGACGTCGTCGAGGAATTCAGCAACCTCATGTCCATCCGGCAGCGCCTCGAGGATGTCCGGCAGCAGCGCGACCAGCTGGCTCCGGTCCCCGCGCTGAACAAGGAATACGCACAGGCGCTGCTGGACGCGAACCGGCTGCGGGACCTAACAGGTGAGGAGTTCGAGGCCTACAAACAGCAACTCGCTGTCGCGGTCCATGAGAAGACCCTGGCCCGGTTGAAGGAGCTGGCCCAGGCCAAGGCCAGTGACCTTGCCGCCGAACGCGCTGTCCGCGACGGCTTTGCCAAGGAGCTGCGCCAGCTGGAGGGGGAGTACAACAACCAGGGCGGCAACGCGATTTCCGCGATAGAGCAGTCCCTGGAGAACGCCCGGGTGGGGCTCAAGCTCCGGCAGGAGGTGGAGGAATCGACCCGCAAGGCGCTGACCGACGCCGGGCTGGAACTACAGTGGTCGGCCGCCGGCTGGGAACAGGCCCACGAGCACGCCGCGGCACGCTCAGCCGAGCTTCAGGACGATTCCGAGGCGCTCAAGGAACTGCGCTTCGAGGCCTTTGACGGCCACGCCACCAGGAAGCGCGAACTCGCCGCGGCCCAGCAGGAACTCGTCTCGCTGAAGACGCGCAAGTCGCTGCTGCCGCCGTCGAGCATTGAAAACCGCGGCGCCATTGCGGCCGCAACGGGCGTCCCCGAGGAGCAGATGCCCTTCGGCGGCGAGCTGATCGACCTCGCCGAGGGCCAGGAACAGTGGCGCCCTGCCGCCGAGCGCGCGCTGCGGAGCCTGGCCACCACGCTGCTGGTCCCGGGCGAGCACTTCGCGGCAGTCACCCGGTACCTTAACGACCACTCCGTGCGCGGGGCGCTGCGCGCTGTGGACGTCTCCCGGCCCCTGGCCGGCGGCGCGCTGGCTGTCGAGGACGTGGCCGACGGCGATCTGCTGACTAAACTCCGTTTCCTCACCGACGCCGGCCTCGCCGCGGGCGCGCACGCCGATGCCCTGGGGCAGGCCAGCGCCTGGCTGCGCGAACGGATCGCCCTCGACTTCGCCTACCCGTGCGTGGAAGACCCGGACGAACTCGCCGGCCTGGACAAGGGCCTGAGCCTGGGCGGCGTGGTCAAGCGCAACCGCCACACGGTGGAAAAGGACGACCGCTTCACATCCCGGCAGGACTACGTCCTCGGGTTCGACAACGCCGCCAAGCTTGAACTTGTGGCGGCCCAGGTTGAAGACCTGCAACAGGCGCTGGCCAAGGCGGCCGAACTGGCGCAAACCCGGGAAGAGTCACACCAGGGCATGACCCGGCAGCTCGATGCCCTGCGCCGCGTGGCCGACGACCACCGGCCCTGGGAGCAGGTCTCGGCCGCGGTGGCCGCGGAGGAGCTCGTCCGGATCGAGCAGCGCCTCAAGGACGCCCTCGCCGCGCAGGCGGACCTCGAACCGCTGCGCGCCAGCATCGAAGCCGCGCGGCACAAACACCAGTCCAGCACCGAGGCCGCGGCCGTGCTGCAGAGCGAGTACAAGGCCCTCGATGCGCGGATGACTGCCGCTGATTCGCTGCTCGACGCCGCACGCAACCGGCTGGCCCAGGCGCCGCCGTCGGACGCCGGCATCGCCGCGCTGGAACCGTACTTCACCGGCTTCGGCGACGTCTTGGAAATGCACGAACTCGATAACCTGGCCAACCAGGTGCGCACCCGGCTCCTTGCCGAACTGCATGGGGCCGAGTCCCGCGGGCAGGCCACTTCGGAGCGCCTCACCCGCATTTTCGAGGGCTTTGTCCGGGAATGGGGCACGGCGATTTCCGCGGACCACGGCACCTCGATCGGCGCCGCGGGGGAGTTCGAATCCCGTTACCACGCGATTATCAGCGACGGGCTGCCCGCCCAGGAGGCCGAGTTCCGGCAGTTCTTCAACCAGCGCACACACGAATCCTTCAGCACCCTGCTGCACCTGCTCGACGAGGAGCGCCGCGCCATCACGAGCCGCATCCTGCCGCTGAACGGGATCCTGTCCGAGGTCAACTTCCACGAGGGCAGCTTCCTGGAACTCGACATCAAACAGACGCTGCCCGCGACGGCGAAGCAGTTCAAGGACGCCATCCAGAACGCGCTCAAGGTCCGGCATGCCCGGCCGGGCAAGACGGTCACTGCAGCGTCCGCCGCGGTGTCCGGGGCGGTGACGGACGACGACGCCGAGCTCACCACCCGCTACAAGTCCCTCGAAACGCTCGTGAAGCGGCTCGGCTCGCAGACTCCGGAGGACCGACGCTGGCGTGCCGAGGTGCTGGATGTTCGCGGCCACCTGTTCATCCAGTGCAAGGAGCACCGCGAAGTGCAGAGTGCCGGTACCCAGGGTGCCGGTCCCAAGGGGGCGGGGAAGGGCCAGAAGAAGACCGAGGTCTACATGCACGCGGACACCGGCTCCATGTCCGGCGGCGAGCGGCAGCGCTTCACCGCGTTCATCATGGCCGCGGCGCTGAGCTACCAGCTGGGCATCGCCGAGCAGGGCTTCACCACCTATGGCACCGTCATGATGGACGAAGCCTTCGTGCTCGCCTCCGAGGAGTTTGCCGGGGCGGGTATCAAGGCCCTGCACGAGTTCGGCTTCCAGCTGCTGCTGGCCGCGCCGGAGAACGTGATCGACCTCTCCCGGCACCTGGGATCGGTGACGGAGATCCTGCGGGACAAGCGCACCAACCGTTCCGGCGTCCTGACGGCCCCTGTTATTGCCCCGCGTGCGGGGACCGAGGGCGTCTGGCGGTCCGAGGCGAACCCTGTGGACATCGTCCTGCGCTGACCCGAGCCGCAGCGAATAATAACAAATCGGTGGATTTATCGTGGACCGTATTGAGTGGTCCTGCGTCTGCGTGCCATTCTGCTTGGCACAACACATCGCCGCATGCTCCCTCAGGGCTACCACAGGCAATTCGTTTCACGGCGTGACGGAAGTAGGGCCTGCCGAGCTGACGGCTTTATCGCGAAAGGCACCATCATGCTTTCTGCACGTCGGCTCCCCATCGTTGCCGCCCTTGCGGCTGCCGCTGCCCTGATCTTGTCCGGATGCGGCGCGGCCACGCCGCCGGCCACGGCGGGCGCGACGACGGTCGGCACCACACCGTCGTCGTCCGCTCCCAGTGCTGCCGAGGTCACGAAGTACACCTTCCCCGACGGCCGTCTGTCCTTCGAGTACCCCGCAGATTGGCGGGTGGAACTGTTTACCGGCGCGGGGAAGCCCTCGCTGTCGCGGACGGCGACCGTCTTTGACGCGAAGGGCACCGAGCAGGTCACGGTTTACTCCGGGCAGATCGCTGATGGCGTGAGCCATCCGGTGCGCAGGACGGTATTCGAATCAGAACCCGTGCCGGGCCTCAGCCGGCAGCCCGCCCCCGCGGCCCATTACGCGTTCTACGTGGACCGGATGGACGGCAGTCCGACGTACCGCATGCACCTCTCGGCCGGGGCGCCCCCCGCCGGGGACGGTGCGAGGCTGGACGGAATCATCCGGATCGGCAAGGAAGTCCTGGTGGCGGACGTCAAGTTCATAGAGAAGCCTTTTGCCAGCGCCGACGCGGCCAAGGACTGGTTGGACGGAGCCGAGGGCCAGGCCCTCAAGGCGCTATTGCTGAGCGTGACCTACAACTGACCGTCCGCTACCAGGCCAAATGAGACAATTACGTTACTCAAACCTTTCTTAATTACCAAAAGGATAGGCTAGCCTTACTTAGGTTTGCATCACTTACCTAAGGAGTTACGTGGCTTCCGCCGTCTTCCCCCGTTCCGCCGGCCGCCCAGCCGGCCGCCGCCTCCGTAAGACCGCAGGGCGGGCCGCAGCTCTTCTGGCCGCCGTCGCGCTGACCCTGACCGCTTGCTCCACCGGGCCGGCAAGTTCGACGACGACCGACGCCCCCAGCCAGCCGGTCAGCATCGCCTTCCCGGTTACCATCAAGCACCTCTTCGGCGAGACCACCATCAAGGAACAGCCCAAGCGCGTGGTCACCGTCTCCTGGGTCAACGACGACGTCGCCATCGCCCTCGGAGTGGTTCCCGTGGGCGTCCCCAAGAACGAATGGGGCGGTAACGACAAGGGCTCCACGCCATGGAAGGACGCCGCGCTGGAGAAGCTCGGCGCGGGCTTCGGCTCGGCGAAGGCCCCCGTCCAGTTCTCCGAGGCTGACGGCATCAACTTCACCGAGATCGCCAAGCTCAACCCGGACGTCATCCTCGGCGCCTACTCCGGCCTGACGGCGGAGGACTACAAGAAGCTCAGCGAAATCGCACCCGTCGTGGCCCAGCCGGAGATCGCCTACGGCACCTCCTGGCAGGACTCCACCACCATCATCGGCAAGGCCCTCGGCAAGGAAGCCGAAGCCGCCAAGCTGGTCTCTGACACCGAGGCCACCATCAAGGACAAGGTCTCCAAGTACCCGCAGATCGCCGGAAAGTCCTTCATCTACGGAAACCTGGAGCCGGACAAGAGCGACGGCGTCAACGTCTACACGGCCAACGACAACCGTCCGCGCTTCCTCAGCGAAATCGGCATGAAGCTCGCACCCGTTGTGGAGGAGAACTCCAAGGGCTCTAAGGAATTCTTCATCCCGTGGTCCGCCGAAAAGGCCAACGAGCTCAACTCGGACATCTTCGTGACCTGGGTGCCGGATGCGGCCACCACCGGCTCCATCAAGGCCGACCCGCTGCTGGGCCAGATCCCCGCCATCAAGAGCGGCGCCCTGGTTGCCGACTCGAACAACACGCTGACGCTGTCCATCTCCGCTTCCTCACCGCTGAGCCTGCCCTGGTCCCTGGACACGTTCCTGCCGCAGCTGGCCACCGCAGCGGACAAAGTCACCGCCACGAAGTAACACCCTCCCATGACGAACAGTACGACGACGGCGCCGGCCGCCAGCGCGGCCGGCGCGCCCCCGGCCCCCGCCGGGAGCAAAGCCCCCGCAACGCAGGCCGCCTGGCTGCTGGCCGCCGTCGTCGTACTTGTTCTGGTTTGTGCGGCGTCCCTGACCGTCGGCGCCCGCGGGGTTCCCCTCGGCACCGTCTGGCAGGCGCTAACGCAGTTCGACCCCGCCGACGGCAACCACGCCGTCATCCACGCCCGCATACCGCGCACCGTGCTGGGCCTGCTCGCCGGCGGCGCGCTCGGGCTGGCGGGCGCGGCCATGCAGGGCGTGGCCCGCAACCCGCTGGCCGACCCCGGCATCATCGGCGTCAACGCCGGCGCGGCCCTGGCCGTCGTCACCGGGATCTACGTCTTCGGCGTTTCGTCCCTGACCGGCTACATCTGGTTCGCGTTCATTGGCTCCGCAGCAGCCGCCGTCGCCGTCTATCTGATCGCGTCCATGGGGCGTGACGGGGCGACGCCGGTCAAACTGGCACTCGCCGGCGCGGCCCTGAGCGCAGGGCTGTATTCGCTGATGAACGTCGTCCTGGTCTCCAGCCAGGACACCCTGGACCGATTCCGTTTCTGGCAGGTCGGCGGGATCGCCGGCCGGGACTGGTCGGTGGTGCTGCCCGGGCTGCCGTTCCTGGCTGCCGGGGCACTGATCGTCCTGTTCACCGGGCGGATCCTGAACAGCCTGGCCCTCGGGGACGACATTGCCCGGGGCCTGGGCCAGCGCGTCGGCCTGGCCCGCGGCGTCACCGCGCTGGGCGTTGTGCTGCTCTGCGGCTCCGCAACGGCCCTGGCCGGGCCAATCGGATTCGTCGGCCTGGTGGTTCCGCACGCCGTCCGCTTCCTGACCGGCCCGGACTACCGCTGGATCCTGCCCTTCTCGCTGGTCCTGGCGCCCGCGCTGCTCCTGCTCTCGGACGTGGTGGGCCGTGTCATCCTGCTCCCCGGCGAAGTCCCCGCTGGCATCATGACCGCCCTGGTGGGGGCGCCCGTCTTCGTGTGGCTGGTCCGCTGCGGGAAGGGGGCAGGGCTGTGAGCAAGGCAGACCTCGCCAACGTCAGGCATGAGCTGGGAGGCCACGCCCCCGCAGGGCAGCAACCGGCAGGCAATGCCCGGCTCATGAGCCGGACGGCGCTCCTGGCCTTCGGCGTCGTGGTGCTCCTCGCCGCCAGCATCCTGCTGGGCAGCTACACCGTCACCATCCCGGACTTCTTCAGGATCCTCACGGCCCACCTCACCGGCGGCGAGAAAATCCCGGGCGCCAGCTTCATCGTGATGGAGAACAAGCTTCCGCGGGCAGTCATCGGCACCTTGATCGGGATTGCCTTCGGGCTCTCGGGCACCTTGTTCCAGACCATGCTGCGCAACCCGCTGGCCAGTCCCGACGTCATCGGCATCAGCTACGGGGCCAGCGCGGCCGCAGTCACCGCCATCGTGGTTTTCGGTGCCTCCGGAGCGGCCGTTTCCGGTGCGGCGCTGTGCGGGGCCGCGGCCGTAGCGGTCTTGATCTACACAATCTCACGGGGCGGTTCCCTCGGATCGGGCGGCGGCAACCGTGGCAACGCAGCCGGGAGTCGGCTGATCCTGGCCGGCATCGGCATCGCCGCGGCACTGAACGCCGTGGTCAACTTCCTCATGACGCGGGCCGACATCCGCACCGCGGCCGAGGCCCTGATCTGGCTGAACGGATCCCTGAACTCCGCCAGCTGGGACCGCGCCGGCGTGCTGGCCCTGGCGCTGCTGGTCCTCGTGCCCGCCGTCGCAGTCCTCGCCGGACCGCTCCGGATCCTGGAACTGGGAGACGACGCCGCCGCCGGACTCGGCATCCGGGTAGGCGCCACCCGGCTGGGCGTGGTGGCCGCCGCCGTCGCCTTGGCCGCCGTCGCCACGGCCGCCGCCGGGCCTGTGGCGTTTGTGGCCTTCCTGGCCGGGCCCATCGCGCGCCGCTTCACCGGGACGTCCAACCTCCCGGCCGCCGCGTTTGTCGGCGCCCTGATTGTCCTCGCCGCGGATTACTTCGCCGCCAACATCGCCCCCCTGCTGCTGGACGGCACCGTCCTGCCGGTCGGCGTGATCACCGGCGCGCTCGGTGCACCATTCCTGCTGTGGCTCCTGGTCACGGCCAACCGAAAGGACGCCTGACATGGCAGTTCTCAACGCCAAGGACCTGACGCTGCAGTACGACCAGCGCCGGGTGGTGGAAGACCTTACGGCGGAGCTCCCCGAGGGCAAGGTAACCATGATCGTAGGCGCCAACGCCTGCGGCAAGTCCACGCTCCTCCGCGGCCTGTCCAGGCTGCTGAAGCCGGCCCGCGGTACCGTGACCCTGGACGGCAAGGACATCCATTCGCGGCCAGCCAAGGAACTCGCCCGCATCCTCGGCCTGCTCCCGCAGCACCCCACCGCCCCCGACGGCATTCTGGTCCGGGACCTCGTGGGCCGCGGCCGCTACCCGCACCAGGGCTTCTTCCGCAGCTGGAGCACGGCCGATGATCTCGCCGTGCAGCGCGCGCTCGAGGCCACCGAAACGCTGGAGCTCGCCGACCGCAATGTCGACGAACTCTCGGGCGGACAGCGCCAGCGCGTGTGGATCGCGATGGCGCTTGCCCAGGAAACGGACGTGCTCCTGCTCGACGAGCCCACCACCTACCTGGACCTGGCCCACCAGGTGGAGGTCCTGGACCTGATCACCGACCTGAACCGGCAGCGCGGCACCACTGTGGCGATCGTCCTGCACGACCTGAATCTGGCCGCCCGGTACGCGGACCACGTAATTGCCATGAAGGGCGGCAAAATCGTGGCCGAGGGCACCGCCGCCGACGTCGTCACCGAGGACCTGGTCCGTGACGTCTTCGGTCTGGACTCGCGGGTGCTGCCAGACCCCATTTCCGGCACGCCACTGATCATTCCGCTCGGCCGGCACCACACCCATTTCCCAAAAGCCGAAACAGCAACCCTGGAGTTGGTCCCATGAGGGCAGTTAACAGCAGCGCAACAGACAGCAGTGCAATGGACAGCGGTGCAATGGACAGCAGTGCAACGGACAGCACGGCAGTAGACATCAGCCGGGCGCGGGCACGCCGTGCCACGTCGGCGGTCAGGGACCAGCCGGCCACCCAGCCAATGACCCTGGCGTTCGACGTGACGGTAGCCGCAGTGCAGCAGCTCAGCCCCAATTTCCGCCGCATCACCTTCGGCGGGTACTCCCTGCGTGACTTCGGCGTCCACGGCGGAACCCTGGACCTGCGCGTGAAGCTGATGATCCCGTCCCTCGCCGGGGACGGCACCCCGCTGCCGCTGCCGGCGTTCCAGATGGAGCAGTCCGGCTGGTACCAGGAATGGCTGGCCATGGATCCGGCGACCCGCGGCTCCATGCGCACCTACACCGTGCGGCAGGAACGTCTCGACGCCGTCTACCCGGAGATCGACGTCGACTTCGTGCTGCATTTC
This sequence comes from Actinomycetota bacterium, assembly GCA_046727115.1. GTDB lineage: Bacteria > Actinomycetota > Actinomycetes > Actinomycetales > Micrococcaceae > Arthrobacter. The sequence continues at coordinate 1,200 of JBKPBZ010000140.1, read as the reverse complement.
GATGCCGCCGGCAACGGCGGGCCCGCCGCGAACTGGGCCCTGAGCGCCAAGCCCGGGGACGCCCTCACCATCATCGGACCCAACAACCGGGCCGCGCACTGTGTCACGGCGGAGACTTACTCCGGGATCGAATGGCGGCCTGGCATGGCCCAGCGGGTACTCCTTGCCGGCGACGAGACCGCCGTTCCGGCCATCAGCGCCATCCTGGAAAGCCTCCCGTCCTACATGAGCGGGCACGCGTTCCTTGAAGTCCCCGAGGCCGGCGACTTCCTGGACCTGAAGTCGGACGCCGACGTCGAAATCACCTGGCTCGCGCGCGGCGCCTCGATCGGCCGCGCACGTCCGCATGGCGAACTGCTGCAGGATGCGGTCCGCACCGCTGTTCCTGAGCCGGGCTGGGTGGGCATCAAGGCCGCCGCCGGCGGGGCCGGGCCTGAACCCGATGACGTCAACGTGGACCAGGACATCCTCTGGGAGACCCCTGCGAGGATGAACGCTGCGGCGATCGGCGCCAGCAAAAACCCGGACAAGCCCGCCGGGGCCCTGCCGTTCTACGCCTGGATCGCCGGCGAAGCGGGCACCGTCAAGGAGCTGCGCCGCTACCTTGTGCGGGACGTGGGCATCGACCGGAAGCAGGTTGCGTTCATGGGGTACTGGCGGCAGGGGAAAGCCGAGCTGTAGTCTTCCGCTCCGGTCCATCCGGGCTTTCGCCCGCAACTTGCCGTCGCCCCCTCGTGCGGCTTCGCCCGCAATCGCCGCTTTGCCGTTCCGTTGTGCGGGCTTCGCCCGCAATCGCCGCTTTGCCGTCGCTTAGCGGTTGGACCCTTCCCAAACTTCGCAAGCTCAGTTCGGGGCCCTCGGGTCCGCCCTTCCTCCCGCCGCCTCGTTCGGCCGCGGGCGGCCTCTCTCGGCTCTGGTCGGCGATGCGCTCCTACGCAAAGCACCGACAGCGGCCTTGGGGGTGGCGCACCTTTGGTGCGTCCCCCTTTCGCGAACGTGGCTCGACGGTGGCGGGTCTGGGGGCGGTTACCTGGGGTTAACTTGCTCTTTCCCTGCCCTTTTTTTGGGGTGGGTAGCGTGGAGGGGTGGGTTCATTTCCTTTGCTTCCGGATCGGGGTGGGCGGCGGGTCTTTGTTGCCTTGGGGGATTCCTTCACCGAGGGCGTAGGGGACTATGATCCCCGGTTCCCGAACGGTGTGC
>JBKPBZ010000139.1:0-6281 GCA_046727115.1 Actinomycetota bacterium | reverse complement strand
CGGTAGTCGCTGATGTCGTAGCCGTTGTCGTCCTGCGGGGAGGTGTAGATCGGGGAGAGCCAGACGACGTCGACCCCCAGCCGCTGCAGGTAGTCCAGCTTGCTGATGATGCCGCGGAGGTCGCCGATGCCATCGCCGTTCGAGTCGGCAAAGCTGCGCGGATAGATCTGATAGACGACGGCGCTCTGGAACCAATCGCTGGCCGTCGCCTTAGGTGTTTCCGCAGGGGCTTCTTCGACCGTCATGGGGGACTCCTCAGCTGGTCCAGCAGACAATGGGGCAGCGCGTTGCTGACCCGCCAACGTCTGATTATCGACCAGTTGGCGGAGGCTGGGAAGACCTGCCCGGTCTGTGGCCCGTTCGAAGCCGTCCGGCGTTGCAGTCCGGCGTTGCCTAGTTCTGCGAGGCGATGGCGTTGTCGCGGTCCTCGAAGACGTCCTCGCCAGGTCCCGAGAAGGCCTTGGAGCGCTGGATCGCCTCGATGGATCCGGTGAACAGCTGGGAGTCGTGCGGGTCCGGGTGCCGGGGGTGCTCGGCCGCGGCGGCAGTCTTGCCCAGACGCTTGGTGCCGGTCCCGGCGTCGGCGGCGGGGGAGGAGGCACTGGCGGAAGCTGGACCCGATGGCAGTGATTCGAGGCGCACGTGGGGGAGCGCGGTCGGGTGGTCCTGCTGCAGGAACAGCACCAGTTCCTCCCGGATCAGGCAGCGGAGATCGAACAGGGAGGCGCTGTCGGCTGCGCTGACCAGGATGCGCACGCGGACAAAGCCGGCGGTGGCGTCGGTGATCTGCAGGATCCCCACGCGCTGGTCCCACAGCGGGGTCTCGGCCAGGACCTTCTTCAGCTCGGCGCGCATCGCCTCGACGGGTGCGCGCCAGTCGAGGTCGAACTCCACGGTGCCCATGACCTCGGACTGCCGCCGGGTCCAGTTCTCGAACGGGGTGGTGGTGAAGTACGTCGAGGGCAGGATCAGCCGGCGGTCGTCCCAGATGTGAACCACCACATAGGTCAAGGTGATCTCCTCGATCCGGCCCCATTCCTTCTGGACCACCACCACGTCATCCACCCGGATCGCGTCCGTGAAGGCGAGCTGGATGCCGGCGAAGACGTTAACCAAGGAGGTCTGCGCGGCGAGGCCGGCGACAATCGAGATCACGCCCGCGGAGGCCAGGAGCCCGGCGCCAAGAGCCTGGATCGCGGGGAACGTCAGCATCACGCTGCCCAGGGCCACCACCACGATCAGTGCGACGCCGATCCGCCGGGCCAGGATCACCTGGGTCCGCAGCCGCCGGGCGCGCCGGTTGTCCGCGACATCCACCCGGTAACGGGTCAGGACCATAGCCTCGATGATGAGCAGCATGGCGATGGCCAGCCAGGCCAAGGACGCGATCAGCGCAATCAGCAGCAGGTGGTCCAAGCCGTGGCGCCATTCGAAGTCCCCGGTGCTTGTGGCCAGCGCGATCCGGACGGCGACCAGGCACAGCGACAAGCGCAGCGGCAGCCGGGCCACGCGGGACGTCTCGCGCAGTTCGGGCTTGCTGCGGTTGAGCCGGAGCACAAGCTTGCGCACCAGCCAGGACAGGACGAGCCCGGCAACCACGGCGAGGGCCATGGCCAGGAACGGCATTGCTTGTGTCAGGAACTCTTGCATTCGTTAAGCTCTAGCAAGCTTCCGCGGGCATTTGAAATCGTCCGGATGTCAACGTGGGTCCGGTCACGGCGCGGCAGAACGTGGCAGGAACGGCACACTGCGGCGGGTTCCGCCGGGTTTCGGCCGCAAACCCGGGACTTTTGGCTCTTGCTTCTGCGCCGCCCGGACCCTCCACAATGGTCGAACCACTTGAATCCCAGGGGGAGGGTGACATGCGTCGACTCGCGGCGTTCGGCACGGCAGCAGCGGCCGGTTTCTTGGTTACGGCACTGCTCGGTGCCTGCGGCGGGCCCGCGGGCCCGGGGCCGACGTCGCCGTCGATGCCTTCCGTGCCCCCGCTGACGTCCGCGCCTGGCGCTACAGATATTGCTCCGACCGAGCCGCCCTCGGCATCTGGCACGCCGGCGCCGACGGCCGCGGACTGGAAGTCCATCAAAACCTCCGACGGGAAGCTGGAGTTCGACTACCCGGCCGAGTGGACCGTAAAAGACCGCGGCGCCGAGGCCTCGCCCGGCGGGGTGTTCCTGGAGGTCCTCACCGCGGGCGGCAAATCTTTGGCCACGTTGCGGACCAACGTGGCCACGGGCTCGGAGTGCACTCAACGGATTCCCTACTCAGTGCTGGATCTGGTGCCCGTTCCGGCCTTGGCCCAGCAGGGTGTCACGCCGCACTTCATCTTCGAGTTGCGGCTGTATCCGGCAGAGAAGGACCCCATGAAGGCCAACGTCATGGCATACGGCATCAGCTCGGCGCCCAAACCGTCCGGGCCCGATGCCTGTCCGATCTTCCACTTCTTCACGTGGCCGCCCAGCGGAGCGTCGTTCGGAGGCGTCTACAACCCCTTCGACACCAGCCCGGGCAACGAGCCGCATGTCGACACCCCGGAGGCCTACATGGAGACCTCTGAATTCAAGAACATCAGGAAGATGATCACCTCGCTGCGCCCGGCGGGGCAGTAGGGCAGGCCTGGGTTCATGGTGGGGCGACAGCGACGCACAGTGTTTCAGGCTCCGTTCGTCTCGGGGCTGGTCCTTGCAGGCCTGCTGCTGGCTGGTTGCGGCTCGCCGGCGGTGCCGCCGGCAACATCCGGCGTTGCTCCGGCGCCGGATGCAACATCCGGAGCCTCGCAGCCGGGAAAAACAGAGTCGGGAACTCCGCAGGGTACGCAGGGAACCCCGCCGTCGGAAGTACCGGGAACAGCGCCGGGGACCACATCAGAGACCACGACGCCGGCCACCTCACCTGCGGAGGGCGCCCCGCCGTCGTCGTCCGGGTGGAAGACCTTCACGACGTCGGACGGGACGCTGAGTTTCGACTACCCCGCCACATGGGTGATCCGGGACCCGGCGGGCGAGGCCCAGCTGGGTGGTGAGTTCGTGGACGTTGTGAACGCCGCCGGGAAGCAGATGGCTGCGCTGCGCACCAACATAGTCACGGGTGCCGAATGCGGCGATCAGCAGCCGTACCTGCTCATCGATTCTGAGCCGATGCAGGCGCTGGCCGAACCCGGCATGGCCGACCAGACTGTGCCGCGCTACGTCTTCGAGGGCCGCGGTGATGCCACAGCCAAGGAAGCTTCGCCGCCCACGATTGCGTCGTACGGGATCACTATGATGCCGGAGGTAACCGGACCCCTGTCGTGTCCGATGTTCCAGCTGTTCCTCTGGCCACCCAGCGGCGCACTGTTTGGCCAGGCCTATGATCCGGCGAAGAACACGACGCCGGGTGACCCGGGGCTGCCGTATCTGGAGAAGGCGAAGCTGTATGCCACCACCGCGGAATACCAGGACGTCCGGAAAATGATCACGTCCCTGCGCCCTGCCAACGGTGCGGCCACCGGCACCGTGACGGAACCGGCGAAGTAAGACGCAGCCGGGCCCAATTTATCAGGGGCACAACTCAGTAGCCGGCCGGGCGGCCGACTGCCAAATAGCTGTGGGTACTAAACGGCGGGCAGGTGCCGGTGGTGGTGATGATGGCCTGCCGCCGACGCACTCTTGCTGGCGCGCTGCCCGGTCCACGGGTTGCTGCGGGCCTCCCGGATCAGCCCGGTGCCGGCACACTCGCGAACGGCCATGATGGCGTCCGCCGCTTGGCGTTTGTCGCCGAAAGGTGTGGAAATTGCCAACACGGTCCCGTCGGCGGCGAGCAGCCGGAAGCGCACGTTGGATTCAGAGTCAGTGAAGATTTCGAATTGTCCAGCCATGATCTTGTCCTTTTCTGGCAGTTGTGACCGCCGGTGGGAAAGAGCACTTCGGTGTGCTGTTGGCGGGTCTTCGACTAGCCGTGGAGGGCTAGGAACCAGCCTTGCGTGCACTCGGGCCGCCCGAAAGGGGCAAAGGTCCCTTGTCTGGGCGGTGAGACTAGGGGTGTGTTACCAAGCCCGGCACAACCAAACCCGCAGGACCGAACCCTGTAGGACCGACAACTATGGGCGCCATTGTGGGCGCTACATTGGGAGCATGACTGACAAACACCGTGTGCAGTTCCCGGCTGATTCCGGCGAGCCCGTGCGGCTGAACGCGCGGGTGTCCGGTGTGGTCCAGGCGGTTGGGTTCCGGTACTGGACGGTCCGGAAGGCCGAGGAGCTTGGGCTTAGCGGCACGGTCAAGAACAACGACGACGGCTCCGTGGGCATCGTGGCCGAGGGGCCGCAGTCCGTGGTGCTGGAGCTGCGGCGCTGGTTGCGCTCGCCGGAGGCACCTGGCCGAGTGGAGCACGTCGAAGAGTCTGTCTCGGCGGCGACGGGGGAGTTCGGCGGATTCCAGGTGGCGTACTAGGTGGCGTACTAGGGCCGCAACGCGCCCCCATCCCGCACCCCCTAGGCATTAGCTCCCGAGACCTTTCGTCCGACTCCGGGGCGAAGGACCCTCGGCAGCGCGGCGTGAGGCGAGTACGGTGTGCCCATGCAGAAAATTTCGATCGATGCCCTGGCCAGGCAGCAGATCGCGGCTGCCCTCGCGGCAGGGAGCGGACGGGCTGCCGACACCGTGTTCGGCGGGCACGAGAAAGTTCTGCGCCAGACTGTCATGGCGTTCAGGGCCGGGACGCAGCTGAGCGAGCACCAAAACCCGGGCGAGGCGACCGTGTTTGTGATCCGCGGCTGTGTGCGCCTGCGGGCCGGCAACGAATCCTGGCAGGGCAAGACCGGCGATCTGCTGATCGTGCCGGAAGGGCTGCACAGCCTGGAGGCCGAGGAAGACTCGGCGATCCTGATGACGGTGGCGAAGATCAGGACCTGAGCCGTCGGCCCGACTCTGTGGTGACCGCCGCAGTCATTCGAGGCGAAGGAGAGGCCAAAAGTGAATTCCAGGGATGGCAGAGAGCTTAGGCTGGGCCCTTCGCGAGAAGGGGAGCGCCGGGCCCGGTTCGGGATGATGACCGCCGTCGGGATAACGCAGATCGGGGGCACGATATGAAAGTCATACCGTCCATCGAGGAGGTCCCGGAAACCCGGCGGTGGTGGGCCAGGGCGGCTTACGCGGCAGTGGTCCTCGCGGTGGCTGTCCCCCTGGTCGCTGCGGGTTTGGCAGGCACCATCGCGCTGGTCATCACCGGGCTGGGCGCCGTGTTGGTGGCCGTGGCCGCGATCTACTGGTTCCTCATCAGCCGGGGGTTCCTGCGCTGGTGTGCGCTGGCCCTGGCGGTGCTGGCCCCGCTGGTGGTTCTGGCCCTGTATATCCAGGCGAGCCTGCTCCGGGAGGTGGTGATCGCCCTGGCGCTCGCGTTCGTGGCGGTGGTCTGTGCCCGTGCCGCCCTCCGGGAAAGGGGTGAGGGCAAAGCGATGGCCGAGTACCCCGCCCCCACCTGGCGGCATGCCTTCCTGGTGATGAATCCGCGTTCCGGCGGGGGCAAGGTGGTGAAGTTCGATCTCAAGCGGAAGGCCGAGGAGCTCGGCGCCGAGGTGGCCCTTCTTGAAGGCCCGGGACAGGTGGATGTCGACGCGTTGGCCCGGCAAGCGGTGGAACGCGGCGCCGATCTGCTCGGCGTCGCCGGTGGGGACGGAACCCAGGCGCTGGTGGCCGGTATCGCGGCCGAGCACAACCTTCCGTTCCTGGTGATCAGCGCCGGCACCCGCAACCATTTCGCCCTGGACCTCGGGCTGGACCGGGAAGACCCGACAGGCTGCCTCGACGCCCTCCAGGACGGGGTGGAGCTGCACGTGGACCTCGGCAAGATCAACGGCCGCACCTTCGTCAACAACTCATCGTTCGGCGTGTACGCCGAGGTGGTGCAGAGCCCGGAGTACCGCGAGGACAAGACCGGGACGGTGCTGGAGATGCTTCCTGACCTGATCAAGGGCCATAAGGGCGCGCGGCTGCGAGCCCAGGTGGACGGCGCAACCGTGGACGGCCCGCAGGCGGTGCTGGTGAGTAACGGTCCGTACGGCAGCAACGACCTCGCGGGCCTGGGCCGCCGGACCCGGCTGGACCGCGGCGTTCTCGGCGCCGTGGCGCTCTCCGCCGCTAGCACCCGCGAAGCGGTGGGCTTGCTGCGCCGTGCCACGAAGCGCGGCCTGATCCAACGCTCGGCGGCGGAGGTGGTGGTCGACGCCGACGTTCCCGAGATCCCGGTCGGAGTGGACGGCGAGGCCCTGCTGATGAGCACGCCGGTGCGCTGCAGCATCGAAC
>JBKPBZ010000138.1:0-11289 GCA_046727115.1 Actinomycetota bacterium | reverse complement strand
GCTCTGCCGCTCGGCTATCTCGCGTGGTCCCTGCTCTCTGTCGACCGCGGATCGCAGCGCGCCGTCCGGGAGATCCTCGCCCTGGGCGCGGATCCTGCCGCACTCACTAAGCGAGACGCCAGCGGCCTGCTGGAACGGTTCGGCTACCGGCTGACACCCGCGGCCTACGTCCGCAAACTGGACAGGCTCCTGTCTCTCGCCGGGCGCCCAGCCTCGCTGCCGCTGGGTCGCGTGCTCGCGGCCAAGCCGCTGCTTGGCCTGCCCAGTGCCTTGCTGGGTTTCTGGATCAGCTCCAATAGCCCGACACCGATCCTCAAGCTGGTGGGACTCTTTGTGCTCCTGCTGGGCTACTTCATCCCCGACCTCCTGCTCTACAGCAAAGGACAGGAACGCCAGAAGACCATGCAGCTGGAACTGGCCAACACGCTGGACCAGATGCTCATCTCCGTGGAAGCTGGCTTGGGCTTCGAAGGCGCCATGGCCCGGGCGGGCGAGAACGGCAAGGGCCCGCTGGCGGAGGAACTGATCCGGACCCTGCAGGACATGCAAGTCGGGCGCAGCCGGCGGGAGTCCTACGTGGCACTGGCGGAACGGACCAACGTGCCCGAGCAGCGCAGCTTCGTCCAGGCGGTGGTCCAGGCCGACACCTACGGCATTGCGATCAGCCGGGTGTTGCGGGTGCAGGCGAAGGTCATGCGGGTCAAGCGCCGGCAACGGGCCGAGGAGAAGGCCATGAAATTGCCCGTCACGATCTTGTTCCCTTTGCTGTTCTTCATCTTCCCTGTGCTGTTCATCGCCATCTTGGGCCCGGCCGTCATCAACGCCATTGACACGTTCAGCGGCCAGTAGCAGCCGCTGTCTCAGGCCAGTCCATAGCCTGCAATAGCGCCCGTGCTTGGTTCCCCCTCGGAAAGCCTCAAGGTTTCCGCAGGATAGGCCGGGCTGTAGGGCATCGCCCCTATCAGCAAGTAGCGTGTTCACATGTCCCTTCCAAGCGCTTGCCCCGACGACGGAGACGCGAGCATTGCCCTCGCTCCCACAAACTCTCCCGGACTGCCGGTGCCTGCCTTCACGGCGTCCAGTGCGCCGGCGGTCCTCCCGGCGGCACCCCCGCTTGTGGATCCGGCCGCGCTTCAGGATCTTGGTGCCCAGCTGGACAGCCCGGCCGTGGCAAAGGGATTTGCGAGGGACTACACCCGGATGTGGGACCAGCGCTACCGCTCGCTGGCGTCGGCCCTCGAGCGCGGGGATCTCGCCGGCTCGATGGACGCGGTGCTGAGCCTGAAGACGTCCTCGGCCATGGTCGGCGGCCTGCGGCTGGCCCAGCTCGCCGGCGAGCTGGAGAACGCCCTCAGGGCAGGCGACATGGGCCATGCCCTGGCGCTCCTGCGTGTTGTTGCCGAGCGCGGCGGGGAAACTGTTGACGAGCTCCAGTTCAGCTACGTCCTGTGGGACAGCTAGGGCCGACGGCACCGCTGCCCCCAACAGACGATCCGGACGGGGACTACCGCACTCCGGGCACCGACCAGCCGGGGAGGCTACCGCGCCGGCGAAAGCCGGTAGCCCACGCCGCGGACGGTCTGCAGCCAGCGCGGTTGCACCGGGTCCTCGCCGAGTTTCCTGCGCAGGTTGCCGATATGAACCTCGACGGCGCGTTCGTCGGATTCGCTGATGTAGGCATCCGCCCGGTAATAATCGCCCCGGACAACCCGCACCAGTTCGGTCTTGGACCGCACGGCGCCGGCGCCCTTGAGGAGGGCCTGGAGCAGGTCGAACTCGCTGCGGGTCAGGCTGATCGCCACCCCGTCGACGCTCACGGACCGGGTCTCGGGGTTCAGGTCCAGGCCGTTGTGGTGCAGCACCACGCTTTGCGACGGTGCCAGCGCGGGGACGGCCTCAGCACCGGATACCTGCATGGTCCGGACGTCCTGCCGGGGCCGGCGCATCATGGCACCGACGCGGGCGCGCAACTCGCGGGGCCGGAAAGGCTTCGCCAGGAAGTCATCAGCGCCGGTATGAAACGCTGTCAGCGTGTCAAGCTCGTCGGTCCGCGCCGTCAGCATGACCACGTAGGCGTCGCTGAACTGCCGGATCCGGCGCAGCACCTCGAAACCGTCGATATCGGGAAGCCCGACATCCAGGGTGACCACGCTCGCCTCCCGCGCCCTGACGACGTCGACCCCTTCACGCCCGCCGGCCGCCGAATGAACTTCGAAGCCTGCCTGGCTCAATACGGCTTCGACAAGATTCCGGACATCTTCGTCGTCTTCTACTACGACAGCGACTCCCAGGTCGGTCATGGCCCCCCTCATGTGTCACGCTGCGCTGCCGTTCGCGGATGCGGCGGCAGCAATTTTCTCGCCGGCCCCCACCGGCATTGCCAGAATACCCACCCTACGCGGCAAATTCCCGGGTTCCCGGTAATACAAATAGCAAAACATCGTTTTGTGTCAAATTTACGTGACACAAGGTGTAAAACTGGAGCAACGGGAAGGGAGCGGGGCGTCTTTGCTTAAACAGCGGCTGATCCGCGTTGCGGACCGATACGGCAAGGCTCTGGGGCCGCGGGCGCGGGTCCTCATGTGCCAGTTGCCGCTGGCTTTGATGATGGCTGGAGTCGTACTCGCTGCCCCGGCCGCGTGGCCCGGCCTTCCGGACAGCACCTTGTGCCGGTCCGCACTCATCCTGCAGGCCGCTCTCCTGGCCGCGTGCGTCCTGGTCCCCTGGCAGCGCTTCGGACCGTTGGCGCCGCTCGTCATCCCCGTCCTGGACTTGGTGGCGATCGGCCTGCTCCGGGACGGCACCTCCGCTGGCCTGCCGGACCCCGGTGTGCTCTCGGTCCTGCCGGTGGTGTGGATCTCGGCGTCACGGCTGTCCGCCGCCGCGAGCCTTTCACTGAGCTTCTCGGTGCCACTGCTGGCCGCCCTGCCCTGGCTCTTCGCGGACGGCGCGGCACCGCTGGCAGCCAGCACCGTCGAAGCCGTGCTGGTGCCGCTGATGATGCTGGCGGTCTCCCTGGCCATGCGTTTCGCGCGGGCGCGCCTGCGGCACGAGCAGTGGCGGATCGAGTCCAAGGAAGCCGAGCTTGAAGTCCTGCTCGCGAACAGCAGGGAACGCGAACAGCTCCTGAACACCATTCTTGACACCGTCGACGTCGGCATCGTGGCAGTCGACGCCGCTGGCCGGCGGCTGCTGACCAACAGCTGGCAGACCCAGCTGGAGGCATCCGCCGCCACAGCCCGCGGCCCGGCGGAGTCACCAGAGCCTGCGGCATCGGCGGCGTTGCCGGCAGAAGAAGGCCAGCTGCTGCTGACCGGGCAGGACAGGAACACCCCGCTGCCCCTGGAGCGCCGCCCTATCCCCCGAGCGATGGCCGGCGAGTCCTTTGCCGACTACCTTGTCTGCTTCGGCGAAGGGTCGGCCAGCCGTGTCCTCTCGACGGGAGCCCGGCCCCTCAAGGACGACGCCGGTGACTTCCGCGGGGCGGTGGTGGTCTTCAACGAGGTCACCGGCCTGGTGGATGCCCTCGCGGCGAAGGACGAGGTGGTCTCCACCGTCTCCCACGAATTCCGCACGCCGCTGACATCCATCATCGGCAACCTGGACCTCGTGCTCGCCGACACGGAGGGCCTGGACAGTCCGGTGACGCGCCGTGTCGAAGTGGCGCAGCGCAACGCGGAGCGGCTCCTGGCCCTGGTGTCGGACCTCCTCATGTCCGCCAGCGCCGCAGTCCACGTCCATCCCCGCCGCACCGACCTCGCCGGGCTCGTGGAGGCCAGCATTGGCTCGGCCCAGGCACAGGCACAGGCGTCCCGCGTGTGCCTTGCGATGGACGTCCCGGCCCCGCTCTGGGCCAACGTGGATCCGCTCCGGATCAGCCAGGCCCTGGACAACCTCGTTTCAAACGCGATCAAGTACTCCCCCGACGGCGGATCGGTGCGGATCTCCGCCAGCACGGCCGACGGCCTGGTGCGTCTCCACGTCGCAGACACCGGAATGGGCATGACCGCTGCCGACGCCGGGCGGGTCTTCACCCGCTTCTTCCGCAGCCCGGCCGTCCGCGACGGCTCCATTCCGGGGGCCGGCCTGGGGCTGTCCATTACCAAAGCCATCATGGAACGGCACGGCGGATCCATCTCCTGCCACACCCGTCCGGGTCACGGAAGCACTTTCACCCTCGAACTTCCCGCCGGCGGTCCCCCGGCCGCCTCCTAGGGGACGGCCCGAGGTCGCCGAACGTTCTAGGCGCGCAGGGCCCGGGTCAGCTCGGCACGGGCCAGCATGCCGCTGTCCGTCGGGTAGGCGACTTCCTCAAGCACCAGCGGATGCGGGGCGGCCAGCACGGACTTGGCGTCCCGCTGCCGGGCGAGGAGCCGCTCGTAGAGCCAGCCCGGGGCCTCGACGCCCTCGCCCACGTACAGTGCCGCGCCCACCAGGGAGCGGACCATGTTGTGGCAGAACGCGTCGGCCTGCACGGTGGCGACAATGACGCCGTCGGTGCCGCGGGCGAATTCGAAGCGCTGCAGTTCGCGGATGGTCGTGGCGCCCTCGCGGGGCTTGCAGTACGAGCGGAAATCCTGCAGCCCGAGCAACGGTGCGGCGCCCTCGTTGAGGAGCCCGACATCGAGCGGGTCCTTGTGCCACAGGGTGGAGGCGCGTCCCAGCGGGTCCCACAGCGCCGGGCCGTCGGCGATCCTGTAGGAATAGCGGCGCCAGAGGGCGGAGAACCGGGCGTCGAAGCCGACGGGTGCAATGCTCACCCGGTGCACCTCGATCGCTCCGCTGAGCTCGCCCAGGCCCCGGCTCAAGGCGCCGCGGATGCGGCGGAGCAGGGCAACGGCAGGATCCAATTCAGCGCCCCGGTTCAGGCCCAGCCACTCCGCCTCGCTGAGGTCCAGATGGACCACCTGGCCGCGGGCGTGCACGCCGGCGTCGGTGCGGCCGGCGACCGTGACGCGGATGGGGCGGCGGATCAGCAGCGCGAGGGCCTCCTCCAGGACGCCCTGCACGGTGCGCAGACCCGGCTGCACCGCCCACCCGCTGAACGGGCCGCCGTCGTACGCCACATCCATCCGGATACGCAAAAACCCGCCGCCCCCCAAGACGGGGGCAGCGGGTTTGAGCTCGTTCATAGACTTAAGTCTATAAGAAAGATTTAGCGAATTACTTCGCGTCCTTCTCGGACTCGACGGCTGCTTCCTCAGCGGCCGGAGCCTCTTCGGTCGCTGCAGCTTCAGTCTCAGAGACCTCAGCCTCGGGAGCCTCTTCGGTCTCGGCAACCGGAGCTGCCTCGGCCTTCTCGGCGTCCTTCTTGTCTGCATCGCGCTTGGCAGCAGAGGTAGCCTCGGCTACCACAGCCTGCTTCGCGGAAACCGGCTCAAGAACCAGTTCGATGACAGCCATGGGAGCGTTGTCGCCCTTGCGGTTGCCGATCTTGGTGATGCGGGTGTAGCCGCCATCGCGGTTCTCCACTGCCTGTGCAATGTCGGTGAACAGCTCGTGGACGATGCCCTTGTTGCTGATCAGGCCGAGTACACGACGGCGGGAAGAAAGGTCGCCACGCTTGGCGAAAGTCACCAGGCGCTCGGCGTACGGCTTCAGGCGCTTGGCCTTGGTCACCGTGGTGGTGATCCGCTTGTGCTCGAAAAGTGCGGCGGACAGGTTCGCGAGCATAAGACGCTCGTGAGCCGCTCCGCCTCCGAGGCGCGGACCCTTAGCGGGGGTAGGCATAATAGTTTCTCCTCATTGGAAGCCGTTGGGCTGCGCACCAGGGTGCATCCAGCCAGCCGGCCAAGATCTGTTGGTTAGAGCTCGTCGTCGCTGAACGCGGCGTCGTCCTCTTCGATGGCTGCGGCACGTGCTGCGAGATCGAAACCGGGAGGGGAGTCCTTGAGGGACAGGCCCAGTTCGACCAGCTTGGCCTTGACCTCATCGATGGACTTCGCGCCGAAGTTGCGGATGTCCATGAGGTCAGCCTCGGAGCGGGCAACGAGTTCACCCACGGTGTGGATGCCCTCACGCTTGAGGCAGTTGTAGGAACGGACCGTCAGGTCCAGATCCTCGATCGGCAGAGCCATGTCGGCTGCCAGGGCAGCGTCCGTCGGCGACGGGCCGATCTCGATACCTTCAGCTGCGGTGTTCAGCTCGCGGGCCAGACCGAACAGTTCCACCAGGGTGGTACCTGCCGAAGCAACGGCGTCGCGCGGGGCGATTGCCTGCTTGGTCTCGACGTCGACAATGAGCTTGTCGAAGTCAGTGCGCTGCTCAACACGGGTAGCTTCCACGCGGAAAGTAACCTTCAGGACCGGCGAGTAGATCGAGTCGACCGGGATGCGGCCGATCTCGGAGTCGCCGGACTTGTTCTGAGCTGCCGAAACGTAGCCGCGACCGCGCTCGATGGTCAGTTCGAGTTCGAACTTGCCCTTCGAGTTCAGCGTGGCAATGTGCAGATCCGGGTTGTGGAATTCGACGCCGGCCGGCGGAGCGATGTCCGCGGCGGTGACGACTCCCGGGCCCTGCTTGCGCAGGTAAGCAACAACCGGCTCGTCGTGCTCGGAGGAAACCGACAGGTTCTTGATGTTCAGGATGATCTCAGTGACATCTTCCTTGACACCCGGAACCGTGGTGAACTCGTGCAGCACGCCATCGATCCGGATGCTCGTTACAGAGGCACCGGGGATGGAGGAGAGCAGGGTACGGCGGAGGGAGTTTCCGAGAGTGTAACCGAAGCCCGGCTCCAGCGGTTCAATGATGAACCGGGAGCGGTTTTCGGAGACGACCTCTTCGGAGAGGGTGGGGCGCTGTGCAATGAGCACTTAGGTTTCCTTTCGGCGAGCATCCGCTATATGACGCAACACAGGTGGTGGAAAGATCGGTCTGGAGACTTAACGCGGCCGGGCCTGCCCGGACCGGTGAGGGTCCGGGCAAGCTCCTGGCGCTGGAAAGCCTTAGACGCGGCGGCGCTTCGGCGGACGGCAGCCGTTGTGGGCGCTGGGGGTGACGTCCTGGATGGAGCCAACCTCGAGGCCAGCGGCCTGCAGCGAGCGGATGGCGGTTTCGCGTCCGGAACCCGGTCCCTTGACGAACACGTCAACCTTGCGCATGCCGTGCTCCTGTGCACGCTTTGCGGCGGCTTCGGCGGCCATCTGGGCAGCGAACGGGGTGGACTTACGCGAGCCCTTGAAGCCAACCTCACCGGACGAAGCCCAGGAGATGACAGCACCGTTCGGGTCCGTGATGGACACGATGGTGTTGTTAAAGGTGCTCTTGATGTGCGCCTGGCCCAGCGCGATATTCTTCTTGTCCTTCTTACGCGGCTTGCGAACCGCGCCACGAGTCTTCGGGGGCATTTTTTCTCCTACAGAAAGTTATTGGGGGAAAGCTCCGTTGTTCCCTCATTTGCCGGGTTCCCTGAAATCGCGCCAGCGATTTTAGGGGACAAATGAGGCTTAACGGGCCTTCTTCTTGCCTGCGACGGTGCGCTTCGGACCCTTGCGGGTACGGGCGTTCGTCTTCGTACGCTGACCGCGCACTGGCAGGCCCTTGCGGTGGCGAATACCTTCGTAGCTGCCGATTTCAACCTTGCGGCGGATATCAGCGGCCACTTCGCGGCGAAGGTCACCCTCAACCTTGTAGTTGCCTTCAATGTAGTCACGCAGCTCGACCAGCTGTGCGTCGGTCAGGTCCTTGACCCGAACGTCTGCACTGATGCCGGTAGCAGCCAGGGTTTCGTGTGCACGGGTCTTGCCCACGCCGTAGATGTAAGTAAGCGCAATTTCCAACCGCTTTTCGCGGGGAATGTCTACGCCAGCGAGACGAGCCATATTGGCAGTACTCCTTGTATAAACCGGAGGTCGTAGGCAGTACACCCGCATTTTTGTGCGGCCCCAGCCTCCGACCGGGGGTTAGCTGTCCGGGCCCAATACGTCCCAGTTCAGCTTGTGCTGCCTTTATTTACTTGCGTGGGTTAGCAACCCAGGATTTCCCGTGAGGGAAATTAGCCCTGGCGCTGCTTGTGGCGCGGGTTCTCGCAGATCACCATGACCCGGCCATTACGGCGGATCACTTTGCACTTTTCGCAGATCTGCTTGACGCTCGGCTTGACCTTCATGGCGTTCCTTTGCGTGTGTCAGCTGGACCGGCCTTCGGCTGTTGCTCTGGCCGCCCAGTGTTTACTTGTAGCGGTAGACGATACGACCACGTGTCAGGTCGTAAGGGCTCAGCTCCACCACTACGCGGTCCTCAGGGAGGATCCTGATGTAGTGCTGGCGCATCTTTCCAGAGATGTGTGCCAGAACGATGTGCTTGTTGGTGAGCTCAACGCGAAACATCGCGTTGGGCAGCGCCTCGGTCACAACGCCCTCGATCTCAATGACCCCGTCCTTCTTGGCCATACCCTCCGCTAACTGTTGTTGCCGCAGCCTCCCGGTTTGCACCGGTCATGACCGCGGACGTTTTTGATTGGTTGGTTGACGCCACCCGACCACAAAAGGGCACAACGGGGCAGACAACCAACAGACAACACTACGCCATTGCGGTCCGATTGTTAAATCCGGAGTTAAATCCAGCCATCGTAGCGCACTCAGCGTCCGTACGCACCCAGCGTCCCGGCCGCCGTCGTCACTGCCTCCGCCCGCGTGATCCCGTCAAGGATGGCAAGCCGGACGACGTCGGCGGCCGCGCTCTGCAGTGTAATGAGGCTTATCTGCCGGGCCGTCACGGTGCTGCGGTCAAGCGCGACGGCGCCCGTCGCCAGGGCGAAGACGGTGTCGCCGTCAGCGAGCGTGTGGCTCGGCGCGAGTGCCCGGGCCAGCCCGGCGTGGGCCGCCGACGCCGTCCGCTTGCAGTCGGCCTTGTCCAGGACGGCATCGGTGGCGACGACGACGAGGGTGGTGTTGAGCGGCGGCGGCTCCTTGCCCTTCCCGGGTTCCGATGCGCTTGGGCCGTCCGCCCCGGGTTCCGCCCGTTGCGGCGATGTACCAAAAGGGAGCCCCAGCGCATTGACTACCGCTAGGGCGGCTACAACGACGCCGTTGTCTAGGGTGAGGGAGGCTGTGCCCACTCCCCCTTTGTAGGCGCCCCGGCCGACTGCCGCTCCCGTGCCGGCGCCCACGTTGCCGCGTTCGACGTCGTGCCCTTCCGGCTGCGCTGCAGCTGCGGCCGTGGCTTCGTAGCCCATCGCCTCGCCGGGGCGGGCGGAGAAATCGCCGCCACGGCCCAGGTCGAAGATCGCGGCCGCCGGCACGATCGGAACAAGCCCGCCGGGGACCGGGAACCCGCGGCCGTTCTCCTCGCACCACCGCATGGCGCCGCCCGCGGCTGCGAGGCCATAGGCGCTGCCCCCGGTGAGGACCACGGCGTCCACGGCCTGGGAGAGCGTGGTGGGATCCAGCGAGTCCGTCTCATGCGTCGCGGGGCCGCCGCCCCGGACGTCCACCGAGCCCACCGTTCCCGGCGGCGGCAGAACCACCGTTACCCCGCTCAGCCAGCCGCCGTCGGACTTCTGGACATGGCCTATCCGGATCCCGGCGACGTCGGTGATCGCTCCCGTTGCTTCCATGGCTCTATTGTGCGCTCCGGCGCAAAACCGCCACCTGCAGCGCGGCGACAACTACCCTGCGACGCGCAAAATCCCTGGCGCTACCCGTATTCGGGTGTCACCAGGGATTTTGCGCGTCGCCAGAAAACGTGCGCGTCAGGGGATCGGGACGGGCACGACGCCGAGAGGCGCCAGTTTCGCCGCTCCCCCGTCCGGTGCCGAGAGAACCCAGATGCCCTTCTCGTGCACGGCGACGGAGTGCTCCCACTGGCAGGAGCGCTTGCCGTCCGTGGTGACGACGGTCCAGTCGTCATCGAGGACGGCCGTGTCGATGCTGCCGCGGACCAGCATGGGCTCGATGGCCAGGCACAGCCCCGGGCGGATCTTCGGCCCGCGGTGGCCGGTACGGTAGTTCAGCACGTCCGGTGCCATGTGCATCTCGGAGCCGATGCCGTGACCCACGTAGTCCTCCAGGATGCCCAGCGGCTTGCCGGGCACGGAGGAGACGTAGTCGTCCACCGCGTTGCCGATATCGCCCACGAACTTTCCGGTAGCCAGGGCGGCGATGCCCCGCCACATGGCTCCCTCGGTGACCTCGGACAGGCGCACGTCCTCCGGATCAGCGGTGCCGACAATCACGGTCCGCGCCGAATCGGAATGCCAGCCGTCCACGATCGCGCCGCCGTCGATCGAGATGATGTCGCCGTCCTGGAGCACGCGGTTGCCGGGGATGCCGTGGACCACTTCTTCATTCACCGAGGTGCAGATCGTGGCCGGGAACCCGTGGTAGCCGAGGAAGTTCGATTTGGCGCCGGCGTCCTGGAGCACGGCCGCGAAGACCTCGTCCAGCTGGGCCGTGGTGACACCCGGGGCCGCAGCAGCCACCGCAGCATCCAGTGCGCGGCTCAGGACGAGCCCGGCCTCATGCATCGTGCGCATCTGGGCGTTGGTCTTGTATTCAATGCGTGCCTGGCCGAATGCCATCTGTACCTCAGTGTTTTCTCTCGCGGTCCGGTGGCGCTTCGCCCGGGCCTCCATCGTGGGTCATCAACCCAAGTCGTCAAGCTCTATTCTCCCGCACCGGCACAGCGGCGCGGAACGGACCGCCTGCGGCCGTCCAACAGCGAAGGACGCGTCCCGTACACGATGGTACGGAACGCGCCCTTGTGTGCTGCGTCTGGGTGCTGTGTGAGCTCAGTGCGCAAGCGCGGATCAGCGGGTGAGGATCAGGCGGCCTGGGCCGACTTGATCGCTTCCATGACGCGCTCGGTGACTTCGTCGATGCGGCCGATGCCGTCCACCTGGGTCAGGATGCCGCGCTCGGCATACTTGGCCACGACGGGTTCGGTCTGCTCGTGGTACAGGTCCAGCCGGTGACGGATAACGCCTTCGTTGTCGTCGCTGCGGCCAGTTTCCTTGGCACGGCCCAGGAGGCGGGTGACCAGTTCCTCGTCGTCCGCGGTGAGCTGGAGGACGACGTCGAGCTTCTGGTCGGCGCCGGCCAGGATCTCATCGAGGTAGTCCACCTGTGCGGTGGTGCGGGGGTAGCCGTCCAGCAGGAAACCTGCCTCGACGTCGTCCTCGCTGAGACGGTCGCGCACCATCTTGTTGGTAACGCTGTCCGGGACGAAGTCGCCGGCGTCCATGTACTTCTTGGCCTCGACGCCGAGCGGAGTCTCACCCTTGACGTTGGCGCGGAAGATGTCTCCGGTGGAGATCGCAACGACGCCGAGGCGTTCGGAAATGCGTTC
>JBKPBZ010000137.1:0-23757 GCA_046727115.1 Actinomycetota bacterium | reverse complement strand
GCGACGGACTCGGAGCTGTTCTTCTACGTCGCGCTCACCTTCGGCCTGGAGCAGGACCCGCGAGCTGCGGTCGCCTCTGCCGTGGGACTGATTGAAGACGTTGGAAGGCGCCACGGCATCCAGTACCCCATCCAGATGACTGTGGCAACCACCGACGGCGAGAGCACATGGGCGTTCCGCTACTCGAGTGAAGGCATGTCGCGGACGCTCTACCACAGTGCCGACATCTCCACGCTTCGCGCCCAGTACCCGGACAACCCCATGCTCCAAGAGCTCTCCTCCGACGCGCGCGTGGTGGTCTCCGAGCCGCTGGGGGATCTGCAGGGGGCCTGGAAGGAAATACCGGAATCTACGTGCCTTGTGGTGCACGGAGGAGGAGAAGACCTCTTCCCGTTCTCGCCGACAGCCCCCTAGCTGTACCGGCGTCTGCGCCGCCAGCCCAGCGCTGGCGGCAACGTGCCGAGCCGGCCGCGGCGCAACACAAGGACCCTCCCTGACCAGGCGTCTGTCCCGCAGCGGATCCGTGGCCTCAGGGGAGACCATCCCTCAGGGGAGACGGAGCGTGGGATTCGGCTCGTCCGGGGGGCCATCCGCGCTGGCGGATCTTGCTGGGGCGGTCTCCGGGGAACCAGCCGCCGTGGCCGGCCCGTGGGGAGTCCCCGATGCGGACTCGGCCGTGGGCTGTGGGGCGGTCCCAGCGGCGGGACCTCCGGCGGGCACGGCGACGGTATCGGCGACAACCGGCTCGCCGCCCGTGACTGCTGGTTCGCCGCCGGGGCCGGGAGCAACGGCAGGGCGGCACAGCAGTTCGACCAGGAGAATGGCCAGCACGGCCAGGACCGCCGTCCAGATGGCGACGGCCGCCGTCGGGTCCTGCCAGAAGATTAGTACCAGCACAGCGATTCCGACGATCACGGCTTCCAATATTCGCCGGTAGCGGGCCAACCAGAGTTGCCACGGTTTGGCTTGGCCTGCTCCGACCTTCCCGGTGATGTAGTCTCCCGCAGTCGCCAGGCCGTGCCGGACAAACTCCGCCGGACGCGAGTGGCCGCCCAAGAACGCGGCCAGAGCGATGATGAGTCCGACCACGAAGATGAGGCGCAGGCTGGTGCGCAGCGGCACCAGGAGTGTCTCGACCAGGTTTTGAGCGGCGGCCGGGGTGACAGAACCCGGCGGGATCGAATTCAGGAGGACAGCGCGCCCGATGACAAGTGCCAGCGCCAGCAACGCCATGGCTATGGCCACGGCCAAGCCGACACCGCTCGTAGTGCTCCGTTTCCGGCCACTTGGGGCCACCGCGATTGCACCTACGGCGGTAATTACCGTTAGCCACGCCAATATTGGGGCGGTCGCATCCAGCGTTCTGATGGCGTTCGTGGCCCGGACCAGTTCGGGTGACTGGAACAGTGCGATCTGCCTGTCAATGTCCGGGATCCTGGCGGCGATGCCGACCCCCTGGTCGACGAGTGCAGTCTTGACCCGGGCAACGATCTCCTTGGTGGAGATTGTCACCGTGCCGCTTTGATCGATGCTTACGGCGCCGCCCGTGCTGCCGGTGGCGAGGTTCACGATGCCTTGGTGCGCCACCCGGTTCACCTGGATCCAAAGATCCTGGAACTGCGGTGTGGTCACGAAGTTGGAGACAGTGGAATGAATGAGGTTCTTGGTCTGCTCCGCAATCACCGGTGCCAGTCCAGTGATCACCGCGGCCGCGCGCGGCGCCGTCTTACTGAGTTCGTTGAGCGCATCCCGGGTGATGGCCTCGAAGTCCACGGAGTCGGTGATCTGTTGTGTCACTTTGTCCGCGATCTCGGCCTGGATCGCAGGGTCCGACGCCAGCGGCGCCACCGTTGCCACATAGTGATCGGTGTCGAGGACTTCACTGCGCAAATACATGGCAGGCACAGCGGCGAAGGCCAACACGCCGGTCAGGACCACCAGCACGATGGCCACTATCCGGCGGGCCAGCCCCGGGTGGCGTGGTCCGGAGGGCCTCGGCGGGGCCTGCCTGGCGTCGTCCCGCTCGCGCTGCAACCGGGCAACTTCTGCCCGTAGCCGCAGTATTTCTTCCTGTTCGGTGCTGCCGGAGCTCGGGGGCTGTTCTTGGAGAGACATGGGGTACCGCCTAGGTAGCAACTCGTCGACCGGGCCCGATGTACCGCGGTTGGGCACTCATGACAATTTTCATTGTCCACTCGGGCCGTTCGTGCAGCCCCACCCACACCGGGTGATCTAACCCTGCGGGCAAAAGGCCGCCGCTCATGCCACGCGGTGTCCATGGGCACACCGCGTCGCCGGCCTGCCACGGGTTTTGGGTTGTCACGGCTGCATTTCCCGCCAAGCTGCTGCCAATTGGCCCTGCATCATCCGTTTCGGGTGATGGCGAAGGCGGGTTAGGCTCCCAGGCCCAGACGCCGGCCCGCCGCGAAAAAGGCCACTTTGGCGACTAATAGGAGGGCCCCCAAATCAGCAATCATTTGGACCGAAACCACTGACCGCGCCAGTTGACTCACCGGTGTAATGTCGCCGAACCCGACGGTGGCAAAGGTGGACGTTGTGAAGTATAGGGCGTCTGTTTTGGTGAGCGGATGGCTAAACGACGACGGGTCTGTCAAAGACAGAGACACGTAAAGCAGCGAGAAAAGACACAGAAACATGAGAAGGGCCTCGACCACGGTCACGGCCGCCCGGACCTGGGGGATGTGCGCTGCAAGTATCATCCGTAACTGCAGGGACAGCGCGGCGAGAAAGACTAGGACGATAGCCGCCAGACGGATCCATGCGGCCGCAGGATTGGCTTGGTTGAATCCCCCTACCGGAATTACGAAGTACAGGGAGAGGATGAGCACCGTAAATGCGGCCAGACGTATTCCCGCCCAAATAAGGACCTGCCTCCGGCCGGCTTTGTCGAGGTCGTGAAGGAAAATCGGGTCCGGCTGGCTTCCGGGCTTCGTCGCCATGACTGATGATACCCCCGCCCCCGCAATTCACGACGCGCCGTAGATGTGTAGCGCCGACCGCTATTTGGACGCACCACGCGGAGGCGCACAAGGGGTCTTTGCGCCCTGTTAGGGCCCTTTTGCGGCGGCCTAGCATGTGCTACGTGGGAGAAACGCCAAATGTCGGATGGCTGCCTGGTCCTCAGTTCAAGATCCGGCCACCCTTGCGCGGCCTCGGAGCGTTGGCGCGTCCGCGTCTCGAACACGCCTTGTCCGCGTCCGCCGATTCGCACCGGCTGACGCTCGTGGCAGCGCCGGCCGGCTACGGCAAGTCCACGTTCCTGGGAGACTGGGTCCGGAACTGCGATCTGCCGTGCGCCTGGCTGTCGCTCGATCGGTTCGATACCGAACCCGCCCGGCTGTTTCACGGGGTTGTCGGGGCAATCCAGCGTGCGGCCAGCACGTTGCCCCTGCCGGGCAGCGACGCACTGCTGGCCCTTGACCAGGGCCTCGCCCATGACCGGGCCGCCTCCTACGACCTTTTGCTGCGGGCCCTCGAGGAACTCACGGAGCCGATTGTCTTGGTGATTGACGATGTCCATTTGGCCGGGCCGGGGCTGGCGAACGGAATAGTGGGGGTGCTGGCGGCGTCGGCGCCCCCATCATTGCGGCTGGTCCTCTCAGGACGGGGCCATACGCCCATCCAGCTGGAACGGTTCCGGTACGGAGAGGGCCTGGGCGAATTGCGGGCCCCCGAGCTTGCCTTCACCCAGGAGGAAGTGGCGCAGTTTGCCTGGTCGCTCGGACAAGACGCGGCCTTCGACGCTGGATCCCTCTGGACGATGACTGCCGGCTGGCCGGTCGCCGTGCACGCGAGCATCGTCGCGCTGGCGCAGTCCGGCAAAGTGCCGGTCACTACGACGCCGGGCACCACGGCCAAGCACGTACCGCTCGCCGACTACGTCGCGGAAGAGATCCTCGACCAGCTCGAACCGTCGCTGGCGGAGTTCATCTTGCGAGCCACTACCTGCGACTGGCTAGGCCGCCGGCTCGCCGTCGAACTTTACGGCCGGCCGCACGGCGGCGTGCTGCTCGAGGAATGCATTCGCAACGGCCTCTTCATCCAGGAGCACGATTACCGCGGCGGTGAATCGATGTACCGCTGGCATTCCCTGTTCGCGGCGCAGTGCCGGCGAATCCTGGAGCGGCGCGACCCCCTCCTTGCCGAGCGTCTGCACCGCGTTGCGGCGCGGTACTACCAGGACGCCGACGTCGTCGAGTGCGCAACCCAGGCGCTGCAAGGGCGCGCTCCACGCCAGGCCGTGATGTCGCTGGGAGCGCACTGGCTCGACTTCGTGCTCGGCAATGACGCCCAGACCCTTGAACGGCTGTGCCGGGACCTGCCCACGCCGTGGAGCGAGGACCCCGAGATATTGATGATCAGATCCGTCTGCCGGGAACTTGCAGGCGACAGTACCGCAGCGTCCGAGCTTACCGAGCGGGCGCTATCGCGGACCTTTGTCCTGGATGCGCTTCGCCGCCGGAGGCTTGAGGGGTGCCGGGCCCACTTCGAATCGATGCCCGGCATCGGCCGCACGGATCCCCACCCCGCCCCGGCTGAAGCCGGCCGGCCAAGAAGGGGCGTTCCCGCAGACGGCCACTCCGCCGCCTGTTCGTCAGGACTCTTCTTACTGGCCCAGGCGGAATTTCGGCTGCACCGCACCGGCGAACTCGCGGCCGCCTTGCTCCAGGCGGCCGGCGGGACCGGCGTCCCCGAGCAGCTGGAGGGGACTGAGACCTGCGCCCAAGCCGATCTGGCGTTGGCGTTTGCCGGAGCCGGTGATCTGGCTCAGGCCTCAGAGCATGCCACACGGGCGGTGGAGCGGGGAGACGCACTCGGCTGGAGTTCGCAGGAGCGGATGGCTCCGGCCTGGCTGGCACGCGGAATTGCGTGCTACTGGAATGACAACCTGACCGCTGCGCAAACCTACCTGGCGAAGGCCCAGAGATTGGGCAGTGACCTGTTCCCGTCCGGGCCGCTGAGTGTCATTTATCGGGTTCTGACTGATTGTGCCACCGGCGACCCGGCCCGGCTTGCCGAATCCAGCTCGGTGCTGGAGTCCTTCCACGCACGTGGTCTGTACAGCGTGTCATGGAACGCCTTGCACACGATCGCCGTGGCGAAGGTCGCCGAGGCCCAAGGCGACTTGGACGGGGCGTTGGCTGTCGCGCAACCCCTGGGTGCTGGCGGGCACGGGGCACTGGTGGATACGCTCCTGGCGGAGCTGCTGCGTCGCGGGGGGGAGATCGCCGCTGCCCAACGCTGCACGGAGTCACTGGCTCATCGTCGCGGCAATTCGTATGTCGACACCTGCGTGAGTCTGACCGAGGCGCTTGTGGCGCACGGAACCGGGGATACCGCCACGGCGCATGAACGGATTGAACATGCGGTCCACCGGGCCGAGCCAGGAGCCGTCCTCCGCCCCTTTGCGGAGCGACGAGAGGAACTCGCAGAATTGCTCGTGCAGCACGCTGTCTGGGGCACCGCCCACGAATCCTTCATCGCAGCCCTCATGGCACGTGACAGCCAGGGTGATGCGCGGCTTCGGACGCAGTCCTACTGGAGCCTGACCGAGCGCGAACGCGAGGTCCTGGCCTATATGCGTTCCATCATGACCGCGGCCGAAATTGCGGAGGCGCTGTACATTTCGGTCAACACGGTCAAGACGCACGAACGGTCCATCTACCGGAAGCTCGGGGCCGGGAGCCGGCGCGATGCCCTAAAAACGGCCGCCAAGCGCGGCATCGTTTGACCCGACGGCGGGAAGTGGCTGGGGGCCGGGAAGTTCACCCGCACCGGGTGAGGCCGCGGGTGAATGCGGGATCGACACTTGTGGTAGCCGTCGGTACGTGCCGGGCTCACGGCGGACGATCCCTTTAGGAAGGATTCTCCAGTGATGAGACCACATCGCGTATTTGCCGGGCCATTCGCGCTCGTGGCGGCCGCTGCGCTGTTAACCAGCTGCGCGCCAACCCCGCAGGAAAACGTGTCGCAGGCCTGCGCTGCTGCCAGCTCCTATGCGGCTTCCCTGACCAATTTCAAGGACACCGTGAAGCCGAGCGCCACGGTGGAACAAGTAAAGACGGCGCGGGACCAGGTGACGAAGGCCTACGAGGAAATGATCAAACAGTCCCAGGATGTGGCGAAGGACCGGGTGGACGCGGTGAAAACGGCAGAGCAGAACCTTGAATCGGCTGTCAAAAACGTGTCCAACGACGCGACCCTGACCCAGGCGGCGAGTTCATTGCGGGACGAGACAGTGAAGCTGCAGGCCGCGGCAAGCGACCTCAGGAGCCAGCTCAAGTGCTAGGGACCGGCGGCGCCACAAAGACCCGGTGGTAAACCGTTGTCCCCGCCCGGGTTGAGTCCACGGATGTCGCCGCCTTTAGCGGAAGCGGAAGAGGAAGGTAGGGAATCCCCGTGAGTCTTTGGGAAGACTTTTGGGACGTCTTCTGGTGGTTCTTCGGTGCCTTGGTGTTCTTTGCCTATTTGTTTGCGATCTTCGCGGTGATTAATGATCTATTCCGCGACCATAAGTTGAGCGGTTGGTGGAAAGCGGTGTGGATCTTCTTCTTGATCTTCTTTCCTTTCCTGTCCCTGCTGGTGTATTTGGCGGCCCGTGGTGAGGGAATGGCCATGCGGTCCGTTGACCGGGGGCGCCGCGATCAAGCAGAGGACATCGGGTACATCCGCCACGCGGCCATGGCCAGCCCGGCCGACGAGATCGCCAAAGCCAAGGCCCTCCTGGACGCTGGAACCATCAGCGCCGCTGAGTTCGAACAGATCAGGAGCAAGGTAATCCGCTGAGGGCCGGAGGCCTCTGGGCACCCATTGCCGGCGGTGAAAGTCTGGAATCATGACAAATTCGGATCCCTTTGTGATTGTAGTCGGGTTTGACGGCTCCAAGCAGTCGCGCGGCGCCCTCGAATGGGCCGTGGACGAGGCCCGGTACCGCGATGCCGAGCTGCGGATAGTGACTGTATGGAGCAAGGCGCCGATGTCGTGGTACCCCGCGCTGCTGGAAACCGCCGCAGGGGAAGTCGTGGCGGAAGCGTCTCCCGAGCAGCAAGCTGAGGCCCTCTGCGCGGAAGCGGCGCGTGCCGCGGAGGGCGTGAACGTGGTGACGAAGACCGTCCACAGCGACTCGGCGGCATCGGCAATTCTGGACGCCGCGCGGGAAGCCCATCTCGTGGTGGTCGGCTCCCGCGGGCACGGGGGCTTCCCGGGCCTGCACATCGGATCGGTCTCTGCCCAGGTGGCCGGCCACTCGCCGTGCCCGGTCCTGGTGGTCCGACCAATACCGTCCTGAGTCTCCGGCTGACAGGCTGCGGACGTTCAGCGGCAATCCGCCCGACCTGCCCGGCGGTGGGGACCCGGGTCCGGCACCGCAGTGTCTTCACCCGCCACGACGAGCAACGTGCCCGAGGGCCCTGCTGGCCCATGAGCGGGCCACCTGCGGCTCGGCACGGTCCGACCCGCCGGTACTTCCGGGCCGGTACTTCAGGGCAGGACCTTGTAGAGGTCGATGACCGTCTCTTCGGGCTGAGCGGTGAAGCCGCCCTCAATTCCCTGTTGCATCCGGGGCATGAGGATCGTGTCCCGGAACTTCTCCCAGCTCGCCTTCGAGTCATGGACGGCCATAATGGTCCAACCGCCCGCTGACTGCCCGGCGGCGTGGAAGATTTGACCCTCCGGCAGGCGCCCCTCGCCTGGATGGACGGCCGCCAGCGACGCCTCGTACTGCTCCTTGGTGCCTCCCCGGAAAAAGTGCACGATTCCGTAGGGTGTGGTCTCCATGGCTACTCCTAGGCTGGGGGATGGGACGTGACAAGGCCAGTCCTAGACTCCGCCACCGGGCGTGTCAAGGGGACTAGTTAAAGCCGTACAAGGCAGTCGGCATTGCCGAACCGTTTGAGGATGGCACGTCCGCCGGTGACCCAGCACTTGAAGCCGGTGACCACGGCGCTCGCTGATGCGAACGTCCGCCAGACCTCATCGCCATCCGGGGTGTTGACGGTTGCTTTTTCGACGCGGAGGACCAACAGACCCATCCCCGGCACGGCGGTGGATTATGTCATTCAAGAGCTTTACGGGACGGGCTCAATTTCCGGCGGTAGCATTCCGGTATGGCTATCGCACGCTTCCCAGGTCTCGTCATTGATTGCCCCGACGCCGGGGCCCTCGCGGGCTTTTATGGTGCCCTGCTCGGCTGGCAGGTGAAGGTTGACGGCGACTGGGCCGAGATCCGCCCTGAGGACGGCCGCGACTGCATTTCGTTCCAGCAGGTGGACGGCTACCGGGCACCGGAATGGCCGGGCCAGGAGGTGCCACAGCAGATGCACTTGGACCTGATGGTGCCGGACCTGGACGAAGGCGAGAAGGTCGCTATAGAACTGGGGGCCACCAAGGCGGAAGTGCAGCCGGGCACTACCTTCCGGGTATTCCTCGACCCGGCCAGCCACCCCTTCTGCCTCTGCGTGGACTAAACAATTCGCCGGGCAGCCATACCGCTCGCCAGCGCTAAGCGTTGACCGTCAGGGTGACGGGTGATGCTGTCTCCGGCGCGCCACATCCGACCGTTTCACCGGTCCGCTGCCACGCCAAGGACGTCTTTTTCTCGGCGAGAGTCTTTCCTGTTGGATCGAGAGCGCGGACTATCACTGACCCGGGGGAATCCATCTCGAACCCAAACCGCCAACTGTCCGAGCCGATCTTCTCGGCCATGATGCGATGCACGGCGGGACCGCCATCGGGCGCGAAATCGAGACCGTTGGCCCCGGTTGGAGTCGCGGTTGCCGTCGGAGGCGCGGCCTGCGCTGCTGGGCTCTCCGTCGCCCGGGAACATGAGTCCGGGGTGCACAGCTGAACCCAGCACACGTTGCGGGTGTCTCCATCCAGGACCACAGTCACGAAGTTGGCCCAGGCGACTGTCGGGCAAACCCTCGCGCACCCCGCAACCGGCACAAGTGCCGGCAGCAGGACTGTCAGCCATGCAACGGACGGCAGGAGTAGCATGCGGCAAGCTTAGGTCCGGGCCACTAGAGGAAGCTACGTGTCGACAGGAACATCGCCGCGCTGCTGGACGCCAGCAGCCTGACCGGCGGCATGTGGACGGTAGGCCTAGGCGCCAGCGGCGTCCGCCGATACGGTCCAAAGTCCCTGTTTTAGGGTCAGTCCTCCCGGCTACTGTTGCATGAGGCGCATGGCGGTCCGTAATGCGAGCCGGTGCGCCTTCAGCCAAGAACAATGGGGGTACGTTTGTCCAACGATTCAGTCATGACCTGGCTTCCCGGCGATGCGGGCCGCATTGCGGAGGCGGAAGAGCCTTCCGAAGGCGGCGACGCCGTCGCCCCCTCTTGGGACCAGGTCAGCCCGACGTCGTCCCCCAGTGGCGCCGCCTACTGCCGCGACCATTGGCCGCCTGTGTAGGGCCCTGCGTAAGGCGCGGCGGCGGCATTTTTCATGGCCCGCGACGGACCATGGTGGCCCCCGCGCACAGCGTTGTTGGGTGCTATTTACCTAGGATTTACGTGGCCGGCCTTGTGGGCGTTTCAGGCCCGCAGCGAGACTAATAAGACGCAGCTGGCTTTGTCAGCCGCATAGGCAAACCAAACCAGTGTAGACAAACCAAACCAGTGGGCAGCAGCGAAGCTCTCCTTTACTCCGAGGCGATGATGTCCCGGCGAGGAGCCCACAAATCGGAGGATCGTCATGGCCGGCACATTTGAACTCTTCGTGGATGCCGATGCCTGCATCAGGTTCCGGCTCAGGGCCCCGGACGGGGCAGTACTGGCCGTCTCCAAGGGCTTTGTAGACAAGCCCGCCGCGGTTGCCGGCATCCGGGCCATGCGCGAGTACGCCGGCATGGGGCTGATCAGCGACCAATGCCCGGAGGAGTCTCCCGCAAGGCCGCCGGCGCCGCGGACCAGGACCGCCCCCACACCCGTGCCTGGCGTCGACCGGCGGGTGCACGACAACGATCTCCGCATCCGCGCCCGTGCCCTCCGCCGCCCCACGCACGGGCAGGGTGCGATCGGCGTCAGCTAAACCAGCAGGTGACGGCTGACCCGGCCCCGGCCCCAGCTGGCAGGGCCGACTGTCTCAGGCGGCTGTTGTGGATGCCGGGGCGCAGTTAAGTGTCCAAGCCGTTAGGGGTCCATTCCAGCGTTCACTGGAACGAACTCGATCTTGTTCGCGGGGTGGACCGTCTTCTTGGGGGCCCGCGAGAAGCCCTTTGCGTCCAGGTGGTTCTGGGCCCGGTACTCCGCCACGGCGTCGTCGTAAAGGCCGTTGAGCCGGTGCCCGGAGTAGACCTGCTCGGAGCCATCGGTGAACGTGATGCTGATCAGCGACTTTTCCGGGAAATGCCTGTTCATGCGGATGAAACCCTCTGCGTCTTGCTTGAGATTGATCATGTGGTTCCCACTTTCGTGATCGAGTTGATCCAGTCTCCCGCCTTCGCTGCATCTAATCCAACCGGTATCCCATAATCGAAGTCGCCGGAACCGTGCTAATTCGCTGGAATCTTCCGGCGTGCTCGCACGGTTCCGGCGACTTCGGCGCCCGGCGCGCGCCCGGCGCAGGGCCGCCATCGGCAGCCTGGGCGTGAATTGCGGGGACAATGGAGGCGTGACTTCCACGACCGCACGCCTGGACCCCGCCTGCTCCAAGGGCCTCTTCGACCTCGGCGTCATCGGGGCGGGCCTGACCTTTGCGGAATCGCTGGGCGCCCTCGCGACGGCACTGCACGGCGGCGGTGCCGGGGCGTCGGCAGTGGTGCAGGCTCCGCCGGGCACGGGCAAGACGACGCTTGTCCCGCCCCTGCTGGCCAACATCGCAAACGGCAACGTCGCAAACAGCGGGCGAGACTGGCGCGGCGGCGGTCCGCGGATCGTGGTCACCCAGCCGCGCCGCGTCGCTGCCCGTGCGGCCGCCCGGCGCCTGGCCGCCCTGGACGGCACCCGGCTCGGTGACCGCGTGGGCTACACCGTCCGCGGGGAACGCCAGACGGGTCCTGGGACCCTGATCGAGTTCGTTACCCCCGGCATCCTGCTGCGCCGCCTCCTCGCGGAACCGGGGCTCGAGGGCATCGACGCCGTGATCCTCGACGAGGTCCACGAGCGCGGGCTGGAGACCGACCTCCTCCTGGGCATGCTCATTGAAGTCCGCGAGCTGCGCGGTGACCTCACGCTCGTGGCCATGTCGGCGACCCTCGACGCGCCCCGCTTCGCCGCACTGATCGGTGAAACGGCGGCCGGAAACGACGACGACGGCGGCCCGGCACCGGTTGTCGACTGCCCGTCCGCGCTGTTCCCGCTTGAGGTGCAATGGGCCCCCGCGTCGGTGCCGCGGCTGGACGAACGGGGGGTGGCCCGGGCCTTCCTGGACCACGTGGCGGACACGGCCGCTGCGGGGCACGCCGCCGCGCTGGCTGGCGGACGGGACATTGACGCCCTGGTTTTCGTTCCTGGCGCCTGGGAGGTCTCCTACATTGCCGCGCGCCTGCGCGGCCGGAGCGGCGCCGAGGTCCTGGAACTCCACGGCCAGGCCGGGCCGGCGGAGCAGGACCGCGCCGTCTCCGGGCGTGAGCCCGGCGGGGCTGCCCGGATCATCGTCTCCACCGCCCTCGCCGAGTCCTCCCTCACGGTCCCGGGCGTCCGGCTGGTGGTCGACTCCGGGCTGTCCCGCGAGCCGCGCCGCGACGCCAGCCGCGGGATGTCCGGCCTCGTGACAGTATCCTGCTCCCGGGCGTCCGCGGAACAACGGGCGGGCCGCGCCGCACGCCAGGGTCCGGGCACTGTGATCCGCTGCTATGACCAACGGGCCTTTGGCGCCGCGCCGGCGCACCAGACGCCGGAGATAGCGGCGGCTGACCTGACCGGTGCCGCCCTGCTCCTGGCGTGCTGGGGCGCCCCCGGCGGCCGGGGACTGGCCCTGCCGGACGTGCCGCCCCAGGCCGCCATGGACGAGGCCGTCGAAGTGCTGCGGGAACTTGGCGCCGTCGCTCCTGACGGTCACGCCACCGAGCTGGGCAAGATCCTGGCCCGGGTCCCGACGGACCCCAGGCTTGCCCGCGCCCTGCTGGACGGCGCAGCGACAGTGGGCCACCGCACGGCGGCCGAGGCTGTCGCCCTGGTCTCGGGGGACCAGCGCGCCCCGGGCGCAGACCTCACGCGCCTGGTCACCGCACTGCGGACGGGCCGGGATCCCGGGTCCCGGCGCTGGGCGGAGGACGTCCGGCGGATGGAGTCGATCGCGCGCCAGGAGTCCTTCGGCGCCCGGCCCCAGAAGTCATCCGGCGTCGCGCCGACTGGGGCGGTGGGCGCCGCGGAGGCGATCGGGTTTGTCGTCGCGCTGGCTTTCCCGGACCGGGTGGCGCGCCGCGTTCCCGGCGAGGGCCCGGCACAGTACCTGCTCACGTCCGGAACGCGGGCCGGGCTGCCGGCCGGGAGCCCCCTGTCCGGGCACGACTGGCTGGGCGTGGCCGAAGTATCGCGTGCGCAAGGGCGTGCCGCCGCCGGGACCGGCGCCGTCATCCGCTCTGCGGCGCCGCTGACGGCGGACACCGCCGAGGCCGCCGCCCGCAATCTCCTGAGCGAAACGCTGCAGGCGCGGTTTAGCCAGGGCCGCGTCTCGGCCCGGCGGGAGCGCCGCTTGGGCGCGATCGTGCTGTCGTCCACCCCGGTACGGCCGTCTGCGGAGGAGGGCCGCGCAGCTGTAGCCCGCGCCCTGGCGAGCGAGGGGCTGGCGACCATCGGATGGTCGACGGCGGCGGACGGCCTGCGCCGCCGTCTTGCCCTCCTGCACCGGGAGCTGGGCGGGTCATGGCCCGACGTTTCCGAGCCGGCGCTGCTGGCCCGGCTGGACGAATGGCTGGCCCCGGAACTCGCGGCCCTGGCCGGCGGGGCATCCACTGACGGGATCGACCTCACCGGCCCGCTGGGCCGGCTGCTGCCGTGGCCCGAGGCGGCCCGGCTGGCGGAGCTGGTGCCTGAGTCGCTGGCGGTCCCCAGCGGGTCACGGATCCGGATCGATTATCCGGACGCCGGAGACAGCACCGGCAGGCCGGTCGTGGCGGTTAAACTGCAGGAGTGTTTTGGCTGGGCAGAGACGCCCCGGCTGGCAGACGGGCGCGTGCCGGTGCTGTTCCACCTGCTCTCGCCGGCCCGCCGGCCCCTGGCCGTGACGGACGACCTCGCGTCGTTCTGGTCCGGGCCCTACGCGCAGGTCCGTGCGGAAATGCGCGGCCGCTATCCCCGGCACCCGTGGCCCGAAGACCCGTGGACCGCGCCCGCGACAGCCCGGGCCAAGCCCCGGAGCTGACCGCCGGGGCACGCAGCCCGGCGCCGCCGGCTGAGCTCTCGCGCCGCCCGGGCAACAGGGGCATGATGAAGTTGCACGACGCCGGCGGACCGCAGGCCCGCGGAACGCCGGGCAAACAGGCCGGTCAAGTGGCAAATAAAGCGTGATCTCAGCCAAGCGATGAAGAGTGATGGCCATGCACCTTGCGTTCGTCTCGATTCCCGCCTACGGACACGTGAACCCGACCCTGCCGCTGGTGGCGGAGCTCGCGGGCCGGGGGCACAGGGTTACGTACTTCACATCGGCCGACTTTGGACCGCGGATCCGCAGCGCCGGGGCACTCTTTTACGCTTCAGGCGGGAACTGGATGGCGTCGCTGCCTGCCCTGGGGCCGGGGCAGCGAGCGCAGGCGCACCTGATGCTGCCGATCATGAACCGAGTGTTCGAGGACATCAGATCCAGCTTTCCGGCATTGGTGGACCGCCTGCGGCAGGACCCGCCGGACGCTGTCTGCTTTGACGCGATGACCCTCAGCGGCAGCATGGCCGCAGAAAAGATCGGTGCCCCGGCCATCGCCCTCATGCCCACCTATGCCAGCAACGAACATTTTTCGCTGAGATCGCTGATGCCTGTCCCGCCCCCGGGAGGCGCAGATGAGTTGGCGAAGGTGGCGTTGGCCATGGGCCGATTGCTGGCGGAGTTCGCGGCCGAGCAAGGTGTGCGGACCCCGCGGATGTTCGATGGGCCGCCTGCCCCATTCAACATCGTGTTCCTTCCCCGCGAGTTCCAGCCCATGGGGGAGACATTCGATGACCGGTTCCGCTTTGTGGGCCCCAGCGTGGGCGGGCGGGACAACGACGGTGAATGGGTCCGTAAGAGAACGGGTCCGCTGCTCTTCATTTCGCTGGGGACCACCCCACTGAACCGCCGGCCCGACTTCTTCCGGATGTGCCTTGACGCCTTCGGCGGCAGCGATTGGGACGTCGCCATGGCCGTCGGGGACCGGACAAACCTTGCCGATCTTGGGACGATCGCGCCAAACGTCCAGGTCCAGCCCTTTTTCCCGCAATTGCGGGTACTGCGCCAAACCGCTGTCTTCATTACCCACGCCGGCATGAATTCGACCATGGAGGCACTCTATTTCGGCGTCCCGCTGGTGGCCGTGCCGCAGCAACCCGAACAAGTTGCCACCGCCCGCCGGGTTGAAGAACTCGGTCTCGGCCGGCATCTTGCGGCAGACGACGTCGGGCCCGAGGCTCTCCGGGCCACAGTCGCGGCGCTCCACACAGACCTGCAGGCCCGGCGAAACTTGGCCGCGATGAGCGAGACTATCCGCAGTGCGGGAGGGGCCGCGGCGGCCGCCGACGCCATCGAAGCGCGTGTGCGCCACGGTTCGGGCCGGTTCGGTAACG
Source organism: Actinomycetota bacterium (assembly GCA_046727115.1). GTDB lineage: Bacteria > Actinomycetota > Actinomycetes > Actinomycetales > Micrococcaceae > Arthrobacter. The sequence goes on along the minus strand of JBKPBZ010000137.1, from coordinate 9,043 downwards.
TCGGTTAGGGGAGTAAGTTCGCGGGTTCTTTTCCGTGTGACTTCAGGAACTCTGCCACCGTGGCCGCCAGGGACGCCCCCACCTCGTCGGCACCACGCTTGGCGCCGGCAACGGCAAAAGAGTGGTCGCCGCCCTCGCGCCACTCCAGCGTCGCGGAAGGCCCGATTCTGCGGGCCACGGCCTCCAGTAAGTCCGGGGTGGCGAACGTGTCGCGCGTGCCCTGCAGGAAAAGCATTGGCAACGTCAGACCGTAGAGGTGCTCATCGCGAAGTTTTTCGGGTTTGCCCGGTGGGTGCAGCGGATAGCCCAGATAGACCAGCCCGGCCGCCGGCATGCCTTCTGCGACGGCCATTGAGGCCATCCGCCCGCCGAAGGACTTCCCGGCGGCCCACAGCGGCCGGCCGGCGGACCGGGACGCAGCGGCGTCCATGGCCGCCCGCCAGGCAGCGATTGCCGCCGGCGGCCTGTCAGGGAATTTCCGTCCTACCTCCCGGTAGGGGAAGTTGAAACGCAAGGTGGCGACGCCAATGTCGTTCAGCGCCCGCGTGAAGCCCACGAGGAACGGATGGTCCATCCCCGCACCGGCGCCGTGCGCGACAACCAGGGTGGCGAAGGCGCCGTCGGGCTCGGCAAAGACGCCCGACACTGCGGCGTCGCCGACCTCGAAGGTGATCGGGAACTCTGGCGTTTTCATGCGTCCATCATGCCGGTTCACGGGCCGTTTCGCTTCACGATGCATGCCGCACCGTTCTTCGCCCTGGGCTCCGTTCCCTGACCGCGACGTCGCCCTGCGGGTCGCCGCTGTCAAGGCTGTGCTCGTTGCGCACTTCAACTGACCCCGCTGCCGGGGTAGGTTGTCCCCATGGCCAAGGAAGAAGTCCACCTCACTGTCAGCGGTCCGCACGGCGACCGGGAATTGCGGGTGTCGAGCCCGGCCAGGGTGGTCTGGCCCGCGCTGGGACTCACCAAGCTGGACCTGGCCCAGTACATGGTGGACGTGGGGGACGCCTTTCTGGCGGCGAACGGGGACCGGCCGGTCACGCTCCAGCGGTTCAAGGACACCGTGGACGGTGAGCAGTTCTTTTCCAAGAACCCGCCCAAAGGTGCCCCGGATTTCATCCGTTCGGTCGACGTCGTGTATCCCAGCGGACGCAAGCACCCCCAGCTGGTCATTGACGAAATCGCCGCCGCCGTGTGGGCGGTGCAGATGAACACGGTGGTCTTTCACCCCTGGCCTTCGCGGGCCGGCAACCCGGACAATCCGGACCAGCTGCGCATCGACCTCGACCCGCAGCCCGGTACCGGGTTCGCGGAGGCCGTTCCGGTCGCGAAGGAGTTGCGGCGTGTCCTCGCGGAGGCCGGGCTGGACGCCTTCATTAAGACCTCAGGCAACCGTGGGCTTCATGTCTTTGCCCCGATCGAGCCGACCCGGGAGTTCCTGGAGGTGCGGCACGCGGTCATCGCGGCGGCACGCGAACTCGAGCGACGCCTTCCCGACCAGGTCACCACCGCCTGGTGGAAGGAGGAACGCGGCGCCCGCATTTTCGCCGACTTCAACCAGGCGAACCGCGACCGGACCATAGCGGGCGCCTACAGCCCGCGCGCACTCCCCAATGCGACGGTGTCGTGCCCGATCCGTTGGGAGGAGCTCGTGTCCGCCGATCCGAATGCCTTCACCATCGTCACCGTTCCGGAGCGGCTCAAAGCCTCCGGCGATCCCTGGGAGGGTATGCATGCGGGCGGCGCGGGAACCGTCGATCTCCTCCTGGAATGGTGGGACAGGGACGTCGAGGCCGGGCTGGGGGAGATGCCCTTCCCGCCGGACTTTCCCAAGATGCCCGGGGAACCCCCGCGGGTCCAGCCCAGCCGGGCGCGCAACAACGGCTGACGGTTCACCGTCAAGGGACAAAACAGCGGCCTCTACCGTTGGTAGTAGTAGGCGGGGGTTGCGGCGTGCCTACGAGCCCATCATGTCCTGGGCTGTGGGCTGTTCACACAGCCGTCAGATATTGCCCTCGATGCGGCCTTGCCACCGGGAAGGCCCCGCTTGGGCATCCCGGCGCGGACACCGCCACCACGAGAAGGAGCTGGATTGCTGATTGTCTTGACGGGAATTGATGGATCGGGGAAAACGACCGCCGCACGGGCAACGGTGGCAGCCGCACGGCGGACCGGCAAGGAAGCGCTGCTGCTGAGGAACTACGCAGGCCGGCGCAGGATGTCCCTGCTGAGCGCCCAGTTCGGCATACAACTTCACCCACGGCTCGCAGACGCCGTAGAGACAGCCATCCGCACTGCGAATGTGGTGGTTTCCCACGCCAGGGCGCACAGGCATCCGGGCCTGGTCATCATGGACCGCCACCTGCACTGCCAGCTTGCGTTGCGCCACGCGCGGGGCCTTCCCCGGGGCCGGCTTCTTCCCTTTCTTCTGGCAAAGTGTCCAAAACCTGACGTTGTCATCCATCTGGTGATCGACCCTGCACAGGCGCATCAGCGAGTGTTGGCACGCGGCACGGACACGGAAACGCTCGGTGAGCTTCACTCGTTGAGGGATGCTTACCGGTCGATGCCCGAATACGCGCACTTCACCGAACTGGCTGCGTCGGGCACACCGGAGGAAGTGTCCTCCGCATTAGCGCTTGCCATCGCCGCCGCCGGCACGAGCGAAGGTGAGCGGCTGGCCCCGGCCCCATAGACCGTCGCAACCTCCTTCATCCCATCCGTCGAAGCGCCCGCATCGAAGTACCGGCATGAGCAAGACGGAGAAGAAAAACCTGCGGTACTGCGATTACTACTGCTTCATGACGCTGAAGGACTTCATGGCCTGGGTGGACGCCGACGACGACCGGGAACCCGCCATGTCGTACGGCGCGCCGCTAACAAGCTAAGTTTCTGTGCCTTCAGACCCCCTAGCGGATGGCGATGTCGTCGAAGCTGAACCGCACGACAGTTGGCCCGCTCTTGGACGACAGCGCCGCAGTAACCCCGGGCACGCCGGCCACCTGCAGGGCTGCGGTGCTGTCGCTCGCCGTCACCTGAGGCGAGGGTTCGGACGAACCGGACTGCCAGACGGTGAGGCTAAGCGTTGTGGGACTGGTGCCGGACGCCCTCAGCCGGAGCGAGAGTGTAGATCCCGGCGCGCCGGACAATCCCGGGACGACGACTTCCTGTCCTATCACAGTCTCGGGTTGCGAACCGTTCATCCGGTAGATGAGCGCGCTCACCGCGCCGTTTGCCTGCACCCTGGCAGTCCCGCGGTACTCGACCGCCGGAGCAACGCGGCGCGCCACGACGCTGGCGTACGCTCCGCTTCCCCCCGGGGCGGTATCCAGTCGGACCGAAGCGGTGGTGTCGGTATCCCTCTTGCTAACGCTGTTGAGGAACACCTGACGGCTCTGCCCGGCAGAGAGGCCCAAAACCCCGCGCTGGCCGTCCACACTCAACACCGAGTTGGCTGGCGTCCAGGCGCCGCCGAGATCCGCGGTGCCCCAGCCACCGGTGACAGACCGGGTGAAAGTGTCACCAGCGACTATGGGCCCTGCGGACACGGTGATGCGCACAGTGGCGGACGCCGTCGATCCGGCAGTGTCCGTGACCGTGTAAGTGAACGCGTCCGGTCCGGAGAACCCGGCCGCCGGCGTGTACGTGTATCCGCCCGAACCCGTCATGGTTACTGAACCGTGCTGCGGCTGCGACCAGGCCGAGACGACCCACCCGCTGCCTACGTCATTGGACAGCACTCCCGGGGCCGGCACCGAAAGCGCCGTCTCGAATGCCGTGGACCCGACGTCATCGACCGCTGAGCCCGCCGGTGTGGGGGGATCGGGGACGAAGACCACATCAACCCAGTAGTTGCTGGCCGCATATGTGTGGTTGGGGAAGGCTCCTGTCGCGGTCGCGTAGACGCCGTTAGCCGCCCCCGATGCGCTGGCCAATCCCTGGATGGGCGAAGATCCTGCCGCTGTTGTGAAGAAGTTCACGTCCTGGGCGAAGCGGCCGGCGGGTGCCGAGTACGAAGCAATGTACTGCGTCGCTGCCTGGACGTGGACGCCGCCCGGGATGTCGACCTGCTGCCAGCCGGAGGCGGTCTCGCTTTGCGTGCTGCCGGAACCGAGTAACTGGCCACCGCTGGACCAGAGGCGAACCGGGTGAGGCCCCGTGTTCACAGCGGCCTTGTAGAACCTGACAGCAGTAATGACGCCCGGTACATCGGCCGCAAACCGCATCCCCAGTTCATATGGGCCGCTGGCCGAACTGGCTTGGAGGTTGGGGGCTTGGAGCGCCGTGAAAACACTGCAGGGACACTGTCGCGGGCTCGAGTCGTGCGGCCCGTTCGGGTCGGGCACGACAGAAACGTAGCCGCGCAATTGTGCATTGTAGGTATCGGTGCGGCTCAGCAGACCCGGGCAGAGGTTCCGGGATTTCAAACCGTCCAGGATCGTGGGGAGTGCCTCAGCGGTGTACGGCGCCCAGTCATGGAGTACAACCACACTTCCGGACCGGACTGCCGCAAGGACCGGATCAGAAACCCCGGCCGTGCTGGTCGCCGCCGTATCACCCTTGTTGACGTCCCAGATCACCTGGCGGAGGCCCATGGATTCGCCCACGGCTTCGACGTTGGCGTTGGTGTAGCCGTAGGGGGGCCTGAAGAACGTTGGGCGCGGTACGCCGGTTGCGATGATCGCATCGTTGTCGCGGGACAGTTGCGACTGGACGTCGCTGGTGCTCAACTTGGTGAGATCCGGGTGGTCCCAACTGTGATTGGCTACCGTGTGCCCTTCAGTTGCTTCCCTCAGCACGAGGTCGGGTCGCGTGGGCTGGTTGGGGTCGTTCACACGTTCGCCCAGGACAAAGAACGTTGCATGCACCCCGTAGTCGCGCAGGGTGTCGAGGATCCAACCGGTGCGGTCCTCATTGAACACGTTGGGTCCGTCATCGAAGCTAATGTTCACGAAGCCGGCCGAGCAGTCCCAGCCAGAGGCGTGGGATCCAGTCTCCGCGCCCAGCGACGGACCAGTGGGTAAAATGATGCCCGCAACTAGTCCCACAGCCGCAATGGCAGCCCCCCAGCGCCGCGCGTTCCGCTTGCCAAGTGCAAACTTCTGATCGGTCATGTCAGCCTTCCTCTACCGTCAGAAGTCACACCCCAATGCGACCCATGTAGGGGAGGCTAGCACGCGCACTCACGAAATAGTGCGCAACAGCCGAATTAATTTGTCGACCATGCAGTCCGAGTGCGCCCAGAGCTCAGGCTCCGCAGGCTTGTCGTGTCGGTGGCCTGGCGTGGCGAGCCATGCAGTTAGGGGCGGGGTGGGCGCAGAAAAGCAGCGCCGGAGGCCCAGCCTCGGGCGCTTCCTTACACCGGGAAATGCGGCCTTCCGGCCACGGTGCTAGCGGCGCGCGCGGACGGTGCGCAGTATGCCGCGGATCGAAACGCCGACCGCGCACACCAGCGGAGCCAACGCCGCGAGCACCACCACGGTGTTGGGCCGGAACGTCACGCGGCCCGAGGAGCCCTTGGCATAGACGCCTAGGGGCAACACAAAGCCGCCGCCCCCGCCGCCACTTCCGCCGCCGGTCTGGGCGTCCTCGGTGCTGCTGCCTCCGCCGAAGCCGAAAGTCACCACCGCGACGGGGATGACCTCTTCCCCGGCGATGTTCATGGCGGGGCCGTATGCGCGGGAAACACCCACATTCTTGAACGTGTCCACGAGGGACGAGAAGGACTCAGACATAGGACACACCTTAGGCACCCGCACCGACAAGCGCGAGAGCCCACAGGGGCGCCCCGCCAGGGTGGGAAAAGTGCGGTGGGAAAGGAACGGGGACCTAAGCTCTGGTTGAGGACCGTGTCCTGCCCTTAGATTTGGAACTGCCGGGCGCAGCCCACGGCATTGGAGAAGAGTCACGAGAATCGAGGCACTGGACATGGGGACATCCACGACTGCGGCTGCACGGCTGGCCGACGCATTGGCAATCGTCCTTGGCACCGACGGGATCCCCCTGCGGCTGAGGGCCTGGGACGGGTCGGAAGCGGGCCCAGAGAACGCTCCCGTCGTCGTATTCCGTTCCCGGCGGGCGCTTCGCAGGATGCTGTGGTCCCCAGGGCAGCTGGGACTGAGCCGCGCCTACGTGGCCGGCGAAATCGACGCACCCGGCGACATTTTCGCCGCCTTCGCCGCCCTCAGCTCGGCCGGAAAATTCGCGGAGCCCGGACCGTTCAGGCCGCCGTCTCCCCACGAAGTTTTAGCGCTGCTCAAGACTGCCGTTCGGCTCGGCGCGCTCGGGCTGAACCCAGCGCCGCCGCCGGAGGAAGCCCGCGTGGGCCGGTACGGCAGGCGTCATTCCAAGGGCCGGGACGCCGCGGCAATCTCCCACCACTACGACGTCGGGAACGACTTCTATTCGCTCGTCCTCGGCCCGTCCATGGTTTACTCCTGCGCGGTCTGGGAGTCGGCCGGGGCCGGGCTTGACGCGGCCCAGGCTGCCAAGCTCGACCTGGTCTGCCGCAAGCTCGGCCTCAAACCGGGTATGCGTGTGCTGGACGTGGGATGCGGCTGGGGGAGCTTCGCATTGCACGCCGCCCAACACTTCGGGGCCGACGTCGTCGGCGTGACGCTCTCGGTGGAACAGGCGGCCCTGGCCCGCAAGCGAGCGGCCGACGCCGGGCTGACGGACCGGGTGGATATCCGCGTGCAGGACTACCGCGATGTGGATGACGGGCCGTTCGATGCGATCAGCTCCATCGGCATGTCAGAGCACGTAGGACGCGAGCAGATCCAGCACTATTCGTCCCAGCTGCATGGGCTGCTCCGCCCAGGCGGACGGCTGCTCAACCACGCGATTTCCTGGAACGCCGGACCGACAGCACCGGACCCGGATTCCTTCATTCCCCGCTACGTCTTCCCGGACGGCGAGATGCTCAGCCTCTCCGACATGGTTGTTGCGCTCGAATCGGCGCACCTTGAGGTCCTGGATGTTGAGGCATTGCGGCGCCATTATGCCCTGACGCTCCGGGCCTGGGTGCGGAACCTTGAGGAGCACTGGGACGAGGCCGTGCGCTTAGCCGGCGTGGGCCGGGCCCGGGTGTGGCGGCTCTACATGGCCGCCAGCGCGCTCGGTTTCGAGGCCGGCATCACGGGCGTGAACCAGATCCTCGTCCAGCGTCCGGGCGGCGAGGAACCACCGTTGCGTCGGTCGGCCTGGGTCTGAAGGCGGGTCCGGGCACGTTGCCGGCGTGTCCCGAAAGCTGACCCGGAGACCGCGCGAAGCTAGGCTGTCATCATGAGCAATACCGAAGTTGCGCCTCAGGAAATCCTCTGCGAAACGGAGAGGACGCAGGCCGGCGTGGAACTCCTGGCCCCGCGGCAGGTCCCGCTGGGCGGCCCGCGGGCGATGGACGTGCGCCGCACTCTTCCGCAGCGCCAGCGCAGCCTCATCGGGGCGTGGTGCTTCCTGGACCACTATGGCCCGGACCCGGTGGGCGATTCCGGCGGCATGAAAGTCCCGCGCCACCCGCACACAGGGTTGCAGACCGTCAGCTGGCTCTTCACCGGGGAGATCGAGCACCAGGATTCGGCCGGTTTCCACGCAGCCGTGCGGCCGGGTGAAGTCAATCTCATGACCGCCGGTCGCGGTATCAGCCACTCGGAATTTTCTACCCCGAACACAACTATCCTGCATGGTGCGCAGCTGTGGGTGGCGCTGCCGGACAGGGCTCGACACATGGAGCCCACGTTCGAGCACTATCGCCCGGAACCGGTCTACGGAAGTGGATGGACCATGCGTGTCTTCCTGGGCACGCTCGCCGGGTCCACCTCGCCGGTCGCAACCCACACGCCCCTGCTCGGCTCGGAGATCCTGCTCGAGGCCGGGGCCGAACTGACGCTCGAAACAGATCCGTCCTTTGAACATGGCCTGTTGCTGGACTCGGGCAGCCTGGTCGCGGATGGGCACCCTGTTCCGAAGGACCACCTCGCCTACCTACCGGTCGGGCGTGGATCGCTGGCGTTGGCGGCAGGTCCAGAGGGGGCCCGTATCCTGCTGATCGGCGGCGAGCCGCTGGGCGAAAAGATCGTGATGTGGTGGAACTTCGTGGGTCGCAGCCACGAAGAGATCGTCGCGTACAGGGCCCAATGGCAGGCTGAGATCGGTGCGGATGACGGCGCTGAAAACGGTGCTGCGGACGGTTCCGACGCCGGCCCGGCAGTGGCGGACGCCGCTCCGGACGCAAGGACCGTCCTGCAGTTCGGTCCGTTTCCGCCCGGGGGACCTGCTGCCCTCCCGGCCCCGGCCCTGCCGAATGCGCGCATCCGGCCACGTGGCTAGCCGCGCCTGAACATGCTCAGCGGCGCCCAACACCGACACCCAGCCCAATATCCCCAAGCCAACCAACACGCCAACCCGTCCCAGGAGACCACGCTGACATGATCACCATCAGGAACAACCCGGAGCGCCGCCGTTTCGAAGTGCTCGACTCTGATGCCGTGATCGGCCAGGCCGCGTACGTGGACAATGTCGGGGAGGCCCAGCGGATTTTCTATCACACGGTGATCAGCGAGGAATACGGCGGCCGGGGGCTGGCCGGGGTGCTGGCCGCACAGGCACTGGATGAGACCGTCGCCGCGGGCCTCATGATCGTTCCCGTGTGCCCGTACATCAAAAAGTACCTTGCAAGGCACCCCGGCTATGAGGCTAACGTGCTGGCGCCCACTCCGGCGCATCTGGAGTCCGTCAGTGCCTGGCTGGCCCAACGTGTTCGGCGGTGACCGTTGCTGGCACTCAGGGGTGGGCGATGAACCGCTCCACACGCCGGTCGGGGATGAGCCAGATCGCGGCGACCAATGAATAGACCGCGATCCCGAAGAGCGGGTTCACGAGGCTGAGCAGCATGCCGGCGATGTAGAGCGCCGGGGATCCCTTGCCCTTCCAGTCCTGCCCCAAGGCCTCATCCAGCGCGCCACCGCGTCCCTGCTGGCGGATCAGGGTGGATTTCAGGATGTAGAAGGCGATGGCGGCCAACAGCAGGTTCAGCCCGTAGACC
>JBKPBZ010000136.1:0-3840 GCA_046727115.1 Actinomycetota bacterium | reverse complement strand
TGCAAGGGCTTAGCTCGCCCCGCCGGATGAGCCCAGAACGTCCTTGGCGGCGTTCCAGGCGGCGATTTCACAGCCGTCCTTTTGGCTGTAAGTCGCCTGGACCTGATGTCCGTCCACGACGCCGGTAACGGTTGCCACCTCCGGGCCGCCGTAGATTGCCGGCTGCCCGGTGGCCTGCTGCACGGTCGCCTGCTGGGTGCAGACCCGGTCCTTGCCGGCGGGAACCGGGCTCAGGATGGCCGGGTTGTTCTTGATGGCAATGCACGCTGCGGCGGCGTTGGGGTGCTGGCTTTCGGCCGCAGGAACCCCGTTTTGGCAGACGAGCGTGAAGTTGGTCGCGGTGCCGGTTTCGGTCGGCTTGATCATGATGGCGAGCTCGGCGTTGCCCTGTCCCGGGCCGGACGGCAGCGGGGCAGCGGAAGGCGACGGTGCCGGGGACGTCGTCTCTGTGTCCGGGGCAGGGGAGCCGGACGGGGCTGGCGACGGGCTGGTGGGTGTGCCCGTCGTCGCGCTGGGGGAGGGGGAAGGGGTGGGCCCGCCGTTCGGCGTGCAGGCGGCCAGTGCGGCGGCCATCAGGACGGCCGCCAGGGCAAGTGCCGGGCGGCCCGATTGCGTGCGCATCAGCAGTCCTCCTCTGTTTTGCCCAGTCTACCGCCGGGGCGGGTCGTCCGGCCCGGGCCGTGTGGCGCCGATCAGGTCCATCATGGACGCGTGCAGCTGGCCGACCTGTTCACGCGTCAGCCTCAGCCGGTCCATCATGATGCCCGGGACTTCGGTGGCCTGCTCTCGAAGAGCGGCTCCGCGCGGCGTCAGCCGGACATCAAGGGTGCGCTCGTTGCCTTCCATCCGCTGGCGGGTGATGAAACCGGCAGTCTCGAGGCGGCGCAGCAGCGGGGAGATGGTTGCCGGCTCCTGGGCCAGCGCGTCGCTGATGTCGCGGACCGACCGTGGGCTCGCTTCCCAAAGGCACAGCATGACGAGGTACTGCGGGTGTGTCAGGCCGAGCTTGTCCAGTACGGGTTTGTAAGCGCCCACCACGCTGCGGGAGGCCACCGTCAGGGCGAAGCAGAGCTGTTGTTCCAGCAGGAGGTCGTCCTGCGCTGCCCGGGCGTCCTGCACGCCCGGGGCGACGTGCACGCTCTGCGAGTCCTGCGCTGCTGGGGTTCCTTCGGTCACACCGACTCCTTCAAACGATTAGGGCACTAATGATTAGCGTACACTGGGGGCATTGTCTTGTTCCCAGGAAAGGATAGCCATGGCCAAGGAAAACGCCGTCGAGAGGTTCATGCGGGCCACCGGGAAGTTCCGGGCCGTGTTCGGTCCGGCCAACCGCAGTTCACTCGGCCACGAGATGACCGACCAGAACAGGCGGCTTCTGGCGATGCGGCAGGCTGAAACTGAACAGTGGGAGACTTTGCACAGGCCCGATGGCAGCACCTATGTGGTGCCCCGAAACCCTGACGACAAGTCCCTGCGCTAGGTCTCTATTCGCGGCACCCCACCCGGGCCATTTCCCGCCGTCGGGCGTAAAATAAGGGCACCGACACACCGCAGTGCAGGATCCTGAACCACCCGGGACGAGGAAAGGGGGTGGGACTAGTGACACGTGCTGTCAGAGCTTTCATGGAAAAGACCGACAAGCTGAGGCTCCTGTTCGGGCCCGCAAATCGGGGCGATACCGCGGCGCCTGTAGTTCACAAGCACGACGACTTCGAGCACGCCTCGGAAGACGACCTGGCTGGCTTCGAGGTCGAGACGGATGACCAGGGACACCACTACGCTGTCCGTAAAACGGATCTCTGGAAAGAAGAGATCTGACGAGGCCTGTTACGCCCGTCCCACCGGGGTGACAGGATCCCGGGTCGCGGGGGAATCCGGGGTGCCGGTCCACGCGGCTGCGTGGATCGCGGCCTGAAGCGTCGGGTTGCGCCCGAGACGGGGGAAGGCGGGCGCAGGCCGCCGGAGATGGGGAAGGGAGCGGCAGGCGCCGCTCCCTTCCCCATATCTATGCGGTCCGGCTTCCCGCCCGGGCGCGTGGGTGCGGTTAGCGGCCGGTGCCGCCGTAGACCGTGGCCTCGTCCTCGCTGTCGAGGTCAAACGCCCTGTGGATGGCGCGGACTGCGTCGTCGAGCAGGTCCGCGTGGGTGACCACGGAGATGCGGATCTCCGAGGTGGAGATCATGTTGATGTTGATTCCGGCCTCGGAGAGGGCCGCGAAGAAGCGCGCGGACACTCCGGGGTGCGAGCGCATGCCGGCGCCGATCAGCGAGAGCTTGCCGATCTTCTCGTTGTATTCGATGCTCTCGAAGCCGATCCGTTCCTGCGCGGCATGCAGGGCGGCCAGGGCCTCGGCGCCCTCGACGATCGGGAGCGTGAAGGAGATGTCGGTCCGGCCCGTGCCATGGGTGGAGACGTTCTGGACGATCATGTCGATGTTCGAGTGGGCGTCCGCGATCACCTGGAAGATTGCCGCAGCCTTGCCGGGGATATCCGGTACCCCGACCACCGTGACTTTGGCTTCGGAACGATCGTGTGCAACACCGGAGATGATTGGCTGCTCCAAGGCAACTCCCTCTTGAGTCGTGATCTTGTCGTCGGCGCCTGGCAGGACCCAGGTGCCTTCGTTCTGGCTGAATGAGGACCGGACGTGCAACGGTACACCGAAGCGGCGGGCATATTCGACGCAACGCAGGTGCAGGATCTTAGCGCCGGATGCGGCCAGTTCCAGCATTTCCTCGCTGGAGATCCGGTCGATCTTCTTGGCGGACGGGACCACGCGCGGGTCGGCCGTGTAGACGCCGTCGACGTCGGTGAAGATCTCGCACACATCGGCGTCGAGCGCCGCGGCAAGGGCCACCGCCGTCGTGTCCGAACCGCCGCGGCCGAGCGTCGTGATCTCGTTCGTTGTGTGGCTCATGCCCTGGAATCCGGCCACAATCGCGATGTGCCCCTTGTCCAGGGCGGTGCGGATGCGGTGGGGATCGACGTCGATGATCCGGGCCTTGCCGTGGATGCCGTCGGTGATCATGCCGGCCTGCGATCCGGTGAAGGACTGGGCCGAGGCTCCGAACTTGTTGATGGCCATCGCCAGCAGCGCCATGGAGATGCGTTCCCCGGCGGAGAGGAGCATGTCCATTTCGCGGGCCGGGGCGGAATCGGTCACCTGCCCGGCGAGGTCAAGGAGCTCATCGGTGGTGTCGCCCATGGCGGAGACCACCACCACCACCTCGTCGCCGGCGTTCTGGGCGTCCACGACCCTGCGGGCGACGCGCTTGATGCCAGCCGCGTCCGCGACCGAGGAACCGCCGAATTTCTTCACGACAAGGTGCTTCGTGGCGGCGGCCGAGACGGGCAGCGTCTGCGATCCGGGCTGGATTTCGGTAGTGGGCAAACTCATTCGCGCACCCTCACTGGAGCATCGGGGTTCTGAGCCAGGCAACCAAACGGCGCGACGGCGTAACTTCTCACCCCAGTTTATCGCCGTGCCGCCCGCGCCGTTGAATTGTGACCGAATGGCAGACACTCCGGGCCCGCCACCGCACATGCCCGCACCACGGGCCCCTGCTGTCTGCCGGACATGCCCCTCCACAGGCCATGCCCGCACCACAGGCCATTCCCGCACCACAGGCCATTCCCGCACCACAGGCCATTCCCCTGTGGCAGCTACGAATGGACATGCTCTCCTGTTCCGGGGGACATGCTCATTCTTAGCGGCCAGGAGTGGGCATGAGGGCATTGTGTCCATTCTTGGGCGCGGGCGCGGGGCATGTCCGGTGGTGGGCGCTGATGCGGGCGCGGGGCATGTCCGGTGGGCCAAGAAAGCCGGCGCAGGGCATCTCC
>JBKPBZ010000135.1:0-22797 GCA_046727115.1 Actinomycetota bacterium | reverse complement strand
TAGAGCGCCGGGGATCCCTTGCCCTTCCAGTCCTGCCCCAAGGCCTCATCCAGCGCGCCACCGCGTCCCTGCTGGCGGATCAGGGTGGATTTCAGGATGTAGAAGGCGATGGCGGCCAACAGCAGGTTCAGCCCGTAGACCAGGACGGGGACCTCCGCGAGGCCCGAGTCATTAATCCACCTGGTTGTGAAGGGGATGAGGGACAGCCAGAACAGCAGGTGGAGGTTGGCCCAGAGAACGCTGCCGTTGATCCTCCCGGCCAGATGAAGCATGTGGTGGTGGTTGTTCCAGTAGATCCCGACATAGATGAAGCTCAACAGGTAGCTAAGCAGTGTTGGAAGCTCGTGGAGCAGCGCCGGCCAGGTGGGTTCAGCAGGGACGTGAAGCTCCAGCACCATGATGGTGATGACGATCGCAAGCACGCCGTCGCTGAAGGCCTCCAGCCGGTTTTTGTTCATGGGCCGCCTTTGATCAGGGCATCGTGGCAGATGCAGGGGGAACTGCCGACGCCGTGACGTGCGGTTCGTAGGAAACGGTACCGTCAAGATTGATTTTCGGCGAGGACGGGCTAGCCCTCGGACTCAGCTTCAAGTTCTGCTTCCGCCATTTCGAGGGCAAAGCCCAGCGCCTGGGCGAGGTTGCTGGCCGCTGCCACGATCCGGGGAGTCCCCACGATGGGCGCAATGGCGATGAGGGTGCCCCGGACATCGTCCAGGGTGATGCCGACGTCCATTGCAGTACCGGCGTTGAGGAGGTAGGAGGCCGCCGGGGCATCGACCGCGGCGAGCCCCGCAATCCGGGCCAGCATCAACTCCCGGGGATTGAGGTTGGAGCGTTCGAGCGACACGGCGGTGATGTCGGCGAGGGCAGCGAGGACGGGGGCTTCTTCTTCGGCCATGGTCATGTCTCCATCTGGTTGTGGTGTGATGTGCCGAGTAGGCGACGAGAGCGTGCTTGCTCACTCGTTTGCAACGTAACCAGAGACAGTGAAGGAAGACATCACCCGAACGGGATGAGCCGATTTCCGCTGTGACCGGATCCTTCGCCGGCTCGCTGACGATTGCCAGCGCCGGGGTTGGGCAAGGCATCGCCGGCGCGTTGACGAGGGGCCGCTTCGGGGCCACAATCGCATTAGCTCGACCCATGGCGCGTTCGCGCGCTCAGCAGGACTGACCCTGGCAATCGGTGCCGGCGGCGGTTCCTGACGTCAAAGGGAGGTCGCCGAGCATGGCCGAGAAGAAAGTCAAGCATCTTAGCGTCGAGGAACGTGAGTCAAAGGGCAAGGCCAGTCGCAAGAAAACGCCCGTCTCCAGCCACACCGGGTGGAAGCCCGCTGCCGACCGGCCCGATCCGGTGGCACTCCTCGAGCAACAGAACCTCACCCGGGAACAAGACCTCGTGCCGGTACGCCACGGCCGGATGTTGGTCTCCCCGTTCACGTTCTACCGGGGTGCGGCCAAGATCATGGCCGCCGACCTGAAGGACACGCCCCGGGCCGGCCTGCGCGTCCAGCTGTGCGGAGACGCCCACCTGTCCAACTTCGGAGTCTTCGCCTCGCCTGAGCGGAACATGCTGTTCGACCTGAACGACTTCGACGAGACACTCCCGGGACCGTTCGAGTATGACGTCAAGCGGATGGCCGCGAGCTTCACGATCGCGGCGCGGAACAACGCGTTCACCAAGGACGAAACGCGCGACGCGGCGCTCACCGCGGCTCGGGCCTACCGCGAAGCGATGGCCGAGTTCGCGCAAATGCGCACCCTGGACATCTGGTACGCGCGCCTGTCCGAGGAACAGCTGATGGAAGCCATCAACCTGGCCGCGGCAAGCCAGAAGGGAAAGGCCCTCAAGAAGGCTGCTCAGGGCATGGAAAAGACGGCACGGCAGAACGTCGCAAAGGCCCATACCCGGGACAGCCTGCAGGCACTCTCCAAGCTCGCCGAGCGCGTCGACGGGAAGTACCGGATCGTCAGCCAGCCACCGATCGTCATTCCCGTCCGGGAACTGGCAGATACGTACGGTATGTCTGGCGATGACGTTGAGCACGCGGTCCGTGAACAGCTCCGGTCCTACCGGGCCACGCTGCCGGACGACCGGCGCCATCTGCTCGAACAATTCGAAGTCATCGACGTCGCCCGCAAGGTGGTGGGCGTCGGCAGTGTCGGGACGCGGGCGTTCATCGCCTTGCTCCAAGGACGCGATCAAGAAGATCCCCTGTTCCTCCAGGTCAAGGAGGCCACGAAATCGGTGCTTGAAGACCACTTGCCGAAGAGCAAGTTCAAGCAGCCGGGCGAGCGCGTGGTGCAGGGGCAGCGGATGATGCAGGCCGCGAGCGACATCTTCCTGGGATGGACCAAGGGCGTGCAGGACAACCGGTACCTGTATTGGCGCCAGCTGCGTGACATGAAGGGCTCAGCCGTCGTGGAAGGGATGAAGCCGCTCGGCATGACCTTCTACGCCGGCGCCTGCGGCTGGACGCTGGCGCGGGCCCACGCCCGGTCCGGCGACCCGGTCGCGATCGCGTCCTACCTCGGCAAGAGCGACAAGTTCGAGCTGTCCATCACCGACTTCTCCGAGCGTTACGCGGACCAGAACGACAAGGACTACCAGGCCTTCGCCGACGCGGTCCGCTCCGGCCGCCTGGAAGCAACTGAGGGCCTCTGAATCCGGACGTTCAGCACAAGGCGGCGCCGTGGGTGAACGGCTCGAAGGACGGCAGGTTTCGCTCTGGGTCGTCACGGCCAGTGGCGCCGGCTATCCCGCCCTGGACTCGGACCTCGAGGTCGACGTGGCCGTCGTTGGGGGAGGGATCGCCGGCCTGACTGCGGCGCTGGCCCTCAAACGTGCCGGTCACACCGTCGCGGTACTGGAGGCCGCACGCATTGGCACCGGCGTCACGGGGCACACCACCGGCAAGGTGACCTCCCTGCACCGCCTCGTCTACACCGAACTGGCGGCCCGCCACGGACCGGACATCGCCGGGATGTACGGGCAGGCAAACCAGGCCGCGATCGAGCACATTGCGCGCGTCGTGGCGGAGGAGTGCATCGACTGCGACTTCCGCAGGGTGTCCAACTACACCTACGCGGAATCCGACGACGCCGTTGCCCGGGTCCGCGACGAGGCGGCCCTGGCCGGACGGCTCGGCCTGCCTTCAGTCTTCACCTCGGAGACGCCGCTGCCGTTCGCTGTCCGGGGCGCAGTCCGGTTCGATGGCCAGGCGCAGCTTCACGCGGTGAAGTACCTTCAGGGCCTCGCCCGCGCAGTGGACGGGGGCGGAAGCCACGTGCTGGAGGACTCGCGCGTCACCTCGGTCCGCGATGGTGTGCCCGGCGTCGTCGAGACCGGACGCGGCACGGTCCGGGCGAGCGAGGTGATCGTTGCCACCAACGTTCCCATTGGCGACGGAGGCCTGTTTGCGGAACGCTGCTACCTGCACCGCTCCTACATCGTTGCGTGCCTGGCGCCTGCGGCGCCCCTGGACGGGACCTTTATCAGCGTCGACGAGCCGATGCGCTCCATCCTCGCCATCGACGTCGACGGTTCCCAGTACGTTCTCACGGGCGGCGAGGGCCACCGGGCCGCCGAGAGCGCCGATGCCGGCGTACGGTACCGCCGCCTCGCGGCATTCTCCCGTGAGCGCCTCGGCACCGGGGAGCCCAGCTTCCGCTGGTCCACGCAGGACGCCATGCCCGTCGACGGGTTGCCCTATGCCGGGACCGTGACCCCGACGGCGGCCCACGTCCACGTGATCACCGGGCTGCGCAAGTGGGGCCTCACCAACGGCACCGCCGCGGCGCTGATCCTGGCCGACACCCTGTCGGGGCGGCATAACCCCTGGGCGGCGGTCTTCGACACGAACCGCGCTCCTGCGGACGGCCGAGCCGGGGGGAGCGGCTCCCCGCCGGACCAAGCATCCCCACCGGACCAGGCACCCCAGCCCCAGCAACCGGACCAACCGACCGTAGCCGGGCTGCGTCCCGGCGACGGGGCCGTAATGGAGCTCGACGGCGAAATGACCGCCGTCTACGCCGATCCTGCCGGGGACCTCCTCGCCGTTTCCGCCATCTGCACCCACCTGGGCTGCACGGTCGCGTTCAACCCGGACGACTCGACCTGGGACTGCCCCTGCCACGGCTCACGGTTTGCCGCGGACGGCACGGTCATCCAGGGCCCGGCGGCGGCGAACCTGGCGCCCAGACCCGCACCCTCCCGCACGGCCGCAGCTGCGGCCCGCCCCATAGCCCCGCGGAATCCCCGCCTGAGACGGCTCAGGACGCGGACCCGTCACGCCGTCGCCGGGGTTTCCGCGCATGAGGCATCTGACTGTCGGCGTGACTGGACGCCAGCCCTTTTGGCGTCGCGCCCACATGCCGCAAGTCCGCTGTTCCGGCCTGTTCACTGCGGGGACGGGGCCGGGGGCGTCCGCCGCCCGGCCCGGGCGAAGCCCACGGCCGCCAGAACGGCCCCGGCGCCTTCGGCCACAGCGCTAAGGGACTTCTCGAAGAACCAGATGGGCTCGTACATGGCGGGAAACGGCCCGAAGGCGGGAATTTCGATGTAGCGGTACGCCACCACCGCGGCGAAGGCACTGAACGCAACGACGAACGCGACGGCGTAGGCGGCCCTGCTGCCGCGCAGGAGCACGTACAACCCGGACAGCACGGCAGCGGCCGATTCCAGCAGGAAAAGATTGCCTTGGCCGATCCCCACGGGATTTCCCGCCTGGTAGCCCGGGGCCAGATGGATGTGGACCGCGGCGTCAATGAACAAGGCAACGGCCGTGAGGATGCGCAGGGCCATCCCGGTTCCGCGGGCCCGGCCGGACCTTCCGTGGCTTTGGGCGCTCATTTGACGATCGCTCATTTGACGATCAACGTCCCGTGCATGTTCGGATGGAAGGTGCAATGGTACGGATAGGAACCCGGCGTCGCCGGCGCGGTGAAGGTGGCGGTGCCGCCGCCTTTGACCTCCGCATCAAACGCTGCCCCTTCGTCAGCCGAGACAGTGTGCGCAGCGGTGTCCATGTTGGTGACTGTGACCGCCGCGCCGGGCGCCACGGTGAGTGGGGCGCCGTAGGCGAAGTCCTTGATGGTGATCGTGGCGGCGGCGGTGCCCGCCGTTGTCCCGGCCCCGTAATCGGAGCCCGGAGGGGGCGCCGACGTCGACGCCGGCGTTCCGCTTCCGCCGGCGCACCCGCCAATCCCCAGCAGGATCAGGACCAACCACAGCGACGGCAGCTTCCGGCGAGCATTCATGGCGCACCACCTCGAGCAGCTTGCGAAAAAGAGCCGAAGAACGTACTAGTTTCATTGTGCTCCTGCCCGGAACGAATGGAGCCAGATCACCTTGAAACGTCGGGCGCGGGGGATAGCGTAGTCACTGTCATGCAAGTCCACAGCCGCGGGAGGGAGATTTGTGTGAAGAGCGACAGCAAGAAGTCCTGGTCCGCATCGCTCACCGTGCTCATTGCCTTTGCGGCGAACATTCTGGTCGCGGTGGCCAAGACCGCGGCCGCGCTCATCACCGGCTCGGCGTCCATGGCTGCCGAGGCTGCCCACTCCTGGGCCGACACCGGCAACCAGGTCTTCCTGCTCATAGCCGAACGGAAGGCCGCGAGGAAACGGGACAAGGCCCACCCCATGGGCTACGGCCGGGAGGCCTACGTGTGGTCCATGATTGCCGCCTTTGGCCTGTTTACCGCCGGGGCGGTGGTGTCGGTAATGCACGGCATCCAGCAACTGCTGACCCCGGAGCCGGCTGCCGACTATGCGATCGCCTACGTGGTGCTGACGGTGGCGTTCATCTTTGAAGGTGTGTCCTTCGTCCAGGCGTTCAGGCAGACCCGGAAGGCGGCGCGCGAGCTGGATCGGAAAACCCTCGAACAGGTCCTTAAGAGCTCCGATCCCACCCTGCGCGCGGTCTTTGCCGAGGACGGGGCTGCGTTGATTGGCCTGCTCATCGCCTTCGCCGGGATCTTCCTGCACCAGGTCACGGGGTCCTCCGTGCCGGACGCCGTGGGGTCTATTCTCGTGGGTATCCTGCTGGCAGTGGTTGCCGTCGTGCTGATCGATCGCAACCGCCGCTTCCTGGTGGGGCAGGCCGTGACCAGCGACATTGAAGGCTCCATGGCCCGCCGCCTCCTGGAACACCCCGAGATCGAGCGCATCACCTACCTGCATCTCGAGTATGTCGGCCCGCGCAAGCTTTACGTCGTGGCGGCAGTGGACATCCTGGGGGACCTCCGCGAACACGAGGTCGCCGTGGCCCTGCGCCGCGTTGAACGCGAGCTTGAGGACCACGAAACCGTCGAGGAAGCCGTCCTGACGCTCGCCACCGCGGACGAGCCCTCGTTGGACTTCCCGGCCGTTTCAGGTTAACGCTGACTCAGCCTCGGACGCGGTTCGCCGGCGGGCCCGTTCCGGCCGGCGGCTGCAGACGTGCCCCCGAGGCCAGCAACGCCTCGAGAACAGGGGACGGGCTGGGACTGGCCAGGAGGAAGCCCTGCCCCATGTCGCACCCGAGGGAGCGCAGCAGGTCCAGCTGCCCCGCGTCCTCGATGCCTTCGGCAATGACGGCCAGGTTCAGTTTCCGGGCCACTTCCAGGATGCCCTCGAGCATCGCTGCGGCAGGGGCGTCCCCAGGCAACCCGGACAGGAAGGCGCGGTCGATCTTGAGAATGTCCGCAGGCAGCACCGCAAGCGTGCTGAGCGAAGAGAACCCGGTCCCGAAGTCGTCGATTGCGATCCGGACGCCGAAGCTCTTGAGCCGGTTGAGGGCCGCGACCCCGCCGTCGGCGTTCGTGGCCAGAGCAGATTCGGTGACCTCGAGGATCACCTTGCCCGCCTGCGAAGCGGGGTGGGCCAGGATGCGCTCAAGGGCAGCAAGGTTCCGGTCGCTGGACAACTGAAGCGTGGAGAGATTGACCGAGACCCAGAGGTCTGCGGCAGTGCCAGGGGAGCGCCGCCAGCCGGCGACGTGACGGCTTGCGGTCTCCAGCACCCAGCAGCCGATAGTCCCGATCTCGCCGGTTTCCTCGGCCAGGGGGATGAACTCGGCCGGCCCCAGCCTGCCCAGGGTCGGGTGTTCCCAGCGGACCAGGGCTTCGACCCCGGCGATCTCCCCGGTGCCCAGATTGACCACTGGCTGGTAGTCGACGCGCAACTGCCCGGCCTGCACGGCCGTGGCAAGGTCCGCCCGGAGGGCGGCACGGTAGGTCATTTCGTCGTAGCCCCGGGCATCGAAGAGCTGGTACCGGCCTTTGCCGCCGTGCTTGGCCATGTACATGGCGAAATCTGCCTGCCGCATCAGCTCGGCCGGGTCTGCAGTTCCGCCGCTGCGCTGGGCAGCGCCCATGCTGACGGACACCTTGAGCCGCACCTCTTCGATGCTGAAGGGCTCGCGCAGCGCGTCCTGGATGCGCAAGGCGACGTCGTCCGTTGCTGTGCCGCCGTCATCCATGACGACGATCGCGAATTCGTCCCCGCCCAGACGGGCAACGAGGTCCTGGGCGCGCACGCTGCCGCGCAGGCGTTGGGCCAGCTGCATGAGCAAGGCGTCGCCGCCTTCATGGCCCAGCGAGTCGTTGACGTCCTTGAAGTCGTCGACGTCGATGATCAACAGGCCTTCGCGCTGGTCGCCGCGCCCGGTGCCTTCCGTACCTTCCGGTGCAGTGGTTCCGTGGCCAAACACGGCGGCGAGGCATTCGGTGAGGACGGCCCGGTTGGCAAGTCCCGTCAGGGGATCGTGCGTGGCGCGGAAGGTCAATTCCAGGTGATTGTCATGTACCGTGGCGGCCATGGAATTGAAGGCCCCGGCCAGTTGGCCCAGTTCGTCGTTGCGGACAACGTTGATCCGGTGGCTGTAGTCACCGGATTGCAGCTGCACGACCCCACGGTGCAGCCCCTCCAGGGGGCGCATCAGGTACTTGGTCATCCGCCGGCGGAATAAGAACACGCCGCCCACGGCCAGCGCAAAGAAGGCTATGCGGCTGGTCGATACCATTTGCTGGAGCTGGGCACCCCGCTTGACGCCGTCGTCGAGCGCATCGAGTGAGGCGTGACGGACGCTGGCGAGCAACGTGCGGGTCCTGGCACCGGAGGCGGCAAATGCCGGCGCCTCCGTCACGCGGTTGCCGTGGAGACTGGCCAGTTGGCCTCCCCAAAGACCGTGCGCGGACAAGCCCTCCTGCCACGCGGTCCTGGCCTCGAGAACTGTGGCCCGCATGCCGTACTCCTCCGGCAGTATCCCGGCGGCGGCGGCGAACTGGGCGGAGACATCCTGTTGCTGCTGCAAGAAGGACGACGTCTCGCCGGGCCCCGCGGACAGCAGCTGGAGCCCGGCTTGTTCGTGGGCATCAAGGCCGGTCCGCAGCTCGGCGACGGCCTCCGACTCGAGGCGGTGCCGTGCGGCGGCGTGCTGGATCTGGTCCGTGACAACACGGACACCGAAGAGAGTCAGGGCCACTCCGGCGATCAGGGCCACGAGTACCAGGATGAAGGCCCAGGACCATTCCCGCTGCAGGCTCCCCTGGCGTGCGGCCTTCCCGGTCGGCGTCCGCGGGACGGTCGTTCCCCCAGCCGGCAAGGCCTCCCCGGCGCCGGAGCGTCCCGGTGAATTGGCGGGAGCCGATGGCGACGCGGCAGCAGGGTCCGCCAACCGGCTGTTGGGGTTACGCATAATCAGCCTCCGGCCACGTGCCGGCACTTGCCGCATCGTCAATCAGGAGCGTAGCCGAACCGGCCCGGGCACGTCATGTCCGGCGGCCTCTCGACACTATTGTGAAGCATGTGACAGCAGTGCATTCGGCGGACGTCCGACGCGGTAGTGCGGGGGCCGGGCCTTCACCTGCCCGGCTCAGCGACTCCTGCCCGACTGAGCCTCTCCTGCAGGGGTTAGCTGAGGCAGTCGGCGCAGTACGCGTGGCCGGCCTTCTCTTTGGCCAGCTGGGACCGGTGCCTCACCAGGAAACAGGAATAGCAGGTGAACTCATCCTCTTTTTGCGGAATGACCGTGACCGTCAGTTCCTCGCCGGAAAGATCGGCTCCCGGAAGTTCCACGCCTTCGGAGGTATCGGCCTCGTCGAGTTCACGGACAACGCTGCGGGCGTCAGGCGCATTCGCCGAACGGAGCGCCTCCAGGGAAGCGTTGCGTGATTCCGCAACGTCGGAGCGTACTTCGTCATAATCGGTTGCCACCTGGTGGTACTCATTTCAGTTGCTGGGCGTCTGGTTCAGTTTCTGTCCGAATTTCCGGATTTCCGGATCTCCGGGATTGAACCGTACAGCATGACGCCGTGTAAATGCTGGGGACCGGGGCAGTCGCGGCAGTGACTCTCGTGACATCCCGGGAGGGCCGGACGCGGCACTTGCCTTCGAGCTTCGTTCGCCACTCGTCACCGGGACGTCATGTGCCGTTCATGTGCGTGCCCTAGCCTGATTTTTTAGGGTCCATCCACCTTGGGCACCATCCGCACAACCCGTCAGGAGGGATTCACATGGCCGATATCGCTGCAGTACTGGGACGGCTCACGCACGACGAACTCAATGAACTGCGGTCCCTTGGCCCCAGCGGGCACCTGACCAGACGCCTCACCGACGCGATCGATCGCGCGGCCGGCGGCCCAGGGGCTGGCCGCGGCTATTACGTCCCCAACGGGAGCGTCAGTTCCACCGGAGGACCCCACGTGATCCTGCGCAGCGATGTTTCGGGCTGGCTTTTCGGGCCTGCCCAGCCGGCCTGACCGGACGGCGGCAGGCACCACCCTCGCACTGCACAGCCAGGTTCCTTCCAGCCCGGCCCGGGAAGGGCCATACTGGCTCAAAGGGAGGGGGTCGGAGTGCGGATTCTGATGGTCGAAGATGAGCATGCCCTGGCGGAAACAGTCCGCCGCGGACTGAAGAACGAGGGGTTCGTGGTGGACGTCGCCCACGACGGCGTGCGCGGACTCTCGGCCGCGCTGGAGAACGAGTACGATGCCATCCTGCTGGACCTCATGCTGCCGCGGATGAACGGCTATGACGTCCTGAAGGAAATGCGGCAACGCAAAGTCTGGACTCCGGTTCTGATGCTCACGGCCAAGGATGGCGAGTACGACCAGACCGATGCCTTCGACCTGGGCGCTGACGATTATCTGACCAAGCCATTCAGTTTCCTGGTGCTGGTGGCCCGGATCAGGGCACTGATCCGGCGCGGAGCACCGGCCCGGCCAGTCATCATGACGCTCGGCACTTTGTCGCTGGACCCCGTCAGTCACAGCGTGCGCCGCGGCGATACCCTCATCAGCCTCACAGCCAGGGAGTATGGGCTCCTGCACTACCTGATGCGCCGGCACGACCAAATCGTCTCAAAGGCGGAGATCCTGCAAAACGTCTGGGATCCGGCTTTCGAGGGCGCGAACAACGTTGTGGAGGTCTACATCGGCTACTTGCGGCGCAAAATCGACGTCCCGTTTGGGCTCCACAGCCTGACCACGGTGCGTGGCATGGGCTATTTGCTCAGCGCCGACCCGATTCCTGAACCCCGTGCCGCCGGGACTCGCGAGGCGTGACGTCCGCCTTCTCCGCCGGTTCTGCAGGTTCCGAACGGGGAAAGGCGATCTCAAACCGGCAGTAACCCGCTGGTCCGTCCGTCGGACGGATGGTCCCATGATGGGCCGCGACAATCCCCGCCGCGATGGCCAGGCCCAGTCCGCTTCCGCCGCCTTCCCGGGAGCGGCTGCCGTCGAGCCGGACAAAGCGTTCGAAAATCCGCTCCCGGTCCGCTTCCGGGATGGGGTCGCCGTCGTTGTCGACCGTGACGATGACCCGGTCCCCGGCGGTGCGCAGGTCCACAGCAATTCGCGACAGGGCATGGCGGTCGGCGTTGTCCAGGACGTTCCGCAGGACCTGCGTCAGCCGGCGGGCGTCGCCGCGGATCCGAGCCGGGGCGAGCTCCACCGTAATCTCGTTCCGGCTGGTGGACCGCAGCCGGCGGATCTCCTGGTCCAACACGTCGTCAAGATCGACGTCCTTCTGTTCCACCCTCAGGCCGCCGTCGTTGGCCTTGGCCAGGGTCAGCAGGTCCTCGACGAGGAAGCTCATTCGGGTCGTCTCCTCGGCGAGGACATCCTTCATCTGCAGCCACATCGCCCCGGTCGGGTCCGCGGCCGCGATCTCGATTCCGGCCCGCAGCGTAGCCAGCGGGCTGCGCAGCTCATGGCTGGCGTCCGAGACGAACCTGCGCTGTTCAGTGTCCGAGGCCTGCAGCCGTTCCAGCATCGTGTTCATGGTCAGCGCCAAGGCTTGGAGTTCATCGTTGGTGGGTGGCACATCGACGCGCCCGTCCAGCCGCTCGGCGTTGATCCGGGCCACCTGGCCACGGATCCGTTCCACCTGGCGCAGGGATCGCCCGACCAGGAGCCACACGGACCCTGCCACGGTAAGCAGCAGCAGCGGCGTGGCTCCCAGCATGAACCACGCGACAGTGGAAATGGTGTCGGCCTGTATCTGTGACGCCTGGGCCACTACCACCGTATAGCTCAGTGTGCCCGTCCGCGCTCCCACGGTGACGATGTGATACTCGTCGTTGTCCCCGATGCTCGGGAGGCTCGAGACATCCTGCGTCATGGTCTGGCCCGGGCTGGGCCGCTGGGCTGACAGCGGCGCGTTGGCGATTTCGGCATCCGAGGCAGCCAATACGTACCCCTCAGTATCCAAAACTTGGACGAACTGGCCCGCATGCGCCGTATCAACGATGTAGGCGCGGGCATCCGCGATGTCCATATCCTCCATTTCGGCGACCACGTCGAGGGCCTTCTGCCGTGCTGCGGCGTCGCTGGACCTCGCAAGGGATGCCTGCAGCAGGATCAGGAGGAGCACCCCGCCGAGCAGCAGCGCCACGGCAACGACGCCGACGGCGACCGCCGTCGACTGCTTCCGCACGCCCCACCGAATCTCGCCTTTGCCGGGACGGCCGGGCGCGGCTCGTGTGCCCAGTGCCATGTTCCAAGAATGCGTCAAAGCGCGGATCAGAACAACCACCGCGGCGGCATTGCCGGCGCCTCGCGCCCGACCCACACGCGGAGGACGCGCCCCAGAGGTCCGGCGGCGCACGGCCCGGTCCGGGAGAGGGCCCTCTCAGTCTCTTCTCAGCGGTATGCGAGACAGTGGAAACAGGCCGCCGAAGACCGGCCACCGGAGGCCACGGAGCCGTCCGTATCGAGTTTCCGGCCGCACGCTCTCCTCAACCAGTGTGCGGCCGGACACTACCTCTTCCCAGCGGCGTAACGGGCGGCCACAACGGCTGCTTTCCCGCCCACCACGCCCATGGGCCGGGGCGCGCAGTTCACGGCCGGGGCGTCACCCTGAGCCAGATGAACTTTTGGGCGTCCAGAACGAGTCCCGCGTCGAGGCGCAGGTGGGTTCCGCTCATGATGTCGACGGCGCCGGCCGCGAAGCCGGAGAGCGTTGCGGCTTGCACCTGCTGGGGCCGGTCGCTGAAGTTTGCCAGCACGAGGACCACGGTTCCATCCCCCGGACGCTGGTACCCCAGGACGCCAGGGTTGTTCGTGGTGAACCTGACCAGCCGGCTGCCGGCGAGCTCTGGCGTCGAGGACCGTACGGAAATCATCCGACGCAGCCCGGCGTAGACCGCGCCGGCGGGAGTTTCTGGGTCTATGCGTTGGGCATAGTCCGAGGCCGGATAGTGCGGCCGGTGCACCCAGCGGCTGTCAGTTCCGTGACCTTCCTCGAGGGCGTACTGGTAGTCGTTGAACTGTCCCACCTCGTCACCGAGATACAGCAGCGGGATGCCGCCGGTGCTGAAAGCCACCGAATGGGCCAACAGGATTCGGTTCACCGCCGCGGCTGTTCCACTCTCCAGCCCACACAGCGACGCCGTGGTGCCGGAAATCCGGCAGTCGCCGGTGCGGGGGTTGTCCTGAAACGGCACGCCGCGGGCGAAGCTTCCGGGGAAACGGTTGACGTAGAAGGAGTTGAGGAACCGCCGGTGCTCGAAGGCATTGATGCCGAGCTCGGCGGCGTCCTCATCCGCGAACGTCCAGCCGATGTCGTCGTGGCTGCGGACGTAGTTCACCCAGGACGTGCCCTCGGGGATGTTGTGGCGCCGCTCCAGGGCCTGGGTGAGCAGCGAAACGTCGCGGGTGGCCAGCGCCTCCCAGATCAGGGCCATCTGCAGGGGATTATAGGAGAGCTGGCACTCGGCGGGATCGATGTACCGGGCCACCTCATCGGGGTGGACGATCGCCTCGGATTTGAAAAGCAGCGACGGCGCTGCCAGCCGGCAGACGGCATTGAACGCCCGCAGCAGCGTGTGGGCTTCGGGCAGGTTCTCACAGGGGGTCCCGAGCTGCTTCCAGATGAAGGCGACGGCGTCCATCCGAAGAATGTCCACGCCTTGGTTGGCCAGGTACAGCATCTCGCCGGCCATGGCCCGGAAGACGTCCGGGTTGGAGTAGTTCAGGTCCCATTGGAACGTGTGGAAGGTGGTCCAGACCCACCGTCCGTCCGGCATTTCAATGAAGGAACCGGGGTGGTCGTCCGGAAAAATTTCGCGCACGGTCTGCTCGAACGCGTCCGGCATCGACCGGTCCGGGAAGATCCAGTAGTAGTCGCTGAACGCAGGGTCGCCCGCGGACGCCTTCAGGGCCCACTCGTGTTCGTTGGAGGTGTGGTTGAAGATGAAATCGACGACAAGGCTGATGCCGTTCGTCCGTAGCTCGGCGGCAAGCTCACGCAGCTGCTGCATGGTGCCCAGCTGAGGGTTGACGTCGCGGTAACTGGAGACGGCGTAGCCGCCGTCGGAGTGCGGTTCGGGAGCCAGGAACAACGGCATCAGGTGCAGATAGGTCAGGCCCAGTTCCTTGAAATAGGGGATCTGGGCGCGGACCCCCGCCAGGTCCTCGGCATACCGGTCGACATAGCAGACGCCGCCGAGCATGGTGTTGGCCTGGAACCAACCGCTGTTGTGTTCCCGTTCGGCGTCCAGGCTCTTGAGCTCCGCCGGCCGCTCGGCCCACGACCGGGCCGACTGCATCACGAGATCCTGGAGCTGATCCAGCCAATCGTGCCGTGCGCCGTAGAGATCGTGGAACAGGCGGAACAGGACCGGGAAATGGCGGTCGAAGCGCTCTTTGAAAACGGCCCGGTCCGGCCCGTCCCACCCGATGCCCGTGCCCGCCGCCAGGGCCCGGAGCACATGCCGGCGGGCCTCGTTCTCTACCCCGCCAGCTATGAGGGTGGGTTCAACCATGGAGCGTCTCCTTCGACGAACTTCGGTCCCCGACGGCGCGACGACAGTTCACATCCTCGCAGACGGACGGATGGCTGCCCAGCACGGCCGACGTGTTTCACCGAGGAACGGCAGCCGACGGCAGATCCTGCCAGTGGTGTCTGTGGGAAGGTCGATAGGCTGGCCCGATGACCGGTTCCGCTGATCTGCTGCCCACGTTGCTGGGCGTTGGGCTCCTGATGCTGGTCACCGTGGTCTTACTGGCGGCATTCCGGATCCCGCACCGAACCGCGCCGGCGCTGGCCATCCTTCGGGGGGCTGCGCAACTGGCTGTCATCAGCCTGGTACTGGGCAGCGTCATCACCAGTCCGGTCTGGGTCGGAGCCGCACTCCTCGTGATGTTCTCGGTGGCAGCCGTGACGGCCGCTCGACGGCTGGGATGGGCTTGGGGCCGCCTGGCCGCTGTGGGTGGCTCCATGGCGGCCGGCATCCTGGTGACCCTGGCGATCGTCTTCGGCACGGGGGCGATCGCCTTCACGCCCCGGTACGCGCTGGCCGTCGGAGGGATCGTGATCGGCAACGCGATGACCATCGCCACACTGGCCGGCCGGCACTTTGCCGAGTCGGTGAATGTACATTGGGACGAAGTTGAAGCGTGGCTTGCTTTGGGTGCGACGCGGCGTCAATCGACGGTGGAGATGGCCCGGCGCGCCGTCTATTCAGCCCTCATCCCTTCGACCGACCAGACTAAAACGACGGGCCTCGTCACCCTTCCCGGCGCGTTCGTGGGTGCGATCTTCGGCGGACTTGCACCCTTGGAAGCGGGCCGCTTCCAGATCGTCGTGCTCGCTTCGATCATGGCGGCAGGTTCCATGACCGCCGTCGTCCTGATCGGGATCATCGCGCCGGTGAAGGTACGTCCGGCCCGCCCACGCTAGGGTCCGCACCAAGGCACGTCCTGTCTAGACGGGCACCCGGATGACGAGGGGGTCCATGGCCTGTCCGTCGGCGTACTGGCCGTCGAACAATTCCGAACCCGCCTGGGAAACGGCCACCTCGACGCGTTCCCAGACGAGAAACCCTTCCATGTTGCGGGGCGCGGCAGTACGCAGGGTGCCGACATCGGAGCGGTCCTTCCCGCCGCCGTCGCCCGTGCTGATGGACAGGACCCCGTGCCCGGCGGTGAATTCTACCCACGGATCCAGCAGCCGGACGAACATCATTCCGTGGTGGCCGGCAACGCGGACGTCGCCGCGGAACCGCAGCACGCCGGTGCCGCTGGCGGGATCGTACTCGGAGCCGGCTGGCGCGAAACAGAACTCGCCGGAGGCGGTCACTGTGGCGCCGTCGGCCGCGGAAACCGCACCGTCCGGGAGTCCCGAAATGTAATCCATGAAGCTGCGCTTGATGCCCCAGGTCAGGCCCGGCAGGGGCAGCGGAGCGGGGGAAGCGGACGCTGGTGTCACGTAGGTTCTCCTGGGCTGTCGGGCGGATCTATAACCGAGCCTAGTCGCCGGATCCGCGCCGGGCTGAACTTTGCACCGTTGCCGCTTCATCCGGCGTATTTCACTGACGGCGTAGGCACTCCAGGACTACTGTCGGCGCGGCGGTGGTTGACTTGGATGAGTACCGGCAAGCAGGAGGTGCACAGTGGCCGCGTCCATCAGCAGGGTATCCGGATCCGATGTCTCCGAAGATCCGTTGGATTCCTATTCCGCTACGGTCATCCGCGTGGCCGAGGCCGTCACACAGCACGTCGCAGCGCTGGAAATGACAGGCAACGGGCGCAACGGCCGGCTCAGGGTCGGCGCGGGGTCGGCCGTGCTGTTCACCAGCGACGGATACATGCTCACCAACGCCCACGTGGTGGGCGCCGCCCAGGCCGGCCACGCGGTCTTCGCCGACGGCACCGCCACCGCCATTGACGTGGTTGGCGCCGACCCGCTGTCAGATCTTGCCGTAGTCCATGGCAGGGCCCCCACGGCTGCACCGGCGGAAATGGGCGACGCCGAATCCCTCCGGGTCGGCCAGCTGGTCATCGCCGTGGGTAATCCGCTCGGGCTCGCCGGCTCCGTCACCGCCGGGGTGGTAAGCGGGCTGGGCCGTTCCATCCCCGTCTGGTCCGGACGGAACCGGCGCGTGATCGAGGACGTCATCCAGACCGACGCCGCCCTCAACCCCGGCAGTTCCGGCGGTGCGCTGGCGGACGCCCGCGGGCGGATCGTCGGCATCAACACCGCCGTGGCCGGGGTCGGGCTGGGCCTGGCTGTTCCCATCAACGCCACGTCCCGGCGGATCATTGCTTCGCTGCTCAAGGACGGCCGTGTTCGCCGGGCCTACCTGGGCCTGGTGAACACTCCGATCCAGCTGCAGCCAAGCGCCGTGGTCCGGACAGGCCGCAGGGAGGGCCTGCTCGTGGTCGAGGTCCTCCCGGGTTCGCCGGCCGAGCGCGCCGGGCTCCGGGCCGGCGATATCCTCCTGAAGGTCGGGCCGATGTACGTGTCCAACGCCGAGAGCCTGCAGAAACTGCTGTTCGCCGAAGCGATCGGGGAGCCCCTCGAACTTGCCGTGCTCCGTGACGGCTCGGACCTGCGGCTGGTGGCGGTGCCCGCGGAGATGACCGACAACCAGTAGGGAAATTCCACCACGGACATGGCGAATTCCACCGCTGGAATTATCTCGCCGGGGCCGAATTGCTGCCCACCTGAACTACTTGGGTGCAAATTGCGGGTGCCCGCGGAATTACTCGTTTGGCGCCGCAAATACCTGCCCGCCGCTCCACGTCTTTACTCAACGGTACTGACGCCAGTACGCGTCTTTCTTTGGGCGAAAGATCGGGTAGCGGCATGCCTTGTTGCGCCCAGCGGGGCGTGTCACGGTGTCATTGGAAAGCCGGAGGGAACAGCGTCTCAGTACGGCCTGGTTCCGATGTTAATCCGGCTCTTCGCAGACGATTGAGGTCGTTTTACCTGGGGAAATCGGAGAACATCGTGGGTAGCCCAACGGAAATTACACCCTCCATTTCGGTCCGCCTATTCGGATCATTCGAAGTACGCCGGGACGGCATGGCGCTCACCGCCGCCGACATGGGCGGCTGCAAGCCCCGGCACATACTGGAAATTCTGCTGCTGAACCTCGGCACACCTGTGTCCAAGACCCGCCTCATCGACCTTCTCTGGGGCGCCGGCGCGAGTGACGGCTCCGTGGCGACGCTCGAAAGCTATATCAGCGGTATCCGGCGCGCCATCCAGCCGGGCCAGACCAAGACCGGTCCGCTCCGCACGGCCAATAGTGGCTACGTCCTGGACCCCACCCTCGTTGATCTGGATTTGTTCCGGTTCCGTGGACTGGTCCGCGACGCCGGTGAGCTGCTTCCGGACGAGGCGTACCCTCTGATGCTCGAGGCCCTCGAGATCTCCGCCGAGCCGCTGCTCGGGTTCGAACTTGCCTCCGACTGGGCAGAAGAGGCGCGCGCACGCCATGCAGCCGAGAAGGTGGCGCTGCAGATCCTCGCGGCCGAAACGGCGGCCCTGCTGAACAAACCGGACGAGGCCGTCAACCTGGTCCAGGCTGCCATTCGGGCGGAACCCCTGAACGAGCGCGCCTGGACAGTACTGGTGACAGCCTATGAACAGGCCGGCCTGCCGGCGGAAGGCCTGGCGGCGTATGACCGCTGCCGCAGGCTCTTTGACCACGACCTTGGCTGCGCCCCCGGCCCGGCCCTGCAAGAGGCTCATCTGCGGCTCCTGCGGAAGCGTGCGGAGGCTAATTCCGAACTTTCCGAGGTCTTGGCGGCGCTGCTCTACCTAGGTGAGCGGATGAACGGGCCCAAGAGCCGGCAGCTGCCGGCGGCGGAGTCGCGGCGCATGCATGAGAACGCCGGGCGGGTGCTTGATTCCTTCCTCCAGCGAGTCCGGGCCGCGGTCTGACCCCTCCGTCTCCGGCGGGCCGGCCGGTCCAATGTGAGGACCCGGACGGACGCCACCGCGGGGTCGTGGAGTTAGCTTCGTCACGTGGCCGGGATTCTAAGGAGATTCCGCTGGGCAGGGCCTCATACTGGGAATGACCCTGGCGGACAGTCCCACCGCCGGGTGTGAGGAGGGCCCATGGAAACCTTGAAGAAAGTCGTCACGAGCGAGTATTTCCCCGCAGCTGCAGTGCTGTCCGGGGTCATCCTGTTCTGGATCCTGGGCTTCTTCGGCGGCCTGTCCCTCCTGAGCACCCGACAGTCCCCGGTGACCACCCTGACATGGATGATGTTCGTCTATGCCGCAGCGGTGCTGTCGCCCCTGGCCGGGCTCGTCGCCGCCGTCGACCTCGTCCGTCGGTGGCTGCGGAACCGGCAAGCAAGCACCGTCTAGCCTGCCGCGCCGGCCTGCGCGCCCAGCCAACACGGCACGCAGCGGACTCGGGGCCGGTGCATGAAGCCGGGCAGCTCACGCTACTCGAAGCGGGACGGATCGCCCATGCCGCGCCGGACGATCTCCGCGACGCCGCTGGAGAAGTCGATGACAGTGGTCGGCTCAGCACCGCAGTCGCCGGAATCAATCACGGCATCCACTACGTGGTCCAGGCGCTCCTTGATCTCCCAGCCCTGCGTCAGCGGCTCTTCCTCATCCGGAAGCAGCAGCGTGCTGGACAGCAGCGGTTCGCCGAGCTCCGCGAGAAGCGCCTGGACCACATGGTTGTCCGGGATGCGCACGCCGACTGTTTTCTTCTTCGGGTGCAGCAGCCGCTTGGGGACCTCCCGGGTGGCGGGCAGGATGAAGGTGTAGCTGCCCGGCGTGACGGCCTTGATGCTACGGAAGACGTCATTGTCGATCTGGACGAACTGGCCCAACTGGGCGAAATCCTTGCAGACGAGCGTGAAGTGGTGCTTGTTATCGAGGTTTCGGATGCTCCTGATCCGGTCCAGCGCCTCCCTGCTCCCCAGCTGCGCGCCGAGCGCGTAGCAGGAGTCGGTGGGGTAGGCGATCAGGCCACCCGTTCTTACGATCTCCACGGCCTGGTGGATGGAACGCGCCTGGGGGTTCTCAGGGTGCACATCAAAGTATCTCGCCATGGGTCGAGCTTACGCCCGACGGCGGACACGGCCACTTACCGCGCCGCTCAGCCGGCAGCGCCGACTTCCCAGAGGCCCCTGCCGGCCGGACGGTTGTGCACAGACAGTTCTGTCTGATAGCTTCGCTCCCGGCGTAGACAATACTGTCTACGCCGGGTTAAGAAGATGTCCGGCAAGCGAACCTGGAGGGGGCGGCCTGTATGCCATCCATGGCGGGAAAGACAGTTCTGATCACCGGGGGCACCGGCGGTATCGGCAAGGCCACGGCCTTGAGTCTGGCCGCCCGGGGTGCGCGGATTGCCATCACAGGGCGTGATGCTGCCAGGGCCGCTGAGGCAGCGGAGGAGATCCGCGCCGTGGCTTCGTCCTCCGTGGAGGTCTTCATTGCGGACCTATCCTCGCAGCAGGAGGTCCGCAGCCTGGCCGACGACGTGCTGCACACGTTGGACAGCCTTGACGTGCTCGTGAACAACGTGGGCGGCTTCTGGAGCACCAGGCGCGTCACGGCTGATGGACTGGAGCACTCGTCCTGCACTCGGCACCGCGGGTCGACGCCGATGAACTCGATCGTCACGCTGCCCGGTACCGCGAACTTCTGGCTCCGTCGGCAGTCGCCGGACGATAGCCAGAATCCCGTGCCCCGCCAGCCCGCTCAGGTGGCCAGGGAGGGGAACACGAAGGCAGACGCGGCGGCCCCGACGACTTCGACGGCGGGGCCGGCCACGCAGGCACGCTCACAGCTGCTCGTCGTGGTGGATCCGCTCGCCGAGTTGCCGCAGCGGCTCCCCACTGCCGCTCCACTGCTGGGCAATGAACTCTGCGGCGATGGACACGGCCGTTTCCTCCGGCGTGCGGGCGCCCAGATCAAGGCCCACGGGACTGTGGAGCTTGGACAACTCGGCCTCGCCCAGACCTGCCTCGCGCAGCCGGGCCATCCTGTCCTCGTGCGTGCGCCTGGATCCCATGGCGCCGATAAAGGCTACGGGGCTGCCGCGCAGGGCCACCTCTAGGACGGGGATATCGAACTTCGGGTCGTGGGTCAGGACGCACAGCACTGCCCTGGAGTCCAGCAGCCCTTGGGCGAATTGGTCGCTCAGATACCGGTGTGGCCACGCGTTGACCACCTCCGCCGCCTCGGGGAACCTCGCGGGCGTGGCGAAAACGGTCCTGGCATCGCAGACGGTCACCCGGTACCCAAGAAAAGCGCCCAGCCGGGCCAGCGCCGCGGCGAAGTCAATGGCGCCGAAGACGATCATGCGTGGCGGCGGCGCGTAGCTGGCAAAGAAGATGCGCATGCCGGTGTCGAGCCGCTCGCCGTCCACGCCGTAGTTCAGGATGCCCGTCCGGCCGGCAGCGAGGAGGCCCTGGGTGTCGTCACCGACGGCGCGGTTGGTCCGGTCCGAGCCCAGGTCCCCTTCGCATCCAACAGGTCTGACGATGAGGTGCCGCCCCACTCGGCCGGCATCCGGGTGTTCGATGACCGTGGCGACCCCCACGCGTCGCCCGGCGGCGATGTCCTGAGCGACCGCGTCGAGCTCGGCAAAACGGCGCTGGGAGACAGGCTCGACGAAAATGTCGATGATTCCGCCGCAGGTCAGGCCCACGGCGTAGGCGTCGTCGTCGCTGATCCCGTAGCGCACCAGGGCCGGCTCGCCGTCGTCCTTGACCTGGGTGGCCAGTTCGTACACGGCACCCTCGACGCAGCCGCCGGAGACGGAGCCCACGGCCTCGCCGTCGGCCGTCACCAGCATGGCCGCCCCGGGAAGCCGTGGCGCAGACTTGAAAGTGCTCACGACGGTGGCTAGGCCTGCCGTGGCCCCCCTCCGCCAGTCAGGCAACATAGCCGCCAGGACATCGCGCATCGGCGTTCCTCAGAGCCTGCCGCACAGCCGGAGCAGCCGGAACGCAGAGCGCCGGCCAGCCCAGTAGGCGATGCACGCCACGACCGCGACAACGCCTAAGACTTTCACCGGGCTGGACAACTGCTCCGCCGCGACTCCCTTGGCCAGGCTCAGCGCATCCAGGCTGCCGCCGGGCGCGGCCGCCGCTGGGACCGGCTCCGGCACAGCCGTCGGGACCGGCTTCGCGGCCGCCGCTGGGACCGGCTCCGGCTGTGCTGCGGGGACTGGAGGTGCTCCCTCTGTGAGCATGGCCTGCAGGTTATTCGCGAAGAGGGACATCATCTGCTCCGTGACGCTCCCGATCACCCCTTTGCCCATGGCCGCGGCCTTCCCGGACAGTGCGAGATCTGCGCTGACGGACCCCCGTGTGGCCGTGCCGTCTTCGGCCAGCATCAGGGTGACGGTGGCCTCGGCGGTGCCCTGTCCGCGAGTCTCCTGGGCCTTGCCGCCAAGGACGGCGCGGTGTTCCGAGGCGTTTCTCTCAATGACGTTCAGCAGGCCCCTGTATTGCATCGTGACCGGGCCGAGCTTTACCGTCATGCCCACTTGGTAGGCGTCCTCCGAGAGCTTGTTCAGGATCTTGGCCCCGGGTAGGCATCCGGCTACCTTTTCAAAGTCCATCAGCGTGTCCCACACCTGGCTTATCGGTGCGACCACCGAGAACGTGCTGTCAATTTGCATGAGCTGGTTCCTTGCCTCTCGCTCGACCGTGCCTCTGGCCTGGTTGCTGGCCCGCACCCCTAATTGCGGCCGCCAGCTCTGCCAAAGCCCGGTAGCTATGGCCGCTGACGAAGGCGTCGCAATAGGGCAGTGCTGCTGCCATGCCGCCCACAAGGGGTTGGTACTGTGGCGCCGCCTTGCGCGGATTTACCCAGATGACCCTGTGGGCGAGCCGGCGCAGGCGGGCCATTTGCGCCGCCACCTGTTCCGGATCCTCGTACGCCCAGCCGTCCGAAAAGACCACCACCACAGCGCCGCGCGCCAGCCCGCGGCGGCCGTGCTCGTCGACGAAGCGCCGGAGGCATCCGGCAATCCGGGTTCCGCTGGCCCAGTCGGGCGCGGCGACGGCGGCGCGGGCCAGAGCCTGGTCCGGATCGTGGAGGGCCAGTTGCCGCGTAAGCCTGGTCAGCCTCGTGGAGAAGACGAAGGCTTCCGCGCCGGCCCCGGTCACAGCGCCCTGCAGCAGGGAGACATAGACGCGCGCGTAGGGCTCCATCGATCCTGAAACATCGCACAGCAGCACCAGTTTGCGGCGCTGCTCGCGCCGGCGCGCGTACAGCAGCAGTGGGGCGTCGGTTCCGGAGCGCCGGGCCGCGCGAACCGTCGCCCGGACGTCCAGGCTCGCTGTGCTGTGTGCCGACGTGCGTGAGCGCCGGCTCAGGCGCAACGGCGTCGCCAGCTGCAGCGCCGCGGCCAGCCGCCGCACCTGACCTACTTCATCGGCAGAAAGCTCCGCAAAGGAGGTCTCATGCAGGTGTTCGTCCGCGGAAACGACGGCAAGGACGGCATCCCCGCCAGCGCGGCGGGCCGGGGCGGAGCTGTCCCGGCCGGGGGAGGCAATACGCGGATGCTGGCGCGGACCGTCGGCCGTGCCCGCCTCCCGGG
>JBKPBZ010000134.1:0-5257 GCA_046727115.1 Actinomycetota bacterium | reverse complement strand
AGACGTGCAGGGCGTCGGCGTCGATGTCGGCGTAGACGGCGACGGACGCCAGCTGCGCGTCGTCGCAGGCCCGGGCTATGCGGACCGCGATTTCTCCACGGTTGGCGATCAGGACCTTGCGCATCAGTTACTCGCTTCTTCTTCGGTGGTGGCGTGTTCGGTGGTGCGGTGTTCTGCGGTGCTGTGTTCTGCGGCGGCGGACCCGGCCCAGCGGAAGCGGATCTTCCCGCCGATGGGCA
This sequence comes from Actinomycetota bacterium, assembly GCA_046727115.1. Lineage (GTDB taxonomy): Bacteria > Actinomycetota > Actinomycetes > Actinomycetales > Micrococcaceae > Arthrobacter. The sequence continues at coordinate 5,018 of JBKPBZ010000134.1, read as the reverse complement.
CCTGCGCCGCGAGGTCCAGCTGGGAGTCGACCACCACGGCGATCACCGGGTAGCCCCCGGTGATGGGGTGGTCGGCCAGGAAAAGCACGGGCAGGCCCTCCGGCGGGACTTGCAGGGCGCCCGCAACGGTGCCTTCGCTGGGCAGTTCGCCCTGGCGGCTGCGCTGCAAAGGGATCCCGTCCAGCCGCATGCCCACCCGGTTGGACTGCGGCAACACGGACCAGTCCTGGGCCGCGAATGAGTCCAGCGCCGCCTGATCGAACCAGTCGGCGCGGGGGCCGGGAACGACGTCGAGGACGGTCACCCCGGTGCCCGGATAGTCCGGCTGCAGTTCCGGAGCCCCGACGACGCCGGATTCGGCCTCCCCGCCCGCGGCCAGCACCTGCCCGGCGGCCAGGGGCGCGGGGCCGATCCCGGACATCGTGTCCGTGGAGCGGCTGCCCAGCACCGGGGCTGCATCCACGCCGCCGCGGACCGCGAGGTAGCTGCGGAAGCCGCTCCGCGGCGCGCCAAGGCTGAGCGTTTCGCCGTCGAGCAGCGCGAACGGGGCGGCCATCGGCACCGCGCGGTGCCACGTTTCGCCGGCGCTGTCCGGCGCCGACTCGATACTCAGCGCCGACGGTGCGCCGGTGACCGCCAGGACCTGGTCCGCCACGGCCTGGACCTTGAGCCCGCCGGCGACGGTCTCGACGGCCGCCGCGCCGGGGGCGTTGCCCACAAGGCGGTTCGCCCGGCGCAGCGAGGCCCGATCCAGGGCCCCGGCGGCGGAGACGCCCAGGCCGGAGTGGCCATGCCGGCCCAGATCCTGGATCAGGCTCTGCATCCCGGGCGAAACGATCCGGAGTCCGCGGGTGACGTCCCCGGCAGCCGGTTGCGGCGCGGTGCCGGCATTCTCGGCCGCAGGCTCTGCGGCTGAATCCACGGCCGTTTCTGCGTCTGACCCAGTACCGAGCGTGACCTCATCCCGGACGGGGCGGAACTGCACCCGGTGGCCGGGGGCGGCCAAGGCGGGCTGTTCCCGGTCCAGGTCCCACATCCGGGCATTGGTGCGCCCGATCAGCTGCCAGCCGCCCGGGGAACGGCGCGGGTAAACGGCTGAATAGTTGCCGGCCAGGGCCACCGAACCTGCAGGCACGGCGGTGCGCGGCGAGCTGCGCCGGGGCACTTCCAGCTGCTGGTTCTCCCCCACCATGTATCCGAAGCCGGGCGCGAAGCCGGCGAAGGCTACGGTCCAGACCTGGCCGGAATGGGCGGCGATCACGCCCTCCGTGCCGAGGCCGGTGAGCCGCCCGACCTCGGCGAGGTCTTCGCCGTCGTACACAGTGTCGATGACCACCAGGCCGCCGTCGAGCTGCACGGGTGCGGTGAGGTCCAGTTGCAGCAGCCGGGCGGCGATGCGCTGGGCCGAGGCCGGGGAATCGGCTTTGACCAGGACGGTCTCGGCGGCGGCCAGGACGTCCTGCTGGCCCGGCAGCGGCTTCTCCAGCAGCAGCGCCTGCAGGGCAAGCACATCCTGGGTGCCGGAGAGCTCGGCCAGGACCGCGCGCGTTCCCACGGCCCGCACGGAACGGACCCTGTGAGCCGTTGCGTTCTCTACCTTCGGGTGTTCCCCTGCTGTCTCAATCACGAGGTGCCTCACTCATTGTGCCGGTGAAAATTTGCCGGTGAAATTGTGCCGGTGGGCCGGATCCGCTGACCCGGGTCCAAAGGGCTCAGGCGTGGGCTTCCTGCAGGAGCCGCTCTTCTTCGTCGGTATGCGGGTTGCGCCCGATGGCGAGTCCGATCACCGTCACGATCGAGGCGGCGGCGAGGTAGCCGGCGATTACGTACCAATTGCCGCTGGAGGCGAAGAGGGCGGTGAAGACCAACGGTGCGATGGCGCCGCCGAACACGCCGGCGATGGTGTAAGCCAGCGAGCTACCGGCGTAGCGCAGCCGGGCCGGGAACTGTTCGGTGATGTAGGCGGCCTGCGGGCCGTACATGAAGGCGTGGAACGCCAATCCAATCACGATGCCGACGGTCAGCATGAGGACCGACTTGCCCTGGATCATGAGGAAGAACAGGGGGATGTACGCGGCCGTTCCGACTGCGGCGATGCCGTAAACGAGACGTCGGTTGAACCGGTCCGTGAGGGCGCCGGCGGCGGGGATCAGGACCAGCTGGAAGGCCGAGCCGATCAGGATGGCGCTGAGGACGTTGCTCGTGGTCATGCCCAGTTCCTTGGTGGCATAGACGGCCATGAAGACGGTGAGCAGGGAGTACAGCACATCCGGGCCGACGCGGGAGAGTGCGGCCGACACGAGAGCGCGCGGTTCCTTCGTGAAGACCTCCTTGATGGGGGCCTTGGGCGCCTCGCCGTGGGCCTTGATGGCCTTGAAGACGGGGGTTTCCTCGAGCTTGAGCCGGATCAGCAGGCCGAAGCCCACCAGCAAGGCCGAGGCGAGGAAGGCCACACGCCAGCCCCAGGAGAGGAAAGCTTCGTCGCTGAGCGTCGCGGCGAGCACGGCCAGGACGCCGTTGGCCATCAGGTTGCCGGCGGGCGGACCGATCTGGGCGGCCGAGGACCAGAAACCGCGCTTCCGGGGGTCGCCGAATTCGCTGGAGAGCAGCACCGCTCCGCCCCATTCGCCGCCGACGCCGATGCCCTGCGCCAGGCGCAGCAGCACCAGGATGACGGGAGCGGCCAGGCCGATGGTGGCGTAGCCCGGAAGCGCGCCGATCACCACCGTTGCGATGCCGATCAGCAGCAGGGTGGTCACGAGGACGTGCTTGCGGCCGATTTTGTCACCGAGCCGGCCGAAGATCACGCCGCCGATGGGACGGGCGAGGTAGCCCACCGCGAAGGTCGAGAAGGACAGCAGCAGCCCGACGTATTCGTCGTTTCCGGGGAAAAAGACCTTCGGGAACACCAAGGCCGAGGCCACGGAGTAGATCGCGAAGTCGTAGTACTCCAGCGACGTGCCGGTGAGGCTCGCGACGTAGGCCTTGAGGGCGCCGGGCGGCATCTTCCTCTTGCCGGCGGCCGGGACGGCCTGCTGCGGTGTGGTCATGGTTTCCTCCAGGTGTGCGGGTGCTGCCTGTTGCTTGGGTGGAGCCAGCGGTGAATACGGGGTGGGTCCGGCACGATGCTGTGAGCTTCGGCCGGGACGAAGGCAGATGCCTTAGACGAACGCGGCGGTGTCGATCCCGGCGGCGTTGAGCGCTTCACGAACTGCAGCGGCCATGGTGACGGCTCCCGGTGAGTCGCCGTGTACGCAGATGCTCTCTGCGTGGATCTTCAGGATGGAGCCGTCGATGGTGCGGACGGCGGAATCGGTGGCCATCCGGAGGACATGCTCAGTGACGAGAGCGGGGTCCTCCAGCACGGCTCCGGGGAGCGTACGGGATACGAGGGTGCCGTCCGGGTTGTAGGCGCGGTCGGCAAAGGCTTCGGTGACCGCGCGGAGGCCGGCGGCCTCGGCGAGGCGCAGCACTTCCGAGCCCGGCAGGCCCAGGATCGGCAGGTTCGGGTCAACGGACTTCACGGCGTCGACGACGGCCTTCGCCTGGCCGGTGTGCGCGACGATCGCGTTGTAGAGTCCGCCGTGCGGCTTCACGTACCGGACCGTGCCGCCCTCGGCGGCGGCCAGCGCCTGCAGCGCGCCGATCTGGTAGACGACGTCGTCCGCCAGTTCGATCGGATCGACGTCCAGGAAGCGGCGGCCGAACCCGGCCAGATCGCGGTAGCCGACGTGTGCGCCGATCACGACGCCGGCGGCAACCGCCTCGCGGCAGGTCCGGCGGATGACGGTGGGGTCACCCGCGTGGAATCCGCAAGCCACGTTGGCGCTGGAGACAGAGCGGAACATCGCCGTGTCGTCGCCTAGGGTCCAGCGTCCGAAGGACTCGCCGACGTCGCTGTTCAGGTCAATGGTTGCCATTTGTGATCCTCGTCTCATGATAGCCCCCTACTAAGGATGCATCACTTTGGCCGATTGTTCAACAATTCCACGATTCAATATCTGGGCAATCGTGTAGATTCGGCACTATGACGACTTCCGATGCAGCTCCCGGCTCCGCCCTGGCCGCGGCCGCGGCGCGGCTGCGCGTGGCCGTTCCCTCCGTGGCGGACCGGGTGGCGGCCGAGCTGCGCCTGCAGCTGGCGGAAGGCCTGCTCCTGCCGGGAGCCCGGCTCACGGAATCGACCATCGCCGAGGACCTGGGCGTTTCCCGCAACACGGTCCGCGAGGCCTTCGCCGAACTGGCGGCCGAGCGCCTGGTGGTCCGGCACCCGAACCGGGGCGTCTTTGTGGCCAGCCTGGAGGCGGGCGACATCCACGACGTCTACACGGTGCGCCGCGCGATTGAAGTCAGTGCGATCCGCGGCGGCGGTAGCCCGGAGCGGGTGGCGGCGGTCCGCGCTGCCGTGGAGGAGGGCAAGGCCGCGGCCGCCGCCGACGACGAAGAGGGCCTAGGCAACGCCAACCAGCATTTCCACGGCGCGATCGTGGCCCTGGCAGGCAGCCGGCGGCTGGACACGATCATGGCCCAGATCCTGGCCGAGATGCGGCTGTTCTTCCACAAGGCCACCGTGGACGCGCACTTCTACCGGGGCTACCTGCCGGACAACGAGGAAATCTGCAAAGCCCTGGAAGCCGGGGACCTGGACCGCGCCGGCGAGCTGCTGCTGGCCTATTTGAACCGGTCAGAGGAGCGCCAGGCCGCCGTCCACGGCGGGTGAGCCGCAGCCGGACTGGCACGCCCCGCGACCGGCATCCTGCCTGGCGACACTTAACCAGCCCTGCGACGCGCCTCATCCCTGGCGACGCGCATCCAGCCCGGCGACACGCAGAATTCCTGCCGACACCCGCATTCCCGCGTCGAGGGGAATTTTGCGCGTCCGTGAACACATCCCGCGTCGTCAGGCGTATCCAGCCTCAGGCCCCGCGATCCGCATCCAGCCTGGCGACGCGCATCCGGCCCGGCGACCCGCATCCGGCCCGGCGACGCTCGACCAGCCTGGCGACCCGCATCCAGCC
>JBKPBZ010000133.1:0-5478 GCA_046727115.1 Actinomycetota bacterium | reverse complement strand
GGCCGATATCCGCGCCCAGGGCGGCGTGTCCCGCATGTCCGATCCCGACATGATCGATCAGATCATCGCGGCCGTGTCCGTGCCCGTCATGGCCAAGGCCCGGATCGGCCACTTCGTCGAGGCGCAGGTCCTGCAGTCCCTGGGCGTGGACTACATCGATGAGTCCGAGGTCCTGACCCCGGCCGACTACACCAACCAGGCGAGGCCATGGTCGGGATCAACGTCGACGAGATCCCGCAGCCGCACCGCCTCGCCGAGCGCGGCTGGTAAAGCGGATCATGGTGGGTATGAGCCCAAGCCAGACCTCGGCCGGGCGTGGGCGGCGTAGCGACTGGGCCCGGCTGACGGGTCACACGGTGGAGGTGTGGCTTTCGGGGGAGCACATCATGACCGGGGTGGTGGAACAAGCCGCTGACGACGACTCCGTCCTCTGGATTGCGGCGCCGGAAACAGCACGCGAAGGCTCTTCGATAAGCCGACGGGATACCGGATCCGGGTCTAGCCGCAGCGGTTCTCCCACTCGAAGCCGGGCTGTGCCTGCTCATCCTGGCTTGCGTGGAACTCCAGAACTTGGCTCCGAGTGCCCGTGCTTCCTTGGCCCGCCTAACCTTATCCGGCACGCCGATAAGGTCAACGACTATGCCTTCCAAGTTCGATGACGTCAACGTACTCTGTTACCTTACTGGCCAGCTTCGAGCGCGTCTTCGGCGGCCAGGAGGTCCATAAAGGCAACGTTGCGTGGGAATCCAACGCCTCCTGCTTCAAAGGCCAGGGCGCTCCGGAATACGGGTCACCCACCCACGGGTGACCCGTGGGTGGGTGACATTACTGGACCGGTACCTGAATCAAGTGAGACAGCACCGGGAGGATTTGCCGTCGCATCATCTCGGCGGTCTGGCCTAGGTGAGCCAGGCGTTCACAGCATCCTGGTGGGCGTCCACCCACTTCTTGGCTGCGGCCTCGGGTGTCATGCCGCCCTGGATGTCCGTGGCCACGGAATTCTGGTCCTCGTTGGTCCATTTGAAGGATTTTGCGAGCTTGGCCGCGGGCGATCCGCTGTCCGCGAACTTCTTGGAAACGATCTTGTTCAGCGTGTACATCGGGTAGTCACAGGCCACTTTTTCCGCGTTCGCGTCGCAGCCCTTGGTCCACTCCGGAAGGTTGACCTTCTTGAGCGGCACTTGGGCCAGGAACCACTGCGGCTCGTAGAAGTAGCCCAGCAGCGGCGTCTTGTTCTGCTCCGCCGTCCGGAACGACTGGATCAGGGCGGCCTCCGAACCCGAGAACACCACCTTGTAGTTCAGGTCGAGGTTCTTCACCAGGGCCTCGTCGTTGGTGACGAAGGCGGGATCGCCGTCGAGGACCTGCCCCTTTCCGCCGGACTCTGAGGTGGCGAACATCGAGGCGTACTTGTTCAGGTTCTTGCTGTCCGTGATGTCGGGGTACTTTTCTGCCATCCACGGTGGTACGTACCAGCCGATATGTCCTTCATTGCCCGTCGGGCCGGCGTCGACGGCGACTTTCTGATCGGTGATGTACTGCTTGACCAGATCATCGTGGCCCCAGTTTTCGATGACGACGTCCACCTCACCGGAGGCAAAGCCCTGCCAGGAAATCTGCTCGTTCAGGTCCTTCTGCACCACGGTGCAGCCCAGCTTGTTCTTCGCCACGTAGCTGTACACGGCGGCATTGGCCGTATACCCCACCCAGGCGTTCATCGCGACGTTAACACTTCCGCAGGGCGCCTCGGCGGCACCGGAGGCAGCAGCCACCTGGTTGACCGAGGCGCCGCCAGCGCAACCTGCCAGGAGCAGGGCGGCGGCAGCAGCCCCTGCAACCGCCGGGACAGTTCGTTTCAACAGCAGTCCAGCTTTTTTCATCGTTTACGTCTCCTTGTTGGGGAAATGCGGGAGTCCTCCATGCCGTGCGCCGGGCGCAAGGCGGTTATGCGGTTAGGTAGTCGAGGTTTTGGGCGAGGGGATTTTGATGTTCCGCACCGGAGTGGCTGCGGCAGCCTGGGTCATCCTGTCCAGCAGGATGCCGAGGAAGACAATGGCAATGCCTGCGGCCAGGCCCTTGCCGAAGAGTGCGCTTTGGACAAAGCCGGCGACGACGTCGTACCCGAGACCGCCTGCGCCCACAAGCGCACCGACAACCACCATGGCCAGGACATAGATCAGGCCCTGGTTGGCAGCGAGGGCCAGGGTCTGCCTGGCCATCGGAAGCTGAACGTTGGTGATGACCTGCCAGGGGGTGGAGCCGCTGGCAACGGCGGCTTCGACCACGGTGGGGGAAATCGCTGCGATGCCGTCAGCCGTGATCTTGATGGCTACGGGGGCGGCGTAGATGATGCCGGCGATGATCGCGGTGAAGCGGGTGGCGCCGAAGAGTCCCAGGAACGGAACCAGGTACACAAAGGCCGGCATGGTCTGCCCTGCGTCCAGCATCGGCCGCATGATCTGGTCCACCCGCCCGGACCGGCCCATGGCCACTCCGAAGATGATGCCCAGGACCATGACCACGGCTGTGGCCACCAAAGTTCCGGCGAGGGTGACCATGGAGTCGCTCCAGAGACCGAGGTAAATGATCACCCCCAGGCAGGCCGTGGTCAGGACCGCGAGCTTCCAGCCGCCGAGGGCGACGGCGGCGATGGCTATGACGGCGACGAGGATGTAGAAGGGGGTGTCCGTGAGCAGCGACTGGAACGGGTTAAGGATCCCTGTGGTGACGGCTTCCCGGAAGGATACGGTGAACAGGGACAGGTTGGCCTGCATCCATTGGCTGGCCGAGCCGACGGCCCGGACGATCGCCGGGCCGATGTTGAGCTCTTTCGGGAACGCCGCAGCCCACAGCTGGGTCCGGGAGAACTGCACCATGGCCAGGGCCACCACCAAGGTGGCGCCGAGGAGGATGTACCTGGTCCTGCGGGAGGCCCTTCGGTTGCGGGCCGCCCCCGGTTCCGCACGGCGGCTGGCCGCGGTGGTCACCCGGTCCAGCACGATCGCGAGCAGGACGATGGAGAGCCCGGCGTTCACGGCCGTGCCGACGTCGAGCGACTGCAGCGCCCGGACCACCACCTGGCCAAGCCCAGGAGCTGCGATGAGTGCCGCGATGGTGACCATGGACAGGGCCGCCATGGTGCTCTGGTTGATTCCCATGACGATGGTGCGGCGGGCCATGGGCAACTGCAGGGTGACCAGTCGCTGCAGGCCCGTCGTGCCCAGCGAATCGGAGGCTTCGCGGGTGTTCTCCGGGATGCCTCGGATGCCGTGCGCCGTCAGCCGGATCACGGGCGGTGCCGCGTAGATGACGGTGGCGATGACGGCCGATGCCGGGCCGATGAGGAAGATCAGGGCAAGCGGGGCCAGGTACACGAACGTGGGCAGGGTCTGCATGAAGTCCAGCACCGGCGTGATCACCTTGGCGACCCGGCCGTAGATGCCTGCCAGGACGCCAAGCGGGATACCGACCAGCAGGGTCAGCAGCACGGCGGTGAGTACCAGGGCGAACGTATACGTGGCCTCGAGGAACAGGCCTTGGAAGCCGAAGAACATAAAGACGCCGACCGTCAGCAGCGCGACCCGGGCGTTGCCGATCGCGAAAGCGATCCAGCCAAGCAGGCCCACGGTTCCGAGCCAGCCGATCTCCGGCAGGCGCAGGCCCGTGGAACTTGCGGCAAAGAGGGTGATGAACAGGTTGGCCACGGCGTCGACGGCGGCACGCAGCGGCGTGAAAACGTAGAGGAAGACGGGGTTGTCCGCCCGGTTGGCAGCAACCCAGGCGTTGAACTGGTTCAGGGACCGGTGCAGGTCCGTCAGCTCTGAGGCGGGCAGGGTCAGGGTGGATGTTCCGTGCAGGACAAGGAATCCCAGGATCCAGACGACGGCGGCGCCTCCCAGCAGGAGGGTGCGCCGGCTGGGCCTGCGGCGGGGTTCACGGGCGGGCGTGGGGGTGGGCTGCGCCGTGGCCCGATCCCGGACGAGGGTGGACATTAGGCCGCTGCTTCCGTGGGCTGCAGCACCGAGAGGATGCTGTCGCGGTCGATCTGCCCCGTGATCCGCCCGGCATCCTCAACCAGGACGGGGCAGGTGGAGTTCATGACCGCCGCGATGGCATCACGGATGATCATCTTGGAGCTCAGGACCGGCGCGTCGCCCGGTGTTCCGGCGGCCACGGGCCCGGTGATCCACTTCAGGGTCAGGACATCCGCGCGGGGGACTTCGGATACGAAGTCCTCAATGTATTTGTCCGCCGGGGACCCCACCAGCTCGTCTCCGGTGCCGCACTGGACCGTCTCGCCGTTGCGCATGATCAGGATGCGGTCGCCGAGCTTGAGCGCCTCGGAGAGATCGTGGGTTACGAACACCATGGTCTTGCCCATTTCCTTGTGCAACCGGATGACTTCCGCCTGCATGTCGCGGCGGATGAGCGGATCCAGGGCGGAAAAGGGCTCATCGAAGAGAATGGTGTCCGGATCACCGGCCAAAGCCCGGCCCAGGCCCACGCGCTGCTGCATCCCCCCGGACAGCTGGTCCGGGTAATGCTGTTCGTAGCCTTTGAGGCCAACCAGTTCGATGATCTCCCGGGCCCTGGCGTAGCGTTCGTTTTTGGCAGTCCCGCGGATCTGCAGCCCGTAGGAGACGTTGTCCAGCACGGTGCGGTGGGGGAGCAAGCCGAAATGCTGGAACACCATGGACATCTTCCGTCGGCGCAGTTCCCGGAGCTCGGCAACGCCTGCCTGCAGGACGTCCTTGCCGTCCACCAGGACTTGCCCGGAGGTGGGCTCGATCAGCCGGGTCAGGCAGCGGATCAGGGTGGATTTGCCGGATCCGGAAAGTCCCATGACCACGAAGACCTCGCCCTTGGCCACGTCGAAACTCAGGTTGCGGACGGCGGTCACGCAGCCGGTGCGCTCCAGCAGTTCCGCGGAGTTGAGGGCCGAGAGTTCCGGATTGCCGGGGATCTTGTCACCCCCCGGGCCGAAGACCTTCCAAAGGTTGCGCACTGAGATATCGGGACTGTTCATTGCTGTACTCCTGCCTGTGGAGGCTTGAACCAGTGACTGGGCTTGGGGTTGATGTTTTGCCAGATGTGCTTGGTTTCCCGGTACTCCGCGAGACCTTGAAGCCCCAGTTCGCGGCCGTTTCCGGACTTGCCGAAACCACCCCACTCTGCCTGCGGAACGTACGGGTGGTAGTCGTTGATCCACACCGTGCCATGCCGGAGGGCCCCGGCCACGCGCTGCGCGCGCGACCCGTCCTGCGTCCAGACGGCGCCCGCGAGTCCGTAGGCGGTGTCGTTGGCCAAAATGATGGCTTCGGCCTCCGTGCTGAAGGTCTCCACGGTCAGAACTGGTCCGAACGACTCATCCTGGACGACGTTCATCGAGGTGTGGCAGCCGGCCAGGATGGTGGGAGGGTAGTAGCTGCCGAGTGCCATCGCACCGGTGTCGGGGATATAGCCGCCGCACAGAAGCCG
>JBKPBZ010000132.1:0-9234 GCA_046727115.1 Actinomycetota bacterium | reverse complement strand
CGGGCGGCACCGTATGGTCCAGGAGGGCTCAGTTCATGTCAGCTTCAAGCGCGTTTCAAGGCACTTTCGTTCAGGGCGTCACGAATCACCGCAGTGAAGGCGCCAGTGGCGTTGCGAATTTCGGCAGCATCGGCCAGAGCAACATCGGCCAGAGCAGCGTCGACCAGGGCAGCGCCCGGCGCGGCAATGTGTACCCGATCAACGCCGGCCGCCGCACTTCGCCGACATCGCCTTCACCGCTAGGGGCGACGGCCGCTGTTTCCTCCGACTCGCCGAAGCAGCCGCCGCTGCGGCTCACCCGGCGCGGACGCTTCGTCTTCTTCGGTCTCCCGCTGATCCTGCTGGCGGCACTGGTCTTGTCTTTCAGCGGATTCCTCAACGCGCCCGCCAAAGCGGCGGATTCCGCGGACCAGCTCTCGCTGACGCCCACCGTTACCGTCACCGTGCAGCCGGGGGAGTCCCTCTGGGCCATTGCGGGTTCCGTGGACCCGGAGCGAGATCCCCGCGACGTCGTGGCCGACATCGTGCAGCTGAACAACCTGGATGCCGCGCGGGTGATGCCGGGCCAGCAGCTGTTCGTGCCGTCCAAATAACGTCCGGCGAGGCCAAGGACCATCCCCCAAATGCCGTCGCAGGCGTCACAGTTTCAGCGCCCGTGCCGCTACCACTTAAACTGGTCACGTGACTGACCAGCTTGAGCGCCTCAACCGACTGCCCCTCCGAACCAATCTGCGTGGCCTGCGCCCGTATGGCGCGCCGCAGCTGGACGTCCCCATCTTGCTCAACGTCAACGAGAACACCCATGGCGTGCCGGCCGATGTCCGCGCGGCGATCACCGAGGCCGTCAGCGCCGCCGCCTCCGGCCTGAACCGCTATCCGGACCGCGAGTTCACCGAATTGCGTGAAGCCCTCGCCGAATACCTTGGCCATGGCCTGGACGCGGAGAATATTTGGGCCGCGAACGGTTCCAACGAAGTCCTTCAGCAGATCCTCCAGGCATTCGGCGGTCCCGGCCGGACGGCCCTCGGGTTCCCTCCCACGTATTCGATGTACCCGCTGCTGGCCTCCGGCACGGACACGGAGTACATCGTCGGTGCCCGTGCGGCGGACTACGGGCTCAGCGCGGAATCGGCGGCCCGGCAGGTCCGCGAGCTGCAGCCCAACATCGTTTTCCTGTGCTCCCCAAACAACCCGACCGGTACGGGGCTGGGGCTTGATGTCGTCGAGGCCGTCTACGACGCCGGCGAGGCCAGCCAAACCATCGTGATCGTGGACGAGGCCTACCACGAGTTCGCCCACGACGGCACGCCCAGCGCCCTGACCCTGCTGCCCGGCCGGGAACGGCTCATCGTCTCGCGCACCATGAGCAAGGCCTTCGCCCTCGCCGGCGCGCGGCTGGGCTACATGGCCGCGGCCCCGGAGGTCGCGGACGCCCTGCGCCTGGTCCGTCTCCCGTACCACCTCTCCGCCATCACCCAGGCCGCGGCCCTGGCCGCCCTGCGCCACCGGGGGGCGCTCATGGCGGATGTCGAGGACATCAAGCGCCAGCGCGACAGGATCGTGTCCGAACTGACGCGGCTCGGCCTGAGGCCGGCCGCCTCAGATTCCAACTATGTGTTCTTCGGCGGCCTGGAGAACCCCCACGAGGTCTGGCAGGGCATGCTGGACGCCGGCGTCCTCATCCGCGACGTCGGCATTCCGGGGCACCTTCGCGTGACCGCCGGCACTGAGACAGAAACCACAGCCTTCCTTGAGGCCCTTGAACGCATCCTGAACGGCTCCGCAAAGCCGCAGGCCTAGACTTGGTGGGGAGCCCGAGCGCCCCGCCTGACTGCCCAACACCCTGCCTTCTTCCAAAGGACACATCTACATGAGCAACACGGGATCCACAGCCGCCGAGGGCCGGACCGCACGCATGGAACGGACCACCAGTGAGTCCTCGGTCCTGGTCGAGATCAACCTGGACGGCACCGGCGTCTCAGACATCAGCACGTCGGTCCCGTTCTACGACCACATGCTGACGGCCCTCAGCAAGCACTCCTTGATTGACATGACCGTCAAGGCCACCGGTGACACCCACATCGATGTGCACCACACTGTCGAGGACGTGGCCATCACCTTCGGCGAGGTGCTGCGGACCGCCCTGGGCAACAAGGCCGGAATCCGCCGGTTCGGCGAGGCCACCGTGCCCCTGGATGAGGCCCTCGCGCAAGCCGTGGTGGACGTCTCCGGCCGTCCCTACCTGGTCCACGCCGGGGAGCCGGCAGGCCAGGAATACCACCTGATCGGCGGCCACTTCACAGGCTCCCTGACCCGGCACGTGTTCGAGGCGATCACGCTGCACGCCGGGATCTGCCTGCACATGAACGTCACTGCCGGGCGCGACCCGCACCACATCGTCGAGGCCCAGTTCAAGGCCTTTGCCCGGGCGCTGCGCGCAGCCGTCGAACCGGATCCCCGCGTCGAGGGCATCCCGTCCACAAAGGGTGCCTTGTGACCGGCCCGCTGCTCCGGGACGGGGCCATCATCGACCCTGCCGCCGCGACCAAGCCGGTGTCCCCGGAGGGAAAGCCCACTGTCACGGTGCTGGACTACGGCTCCGGCAATGTCCGGTCCGCCGTCCGCGCGCTGGAGCGGGCCGGCGCCGAAGTCATCCTCAGCTCCAAGCCCGAAGACGTCCTCAACGCCGACGGCCTCGTCGTCCCCGGTGTCGGCGCCTTCGAAACCGTCATGCGAGAACTGAAAGCCGTTGACGCGATCCGCATGATCGGCCGCCGTGTCGCCGGAGGCCGCCCCGTGCTGGCCATCTGCGTCGGGCTCCAGGTGCTGTTCGAGGCGGGCGTCGAGCACGGCACGGAAGCCGAGGGCATGGGGGAGTGGCCCGGCAAGGTGGAGCTGTTGCCTGCCGAGGTCGTACCGCACATGGGCTGGAACACCGTCTCCGTCCCTGAAGGGTCCAAGCTGTTCGCCGGGGTCGAGGGCGAGCGCTTCTACTTCGTCCACTCCTACGGCGTCCAGCACTGGGACTTCGACGTCATCCAGCCGCGGATGGCCGCGCCGCTGGTGACCTGGTCCGACCACGGTGCCCCGTTCATCGCGGCTGTGGAAAACGGACCGCTGTGCGCCACCCAGTTCCACCCGGAGAAGTCCGGCGACGCCGGCGCCCGGCTGCTGCGCAACTGGGTCCAGGGCCTGCGCCCCGCCTCCCCGGAACGAACAGCAGCCCCGGAACGGACCGCCTAGGTGTGGTCCCTGGTGCTCATGGGCGTCGCGGGCCTGCTGGTTGGCGGCGCGATCTCCTTCCGGCAGCAGAAAAGTCCGCTGTGGGTGCAGATCGTGTTCTATGTCCTCGCCGGCATGTCGCTGCTGGCCGCCTACCTCCTGACCCTGCCGGCGTCCTGACGGCCGCTCCCAACTACCATCCCCCAAGCTGAGGACTCCACGATGACCACCGAAACCCCGCTGCCCGTACTTGAACTCCTGCCCGCCGTCGACGTCGTCAACGGCCAGGCCGTCCGCCTCGTCCAGGGCGAGGCCGGCAGCGAGACGAGCTATGGCACCCCGCTGGAGGCCGCCCTCAACTGGCAACAGCAGGGGGCCGAGTGGGTGCATCTGGTCGACCTGGACGCCGCGTTCGGGCGCGGCTCCAACGCCGAGCTCCTGCGCGAGGTGGTCGGGCGGCTCGATATCAAAGTGGAGCTCTCCGGCGGCCTGCGTGACGACGAATCGCTCGAGCAAGCCCTCAGCCTCGGCGTCGCGCGCGTGAACCTGGGCACCGCGGCCCTGGAGAACCCGGACTGGACGGCCCGGGTGATCGAACGCTTCGGCGACAAGATCGCCGTCGGCCTGGATGTCCGCGGCACCACCCTCGCCGGCCGGGGCTGGACCAAGGAAGGCGGGGACCTCTGGGAGGTGCTCGGCCGTCTCGAGGACGCCGGCTGCGCCCGGTACGTCGTGACCGATGTGACCAAGGACGGCACGCTCCAGGGCCCCAACGTCGAACTCCTGCGCCAGATGGTCGAGAAGACCGGCAAGCCGGTGGTCGCTTCCGGCGGCATTTCCAGCCTTGAGGACCTCCTGGTCCTGCGTTCGCTGGTGCCGCTCGGGGTTGAAGGCGCCATCATCGGCAAGGCCCTCTACAATGGCAACTTCACACTGCCTGAGGCCCTCGACGCTGCCGGCCGCCGCTAGGCGGACAGTGCCCGTGACGCACACCGACGACTCCCACGACCCCCACGATCCCCGGGACGCAGTGCAGCCGGGCGCCGGGGCGGGCCCGGTCCGGCATCTGCCCGGGCATATCGCGGCCGCCCTGGCCGGCTCCGGCGGGGCCACTGACTCCGCCGGCCAACCGTGGGCAGGCCGCAGCCTGTCCGGTGATGACGCAAAGATCCACAATTTCGAGGACGACGACGGCACCGCCGACGCCGGATACCTGGCGGCTTTGGCCGACCTCGCCGCTGGCACTGGCGACGAGGCGGCCGTGGTGGCCGCGCTTGCCACCGCACGGGTGTTCGTGCCGATCCTTGCCCAGCTCGCCGAAGAGGGCGAAGCCGCGGCCGGGCCCCACGGCGGCCAGCCGCACGGTGACAAACTTCGCTCCGACAAGCAGGCCGACATGGCCCTCGTGACGCTCAAGGCGCCGGACGGGCGGACGGCCATGCCGGTGTTCACCTCGGCGGCGTCTCTGGCGGCGTGGCATCCGGAGGCCAGGCCGGTCGCCGTGTACGCGGCCCGGGCCGCCCTGTCCGCGGTCGCGGAAGGCGCCGAGCTGCTGGTGCTCGATCCCGGCTCCGACCTGACGTTCGTGGTGCGCCGGCCGGCGGTTTGGGCCCTCGCCCAGCAGCAGACCTGGACGCCGTCGTACGCCGATCCCGATCTCGCAGCGGCCCTCGGGGAGGGCGCGGTTAGCTTTCCTGCGGTCCGCCGTGTTGAAATTCATCCGGGGGGCGGAGTTGCCTCGGCCACGGCCGATGGCAGGAGGCTCCCCGGTGGGGGAGCCGGCCCGGAACTCCGGGTGGTCCTCTACCTTGAAGACGGGCTCGACGCCGCCGGCGTGCAGTCCATTGTCGCTGGCCTCAACAACGCGTGGGCCCGGAATGAAATCTTTGCCGAGCGGGTTGATTCGATCGAGGTCAAGCTGCAGCGCGCAGCACCATAGCTTTCGGCCCAACGGGGGGACTTCCCGGTGCTGCCGTGGGCAGTACCAGAAGGAAGTAGTGTCGTGAATTTCGCGCTTTACCGTCAGCTGCTGGCAGTCCGGCCCGTCCGGCGGCTCCTGCTGGTTGGCATGATCGCCCGCATACCGCACTCGGCGGCCGGAGTCTTGCTGACTCTGCACATCGTCCTGACCCTCGGCCAGGGCTACGCGGCCGCCGGCGCGGCCGCCGCCGTGATGACGATCGGAATCGCCGTCGGCGCGCCCTGGCGCGGGCGCCGGGTCGACACCGTGGGGCTGCGTAAGGCGCTCATTCCGTCTGTCGTCTCCGAGACCGTGATCTGGTCGATCGTCCCGCACGTCTCCTACGAGGTCCTGCTGCCCCTGGTGTTTGTCGGAGGCCTGCTGACCCTGCCCATCTTCAGCGTGGTGCGGCAGTCCCTCGGCGTGCTGGCCCCCGGGGAACAGCGCCGCACGGCCTTCACCCTGGACGCCATCGCCACCGAACTGGTCTTCATGATCGGCCCCGCTGTCGGAGCCGTCGTCGCCACCAGCGGCCAGTCCGTCCTGGGCCTGACAATCGTGGGGGTGGCGACATCCGTTTCGGGACTGTTCCTCATGTGGTTCAACCCGCCCACGCGGAGTGCTTCCCCCGACGCCGGGCTCGAGGCGCAGGAGCTGGAATGCGCGGAAGCCGCCGTGGTTGCCGCCGCGCCGGCCCACTTGCAGGAGGCCGCAGCTGAACTGGCACCCTTGGCAGCCGCGGCCGGGGAACGGCGCCGGAGGGGCTCCGGCCTGCGACACAGAGTCATCCACAACTTCAGCTGGTTCACCGCCGCCGTGGCTTCCGTATTCGCTGTAGCGGCCGGTGCGGGCATGGTGCTCAGCGGCACTGACGTCGGCATCGTCGCGGCCCTCCAGACCGGCGGGCACGAGGCCGAAATCGGCCTCGTGTTCCTCTTCTGGTGCGCGGCCTCGGTGGTGGGCGGCATCCTCTACGGCGCCATGCACCGGCCCATCTCCCCGATCCTCCTGTTGCTGGGAATGTCAGCGCTGACCGTCCCGATGGCCTTCGCGACCGACGTCTGGACGCTCAGCCTGCTCGCGTTGCTGCCGGGTCTGCTGTGCGCACCGGTGTTGTCAGCGGCCTCGGAAAAGGTGGCCGAACTGGTTGACGAAAGCCGCCGCGGCGAGGCCATGGGCTGGTACGGTTCCTCGCTCACCGGCGGAGTGGCCCTGGGTGCGCCGCTGGCTGGGCTCTTTATCGACCTGATCGGCCCTTCTGCCGGCTTCGTGTCCGTGGGACTGGCAGGGGTGGCCCTGTGCCTGGTGGGACTCGTCCTGCAGCGGGTGCGGCGCCGCCGTATGGCCCACGTATCACCGTCCGCTGACGCCGTCTGAGGCAGCCGAACCCGGTTAGCAAGGGCGTTAACGACGGCGGCGGCGGGCCGGACCGGGGTGGTCCGCCCGCCGCCGCTTTATGCTTTATGGTGACGAAGTGCTTAGTTGACTGTGCTTAGTTGACCGGGCTTAGTTGACCGGGCCGGTGTACTTCTCGCCCGGACCTTTGCCCGGAGCATCCGGGATGATCGATTCCTCGCGGAAGGCCAGCTGGAGCGAGCGGAGTCCATCGCGCAACGGGCCCGCGTGCTGGGAACCGATTTCCGGCGCCGCCGCAGTCACCAGGCCGGCAAGGGCGGTGATCAGTTTGCGGGCTTCGTCCAGGTCCTTGAGTTCCTGGGCATTTTCCTCGGCGGCCAGGCCGAGCTTTACCGCGGCGGCGCTCATCAGGTGCACGGCGGCGGTGGTGATGACCTCGATGGCGGGGACTTCCGAGATGTCCCGGATCTGCTGCGAGACGTCGGCCTGGGCGGCTGCGGGCTCGAAGACGTGGGAATTACGTTCTGATGTGCTCATGCTGGTAAGCTTGTCACAGACCGACTAAATGTCGTTATTCTCAGGCTTTCATAGACTGCAGTGCTTCTGGTTGAACTTTCAGCCCGAAGTTGGCGCCCGGCGACGCACATGTGCGTCGAGCGGGTATCTTTCTGTAGAGTTGACTTTTAGTTTGCAAGCGGAGTTCTCTCCCACCCGCGTCAGCCGCGAAACTTCCTTCGGGAAGCCCCTCCCTATGGGAGTCAAGGTTGCCGGGTACCTGGTCGGGCACCACCTCGGACTCCGGTTCGCAGGAAAGTGCATGTCGCCTCATTGAGGGCGGCAGTTCCGATCTCGAGGCCTTCGATTGCTCCGGCAATTGGGGGCCTTCTCTTTTTGCCGGTGGAATACCCCTCACGAACACAGGAGCTTTAACATTAGCGAGCCAAGAATCAATGAGCGTATCCGCGTCCCCGAGGTGCGGCTGGTCGGCCCTGCAGGCGAACAAGTAGGAATTGTCCGTATTGAGGATGCCCTGCGTTTGGCTGCCGAGTCCGATCTTGATCTCGTTGAAGTTGCACCGCAGGCCAAGCCTCCGGTGTGCAAGCTGATGGACTTCGGCAAGTACAAGTACGAAGCCGCCGTCAAGGCACGCGAGGCCCGGAAGAACCAGACCAACACGGTCCTGAAGGAAATCCGCTTCCGCCTGAAGATCGACACTCACGACTACGAGACGAAGCGCGGCCACGCGCTCCGCTTCCTCGGTGCCGGCGACAAGGTCAAGGCCATGATCCAGTTCCGCGGCCGTGAGCAGCAGCGCCCCGAGATGGGCATCCGCCTGCTCCAGCGCTTCGCCGACGACGTCGCCGAAGTTGGCGTGGTGGAGTCCAGCCCGCGGATCGATGGCCGCAACATGGTCATGGTGGTTGGCCCGCTGAAGAACAAGGCTGAAGCCAAGGCAGAGGCCCGCCGCGCAACGCAGCGCGCAGAAGCCAAGGCTGAGAACGAAGCCAAGGCTTCGGGACGTGTCGATGTCTCCGGTGACAACAACGCCCCGCTGACCCAGACGCTGGCCGACCTCCTGCCGGAAGGCTACGTCGTATCGCCGGAGGCTCCCGCAACGGAGGCGCCCGTCGAGGAAACCCAGGTCGAAGAGGCCGCGGCCGCTGAGACCAAGGTCGAAGAAGCCACGGTCGAAGAGGCCCCGGCTACAGAGGCCAAGGTCGAAGAAGCCCCGGTTGAAGAGACCAAGGCCGAGGAGGCTCCCGCCCAGGAGGCACCGAAGGCGGCCGCTCCGAAGGCGGCCGAGAAGCCAGCAGCAGCCAAGGCTCCCGCGGCTCCGAAGGCAGCCGAGAAGACGGCAGCAGCTAAGGCTCCCGCGGCTCCGAAGGCAGCTGAGAAGCCGGCAGCAGCCAAGGCTCCCGCGGCTCCGAAGGCCGCTGAGAAGCCCGCTGCGGCCGAGGCTCCCGAGGAAAAGGCAGCTGCTCCGGCCGCTCCGGCCGCGGCACCGAAGCCGGTTGCTGCTCCGAAGCCGGTGCCGAGGCCTTCAGCGCCGAAGCCCGCTGCACGGCCGGCCGCCCCCCGGGCTGCCGCCAAGCCTGGCAGCAAGAAGACCAACTAGTTCACGGCTGCCGGACAGCAATGTCCGGCAGTAGGCAACCAGCATGCCGCCCGCAGGGGCGGCTGCACGAAAGAGCTGCAGACTTTTCTGCGGATACGTAAGGAGATCGGTTCCCATGCCGAAGATGAAGACCCACAGCGGTGCTAAGAAGCGCTTCAAGCTGACCGGTAGCGGCAAGCTGCGCCGCCAGCAGGCCAACCGCCGCCACTACCTGGAGCACAAATCCTCCCGGCTGACCCGTCGCCTTGCCGGCGACAAGATCGTCTTCAAGGGCGACGCCAAGGTCATCCGGAAGATGCTCGGCATCTAAGTTCCAAGTTCTCTGACTGCTCGCCACCTGGCAGCAGTCAACTACCAAAAAGGCTTCTCAGGCCAGCCGGACCGATCCGGCAGTAGACGCTTGGGATCAGAATTTTCTAAGGAGTACGCACGTGGCACGTGTGAAGAGGGCGGTTAACGCCCACAAGAAGCGCCGGGTTATCCTCGAACGCGCAAAGGGCTACCGCGGACAGCGTTCACGCCTGTACCGCAAGGCAAAAGAGCAGCTGCTGCACTCGTTTGTGTACAGCTACGGTGACCG
>JBKPBZ010000131.1:0-15639 GCA_046727115.1 Actinomycetota bacterium | reverse complement strand
ACGGCGCTGGCCATTTCCATCTTCGGTTCCGGGATGTGGGCCGTTGCGATGGTCTACGAGGTGATCTTCTTGGGCGGCGGTCCGCTGGAGCTCTCGCTCGTGGCGGCGGCGGGCAGCGTTGGGCTCGTGGCGTTTCTGCTGGCCGGCGGCATCGCCGCGGACCGCGTCCCGCAGCGGCTGCTGATCATCGCGGTCGAGGGCGCCAACCTCGCCGTCATCGCCAGCATCAGCGCGCTGGCCCTGGCGGGCTTGCTGCAGCTCTGGCATCTGGCGCTGGGGGCCTTCGTGCTCGGCGTCGGGGCTGCTTTCTTCTTCCCGGCCTATTCCGCCATCCTGCCGCGGATCCTGCCGCCCGAGGACCTGCTGGCGGCCAACGGCCTGGAGGGGACCATGCGGCCGATCCTGCAGCAGGCGGCCGGGCCGGCCGTTGCGGGCGTCCTGGTGGCGGCCATGTCCCCCTCGTACGCCGTCACCGGTGTGGCGGCCTGCCATCTGCTGGCTTTCTCCATCCTGAACTTCCTGCACCGCCAGCCCGCGGCGGGGGCGCCGGGCGCTGCGGCGGGCAGTGCCGGCGGCGAGGCCCACGTCTCTGGCCAGAGGCGGGCGAAGACGTCCTTGCGCCATGACCTCCGTGAGGGCGTCAGCTACACCGTCCGCACGCCCTGGCTGCTGTGGACGCTGCTTTGGGCCTGCATTTCAGTGCTGTTCCTGATTGGCCCCATCGAGGTCCTGGTCCCGTTCGTGGTCCGGGACCAGCTCGGCGGGGACGCGCGCATGTTCGGCTTCCTGCTCGCCATCATGGGCGTCGGCGGCGCCGCAGCCTCGCTGGCCACGGCCTCTTTTCCGCTTCCGCGCCGCTATCTCACCGTAATGATGGTGTCCTGGGGAGCGGGCAGCCTGCCGATCGCCGCCGTCGGAATCATGGACAGTTTCTGGGCGCTGGCAGCTGCACTGTTCATCTTCGGCGCCACCGGCAGCGTGGGCATGGTGATCTGGGGAACGCTGCTCCAGCGCCGGGTGCCGCCGCATCTGCTGGGCCGCGTCTCGAGCCTGGATTTCTTCGTGTCGCTGGCGCTCATGCCGGTCTCCATGGCGCTGGCCGGACCGGCCGCGGAGGTGCTGCCGCTGTGGCTGATCTTCCTCGTCGCAGGGACCGTGTGCCCGGTGATGGCCGTCGTCGCGATGGCGGTGGCGCGGATGCCGTCCGATGAGCTGACCCATCCGCTCGCCCGCGCTGCGGAAGAGCCCGGTGGAGCCGAAGAGGCCAGTGAAGCAGACCATTCCGGTGCGGAGGCCGGCGGCGCGGAAGAGCCGGCCGAGGAAGGCCTGGCGGGCAGTTGAGGGCGGATCGACGCCGCCGATCCGCCCACACCTGCCCCCGCGGCGACCGCCGCAGCAGCCGTCGGCGCCGCCCGGGTAACCGGCAACTCAGACAGCGGCGCGCACCACCGGGATCGACGACGTCGGAAGTCCGCTCGGGAAGATACTCGGTTCAGGGACCGTGACGGGTGCCAGCGGGACCCGGACCGGGCCGCCGTCGACAGTGAGCAGTTCCCCGCGCACGTCGATCTCCAGCGGGGCACCGTCGCGGACCGTCAGGCTGATCGAACCCTGTTCCAGCACGACGTGCAGCAGCCTGCCCTGGATTTTTAGGTGGAACTCGAGTCCGTCCCATTCGGCAGGCAGCCGCGGATCGAAGTACGGCACCGCGCCCTGGTCCCGCAGGCCGGCGAAGCCGCTGACCAGCGAGCTCCACACCCCGCCGGTGGAGGCGATGTGGACGCCGTCGATCGTGTTGCCGTGGGTGTCGTCGAGGTCGATGAACAGGGCGTGGGTGAAGTGGTCCAGCGCGGCTTTGCCGTAGCCGACCTCGGCCGCCATGATGCCCTGGACGCAGGCGGAGAGCGTGGAGTCGCCGGTGGTGATGGGATCGTAGAAGTCGAACGCGCGGCGCTTTTCCTCGGCGGTGAAGTCCTGCCACTGCAGGAACATGGCCAGTACGGTGTCGGCCTGCTTCAGGACCTGATGCCGGTAGATCACCAGCGGGTGGAAGTGCAGCAGCAGCGGGTACTTGGACCGGGGCGTGGTCCAGTCCCACGGTTCCAGGGCCATGAAGTCGTTGTCCTGGGAGTGGACCTGGAGGTCTTCGTCGTAGGGCAGCTGCATGCGGTTGGCGGCCTGTTCCCAGAGCTGGCGTTCGGCGTCGTCGATCTCCGGGTGGTCCAGCGCCGCCGCGGTGCGCAGGTTGAAGCGGGCCATGACGTTTGTGTACAGGTTGTCGTTGACGACGGCGGTGTACTCGTCGGGGCCGGTGACGCCGTGGATGTGGAAGAGCCCGTCCTTGCCGAAGAAGCCCAGCGAGACCCACATCCGGGCGGTCTCGATCAGCAGCTCGGAGCCCAGGGTGTCCTGGAAGTCGGTGTCCCCGCTGGCCCAGATGTACCGGTTGGTCGCAAACGCGATCGCGGCGGCGATGTGGAACTGCGCGGTGCCGGCCGCGTAGTAGGCGCTGGCCTCGAGCCCGTTGATGGTGCGCCAGGGGAAGAGGGCGCCGTCCACGCTGAGTTCCTTGGCGCGGATCTTGGCCTCGGGCAGGAGGTCGTGGCGGAATTCCAGGACCTGGCGGGCGTTGTCCGGGTTTGTGTAGGTCAGGTAGGGCAGCAGGTACACTTCCTGGTCCCAGAAGTAGTGGCCGTCGTAGCCGGAGCCGGACACGCCCTTGGCCGGGATGCCGGCCACATCGGCGCACGCGGTGGCCTGCGCCAGCTGGAAGAGGTTCCAGCGGACACCCTGCTGGAGCTCGGCCTGGCCCGCCACCACGATGTCGCTGGTGCTCCAGTAGCCGCGGTAGTGGTTCTCGCTCTGGGTGAAGATCTCGCTGACCGGCAACAAGGCCGCTTCGGCGTTGTCCGCGAGGTCCCCGGCGGCCTGGCCCACGGCGTAGCTGACGCTCTTTTCCAGCACGAACGGTTCGTCCGCGCTGACGGCGAGCACGTAGCGGACGCTGCTGTCGTCCTGGTCCACCTGGGTGTCGAAGGGCTGCACGCCGGCCGAGGTCCAGTGGTCCACGGCCATCCCGAGCCGCTGCTTGGATTCCGAGGCTTCCCAGGACAGGCGCAGGGAGCCGTCCCCGCCGTCGAGCCGCAGGGGCAGCAGCACGCGCCCGGCGTGGCGGCCGGCGCGGCGCGGATCGTGGGCGGAGTGGTCCTCCACCGGCTGGTCCTGGCGGTTGATGACCGAGGACGTGACGTCCGCGGAGATATCCCGATCCGCTGCCACTTCGAGGCTGATGCCCAGCGCGCCGCGGGATTCGTAGCCGACGGCGCGGCGTTCGGTGGTGGTCACGGTCGCGCCGGAGCGGCACTGCCAGGTGATCCGGCACTCGTAGATACCGGTGGCGAAATCCACCGAGCGGCGGTAGTCCAGCACCGTGGACTCATCCAGGCTCAACAGCTCGCCGTCGATGATGACGGTGAAGTTGTTGGCGTCCGGGATGTAGAGGATCCGCTGCCCGGTACGGGCGAAGCCGTAGGCGTTTTCCGCGTGTTTGATGTCCCAGGTCTCGTGGAAGCCGTTGATGAAGCTGCCGGGAAGTTCGGCGTCAGCGGCGCCCCAGTGCGCGCCGCGGATGCCCAGGTGCCCGTTGCCGAGGCTGAACAGGGTCTCCAAGGTGCCGGCGTTGCCGGGGAGGTGGACGGTCTCGACCAACTGCCAGGGATCGTTGGGGAACCGGGCGCGGTCCGAGGTGATGAGAGCCATGGTTAGGGGGTTCCTTCGGCGGGAGTGGGCAGTGTGAGCTAGGCGGCGGGAGGCTGCAGGGGGAGGTGCTGAGGTTTGAGGCGGCCGAAGCCGGCGCGGGGCTAGAGCAGTTCGGCGAGGTCGTTGACCACTACCGTGGCCCCGGCGTCGAGCAGGGTCTGCCGGCCGGCGCCGCGGTCGACGCCGATCACCGAGCGGAAGTCTCCCGCGCTGCCGGCCTGGACGCCGGAGACGGCGTCCTCCACCACAACGCAGTCCTGGCTTGGCAGGTCCAGGAGCTGGGCGGCGTATTCGTACGTGGCCGGGCTGGGCTTGCCGGGCAGCCCCTGGGCGACGGCGACGACACCGTCGACCACCACGGGGAAGTAATCGGAGAGCCCGGCAGCCTGGAGCACGGCCGGGGCGTTGCGGGAGGAAGAGACGACGGCGAGCTTGAGCCCACGCGCCAGCGCGGCGTCGACAAGGCGGACGGAACCCTCGTAGGGCTGAACTCCGCCGGCCTGGACGATGTCATTGAAGACCTTGTTCTTGCGGTTGCCCAGCCCATGCACGGTGTCATGCGCGGGCTCGTCGTCCGCCGGGCCCTCGGGGAGCACAATCCCGCGGGAGGCCAGGAAGTCCCGGACGCCGTCGAACCGCGGCTTGCCGTCGATGTGGTCGAAGTAGTCGCTCTCACGGTACGGCGCGGCATCAGGGACCGAGGCCAGGAATCCGTCGAAGAGCTGCTTCCAGGCCTGCTCGTGCACCACTGCGGTGGGCGTCAGGACGCCGTCGAGGTCGAAAAGGATGGCCGATGCGCCGGAGAGTGCACCGGCGAGGCCGGAGGTGTCGGGAACTACAGTCATGAGTCAGGGTCCTTTCAGACAACGGGCAAGCAAGACGGTTTGATCAAAGCGATGGTTCAGGGCAGTCAGTTCGGGGCAGTCGCGGCGCGACGGCGGCTTTGCCTTTGCTGCTCTGTTAGGGACGTTCCGGTGGGGTGGCCGCCCGGATCAGCGGCGGCGAGTGCTCGTGCGCTCTACCAATTTGGTGTCCAGCAGATTGTTCGACGGCGGACTGGCAAGCGGCGGATTGGGAAGTCCCGAGCGGTGAAGTCTTTCAATCAGCAGGTTGGCAGCCAAAGCGCCCTGGTCGGCCACAGGCTGGGCCATAGTGGTCAGGCCCAGGAACCAACTCATCTGATGATCGTCTATTCCTATGATGGACACGTTTTCCGGCGCTGACAAACCCAACTCCCGCATTGCCATGAGCGCGCCGAAGGCTGTCTCGTCGCAACCGGCGAAGATCGCGGACGGCATTTTGCGGTTTTCCGCGAGCTCCACCATGGCCAGCCGGCCGCCTTCGATGCTTGAGCCGGCGTTGAGCACGAGGTCCGGATCGACCTCGACCCCGTGGCCGGCCAAAGCCTCCTCGTAGCCCCGCCGCCGCTCGCTGGCGGTCAAGAGGGAGGGTGCGCCGGTTTCGCTGCCGGCGAGGATCGCGACGTCCCGGTGGCCCAGTTCCAGCAGGTGGTTGGTGGCCGCGCGGGCGGCTTGCGCATTGTCAATGCCCACGTTGTCCCACGGCACGCTGTGCATCCCGACGCTGGCCACGGCGAGGCCCGACCCGGCGAGCGCGGCCATTTCGGCCTCATCGAGGCCGATGTTGAGCAGCAGCACGCCGTCCACACGCTGCGCAAGGCCCTCAAGGTCACCGAAAAGCTTCTGCTGCACGCTGGGCCGGTTCCGGAGACTGATCAGGACGGTGTCAAAGCCGCTGTCCGCGAAAACTTCCTCGGCCGCTTCCACCGCCCGGGAAAAGAACCATGCCGTGGCAGTCGGGGCGATGATGGCCACGGAACCGGTGTTGCCGCCGGCCAGCCGGGACGCTGCCGACGAGGCCTTATAGCCCAGCTGGGCCGCCGCGGCGCCGACCCTTGCCTTGGCTTGTGCGGAGACATTGGGAAGCTGCCGGAGTGCGCGGGAGACAGTGCAGGTGGAGAGTCCCGAGAGCGCGGCGACGTCCTGGATTCTCACACGCGAGGTCTTGGCCTGCGGCACGGGCTCAGCCCTTTCTCCCCCCGAAGTAGTGGGCCCGGTGTTTATGGCCGAGGTCGATTGTAAGCGCTTACAAATTTGGCATGCAAGTGGATGGTCCCATGTCGGGCCAGTGCTTGGGCGCGCGGCTGGGCGCCTGGTCAGTTGCTGGTCAGTGGCTGGCAAGTTGCTGCCGGTGGCCGGTTGCCCGGTGAGCGGCCGCTCTGCGTCTGGTCAGCGCAGGACGTAGTGCCGCAGGAACGCGCTGACGTCCACGAGCTCGGCCTTCGAAATCGAATGCCCCATGCCGGGGTACGTCCGGGCCGTGAGCTGGGTGTTCCGGTGCAGCCACTCCTCGGTATGTTCGGCCGCGGCGTCGTTAATCACGACGTCGGCCCTGTCCCTGCCCCAAAAAAATGGCGGCCGGGAGGTGAAGGATTCACTCATGGCCAGCAGCTCGTTGTCCAGGACAAAGCCCGAGAGCCCGACCACCGCGCGGAACTGGTCCGGATGGAGCCGCAGCAGCGTGCTGGCCATGGCCATCCCCTGCGAAAATCCGAACAGGCTCACGCTGCTGTGCCGGGACTTGACGGACTCGATCCAGGTGAAGACGGCGTTCGTGGAGGCAATGACGTCGGCAAAGTCGTGGGTGAGGAAGTAGTCCAGCAGGAACCAGCCGTGGTGGTCGCCGATGTCCTTGGGTCCGCGCAGGGCGGCGCACGTGAATTCCGGCGGCAGGGAACTGAACAACTTGGACATTCGGGACTCGTCCGTGCCGTAGCCGTGCAGCATCACCAGCAGCGGCGTGCCGGCGCGTTCGTGTTCGGGTCGTGACCAGACGACAGTCTCCATGGGCTCAGCCTATCCAGAGCGGCCGAAACCTCGGCTCAGCATCCGTGGCGCTGCATCCTCGGCAATGGCATCCGGTTCCGCCGCGGAAGCGGACGACTTCCCCCAGGACCCGCGGCGCGCCCGCCCGACCCCGGGGCGGATGTCCCAGAACGGGTCAATTCCCGGAACCGGCGCGGAAATATCCCCGCCGGACCGGGGGCGATTCATTGAAACAGCAGGGTCAGGGTTGTAGCGTGACGCTGGACAGCATGCTTAGCATCACCAATCCGTCCCCCGGGACACCAAGGAGCGCGTCATGAGAATCGGTTCCGCAATCTTCCTTATTGCCATCGGCGCCATCCTTGCCTGGGCCGTTGCCCCGGGGCTGATCCCCAACGTGAACCAGGCCATGATCGGCTACATCCTGATGGCGGTCGGCGTTATTGGACTCATCGCTTCCCTGGTCCTCGCCTCCCCCGGACGTGGCCGCTCGCGCCGGGTCAGTGAAAGCCGCACGGTTGTGGACCCCAACACCGGCGAAACCATCACCCGCAATGAGAGCCGCGACGCGAGCCTCTAAGTTCCACCCGCGCCCCCTTCGCAGCGCGGAATCCAACGACCCGGAGGCCGGGCCGGGCCTTGAGGTCAGGCCCGGCTTCTGGCACTTAACCCGCAGCCACCCCCTGCGAACACATGCCCAGCTCAGGCGGAGCACATGCCCAGCCCCCGGAGCCAAGCATGGACATAACCCCAACCTGCCCACTCCCCGCCCCCACCAATGGGCATGTCCCCCGGTACCCGCCCCGCAGCCACGCCACCACTGGGCATGTCCCCCCGGCCGCGGCCCATTTTCTGCGTTCATGTGGTTTTTCATTGACAAACCCACATGAACGAAGATAAAGTCAAACAATTCCACTTCGTGTGACGGGAGTCACCGAAGCGGCGGGGTCGGGTTCGGCAGTTCAAGGCCCGGCAAGAACAGCGGCCAAGATAGACGCAGTACGCAATGGAGGGTAAGTGTTCGCCGAAGAACGCCAGCAGCTGATCGTGGGGCTCATCTACGCCAGCGGCCGGGCCAGCGTCACGGACCTGGCCGAGCGCTTCAGCATCACCACCGAAACCGTCCGCCGGGACCTCGCCGCGCTGGAAGCCGCCGGCAGCGTCCGCCGGGTGCACGGCGGCGCTGTCTCCCCGGACCGCTTTAGCACCACGGAGGAAAGCGTCCTCGAGCGGACCGTCCAGCGCCAGCCCGAGAAGACCCGGATCGCCGAGGCCGCCCTTGCCCTCATGCCCCCGGGCCTCACCGGCAGCATCCTGATCGATGCCGGCTCCACCACAGAAGCCCTCGCCGAGCTCCTGTCCGCCCGGGCCGCCGGAGCCGCCGCGGCCGGCAACCTGCCCGGCCCCGGATCCGACGCCGAACTCGTCGTCATCACGCACTCCCTGCCCATTGCGTCCAGGCTGTCCGGCGAACCCGGCATCGCCCTGCACCTGCTGGGCGGCAAAGTCCGCGGCCTCACCCAGGCCGCCGTCGGCCAGTCCACGGTGGAGGCCGCCCGCAGGATCCGCCCGGACATCGCCTTCATCGGCACCAACGGCATCCATGCAGCCTTCGGGCTGAGCACACCCGATCCTGAAGAAGCCGCGGTCAAGGCTGCCTTCGTCCAATCAGCGCGCCGCATTGTGGTGCTGGCTGACTCCTCCAAGCTGGACGCGGAGACGCTGGTCCAGTTCGCCTCGTTGAAAGATCTGGACACCGTGATCACAGACACCCAACCCAGCCGGGAACTCGCGGACGCGCTTGCGGAAGCCGGAGTGGAGGTGGTGGTCGCGTGATTGTCACCCTCACCGCCAACCCCAGCCTGGACCGGACCGTGGCCCTGCCCGGCCCCCTCCTCCGCGGGGAAGTTCAGCGTGCTATCTCCGTCCGCCAGGAATCAGGAGGCAAGGGGGTCAACGTCTCCCGTGCCCTCGTCGCCTCGGGGCTCAAGACAATCGCCGTGCTCCCCGGCGCCGAGGCCGACCCTGTCCTCGCCGGCCTGCGGGAGACCGACGTGCCGTTCGCGGCCCTCCCGATTGGCGAGCCGCTGCGCAGCAACGTGGCCCTCACCGAGCCCGGCGGCGTCACCACCAAGATCAATGAACCCGGACCGGTCCTCAGCGCGGATCAGCAGGAGGCCCTGATCAGCCTGCTGCTGGACCACGCCCGCGGCGCCGCCTGGGTGGTCCTGGCCGGCTCGCTCCCACCAGGGGTTCCGGCCGACTTCTACGCGACCGTCACCCGGCGGCTGCGTTCCCTGTTCGACGGCGAGGCCGCACCTCGGGTCGCCGTCGACTCGTCCGGCGAACCCCTCGCCGCAGCGGTCTCCGGCGACACCTCGGGAAAACCGGACCTCTTGAAACCCAACGCCGAGGAACTGGTGGAACTGGCTGCCGCAGCCGGTTTCGCCACGAACAAGTCCGCCGAGGAGCTCGAAGCGGACCCGGAGGCTGCAGCAGCGGCCGCCTCCGCCGTCGTGCGCTCCGGAGTCGGTGCCGTACTGGCCACCCTCGGCTCCAAGGGTGCCGTTCTTGTGACGGCCGACGGCGCGTGGCTGGCCACGCATCCGCCGGTCACCGCGGTCAGCACTGTCGGCGCCGGCGATTCCTCGCTGGCCGGATACCTGCTCGCATCCAGCCAGGGCGCCGCCCCGGTCGATTGCCTCCGTCAGGCGGTGGCCCATGGTGCCGCCGCCGCTTCCCTGCCTGGCTCCACTGTCCCGGCAGTCAACCAAACCACCCCTGATGCCGTAACCATCACGGCCCTCCGGAAGGATTGACAGTGACACAGCTCATTACTACCGAACTGGTCGAGCTCGACCAGAATCTGGGCAACTCGCCCGAGGACGTGATCCGGCATCTGGCAGGCAGAGTTGCCGACACCGGACGCGCCACCGAGGCCGAAGGCCTCTTTACCGACGCCTTTGCCAGGGAATCCAAGACCGCCACGGGCGTCCCGGGCGGCATCGCGATCCCGCACTGCCGCTCGACGGCGGTCACCGAGCCCACCCTGGCGATGGCGCGGCTGTCCCATCCGGTGGACTTCGGCGCCAAGGACGGGCCCGCGGACATCATCTTCTTCATCGCCGCTCCTGAGGGCGCGGACCAGGACCACTTGAAGTTGCTTTCGAAGCTGGCGCGGTCGCTGATCAAGAAGGACTTCACGGCCAGCCTGCGCGCCGCGACCTCCCAGGCGGAGATTGTCGAACTCGTCGATGGCGCCCTGGCGGACAAGCCGGCCGCCCACACCGCGGCCGAAGCGACGGGCGCCGCTTCCGCGGCCGCTGCCCCAGCCGCGGCGGGTGCCGCCGGTGAAGGTGCCGGCGCAGCGAAGGCCAAGGGGCCCAAGCGCCTCGTCGCCGTAACGGCCTGCCCCACCGGCATCGCCCACACCTACATGGCCGCCGACTCGCTCGTTGCCGCGGCCAAGGAGGTCGGCGTGGACCTGCAGGTGGAAACCCAGGGATCCTCCGGCGCCAAGGCACTTGACCCTGCCGTGATCGCCGCCGCCGATGCCGTGATCTTCGCCGTGGACGTCGATGTGCGCGGCAAGGAGCGCTTCGCCGGCATGCCGGTCATCAACGCGCCGGTCAAGCGGGGCATCGACGAGCCGGACAAGATGGTCGCGGAAGCACTCGCCGCCGCGGACAACCCGCACGCCCACCGGGTGCCGCACTTCGGCGCCGAGGAACAGGCCGAGCTCGCGGCCGAGGAAAAGAGTGAACACATCGGCACGAAGCTGAAGAAGGCGCTGCTTACGGGTGTCAGCTACATGATCCCGTTCGTGGCGGGCGGCGGTCTGCTGATCGCCCTCGGCTTCCTGTTGGGCGGCTACGACATCACCGCCGTCGCGGACAAGATCCTGGCGGAAAACAGCCTCTTCAACTTGCCTACCGCGTACCCGGAACTGGCGTGGGGCCCGCTGGGGGCGTACCTGGGTGCCGTGATGTTCAAGATTGGCGCCCTGTCCCTGGGCTTCCTGGTACCCGCACTGGCCGGCTACATCGCTTACGCCATCGCGGACCGGCCCGGCATTGCCCCGGGCTTCGTTGCCGGCGCCACCGCGGTCTTCATGGGCGCGGGCTTCCTTGGCGGCATCGTGGGCGGCCTGATCGCCGGTTACGTGGCACATTCCATCGGTAAGCTCAACGTGGCCCGCTGGCTGCGCGGCCTGATGCCGGTGGTCATTATCCCGCTCGTGGCGTCGCTCGCGGCTTCCGGCCTGCTGTTCGTGTTCCTGGGCGCCTACATCGCCCGGGTCACCGTCGGGCTCAACGAATTCCTGTCCGGCCTTACCGGTGCCAGCGCCGTCGCTCTTGGCATCATCCTGGGCCTGATGATGTGCTTCGACCTCGGCGGTCCGGTCAACAAGGTCGCCTACTCCTTCGCCGTCGCCGGCCTGAGTGCCGCGTCCATCACCAACCAGGCACCGTGGCAGATCATGGCAGCCGTCATGGCCGCCGGCATGGTCCCGCCGCTGGCCATGGCACTGGCTGCGACCGTGCTGAACAAGAAGCTCTTCAGCCTGGCGGAACAGGAAAACGGCAAGGCCGCATGGCTGCTGGGAGCCTCCTTCATCACCGAAGGCGCCATCCCCTTCGCCGCCGCCGACCCGCTGCGCGTCATCCCCGCCAGCATGCTCGGCGGCGCCGTAACCGGAGCCATCTCGATGGCGGCAGGCGTGGGGTCGAAGGCCCCGCACGGCGGAATCTTCGTCTTCTTCGCGATCGATCCCTTCCTGATGTTCGTCGTCGCCATCGCGGCCGGTACGGTCGTAAGTGCCTTGGCAGTGATTGCGCTCAAGCGCTGGGCAGTCAAGAAGCCGGTTGGTACGGTGGAAACTGTTCCAGTAGCCGCCTGAACCAGTCCACGACGATTTTTTCCAAGCAGATACTCACAGCTGATGAACACCCAAGCTGACTTCAAGGAGCAGAAATGACCGAACGTAACGCCACCATTGCCAGCCGCGTTGGGCTGCATGCCCGTCCGGCCGCCATCTTCGCCGAGGCTGCAGGCGAGTTCGACAACCTCGACATCACGATTGCCCGACTGGGCGAGCCGGAGGACGAGGCCATGGACGCCGCCAGCATCCTGTCGCTGATGAGCCTGGGCGCCTCCCACGGCGAGGTTGTGGTGTTGCGTGCCGAGGGTGAAGGCGCCGACGCGGCACTGGACCGTCTCGTGCAGATCCTTGAGACGGATCACGACGCCGAATAGCCTCACCTTCCGGCCCCGCGCCGGAACACCGGCAGCATCAAAGGCCCGGCCGCCCCCGATTAGGGGGCCGGCCGGGCCTTCGCGTTGCCGGGCTGGCCTTCGCGAGTAGCGGGCAGGATGTGCGGAAGACCAGGCTTTTGGTCAGTGAACTTAGTAAATGCTTGTCACCGCCCGGCGGTGCGGCTAGTTTGGAATCCCCGGCGGCACCGCGCGCGCGCCGCCGCCCAGGTGGTTCCCGGCCGAAGGAGATGATCTCGCAGCCATGCCAACGAAGAAGGGCGAGCCCCGCGGCTCAGAAAGCCCCAGCATCAAGGACCCCGAGCTCTACGAGAAGCTGGTTGAGGACGGCGCCTCCAAGCAAAAAGCTGCCAGGATCTCCAACGCCGCCGCCAAGCGGGGCCGTTCCTCAGTCGGCCGCAAGGGCGGCAAGGCCGGTGACTACGAGGACTGGACGGTGCCGCAGCTGAAGGAACGCGCCAAGGAGATCGGCCTCAAGGGCTACTCGGCCAAGAAGAAAAGCGAGCTCATTTCCGCCCTGCGGAACTCCTGATCAGGGTGGGCGACGGCGCCCGGCGACAGCCGGGCTCAGGCACCCTTTCGGGCCGCCGTCTTCGCGGCCGGCGCCTTGGGAGCCGCCGCGGACTTGGGAGCCGCCGCGGTCTTGGAGGCCCCGGTCTTGGAAGCCGCCGCAGCCTTGGTGGAGGCCGACTTCGTCGACGCGGTCTTGCTGGCGGTGGATTTGGACGCGGTCGTCTTCGCGGCCGCCTTCGGGGCAGCCTTGCCCGCAGATTCAGCGTCCCCCGCCGGGGTCTCCGCGGCCCCTCCCCCGCCGCCGCGCTTTTTCTCGATGCTGCGCTTCAGGGCTTCCATCAGGTCGATGACTTCGCCCTCGCCCGCCTCGGCCGGGGCACCGAAGGTCTCCTCCGTGTCCAGGGACTCCCCCTTGTCCAGCTTCGCCTCGATCAGCTGGCGCAGTTGCTCCTGGTATTCGTCCGTGAACTGGTCCGGCTCAAAATCGGAGGCCATCGAATCAACCAGGGCGGCGGACATTTCGCGTTCCTGCGCCGAGATCCGGATGGAGGTCTCGAGTGCCGGAAAGCTGGCCTCGCGGACTTCGTCGGCCCACAACAGCGACTGCAGCACCAGGACCTCGTCGCGAATCCTCAGCGCGCCAAGCCGGGTCTTGTCCCGGAGCGCGAACTGCACAATTGCCACACGGTCCGTGTCCTCCAGGGCGCGCCGCAGCAGCACATAGGCCTTGGGCGACTTGGAGTCTGGTTCAAGGTAGTAGCTTTTTTCAAACATCATGGGATCGAGCTGGTCGACCGGAACGAACTGGACCACTTCGATTTCGTGGCTGTTTTCCGCCGGGATGGACTTCAGCTCGTCGCGGGTCAGGACCACCGTGCGGCCCTCGTCCTCATATGCCTTGTCGATGTCCTCGTAGTCGATGATCTTGCTGCAGACCTCGCAACGGCGCTGGTAGCGGATCCGGCCGCCGTCGGCGTTGTGGACTTGGTGGAGGCTGATGTCGTGGTCCTCGGTGGCGCTGTAGACCTTGACCGGCACGTTGACCAGCCCGAACGCTATTGCGCCTTTCCAGATGGCTCTCATGGATCAAGTGAACATCACAGTTGCGCGGAGGTGAAGGGTTTTGCCCAACGGTAAGGAACGCGTCCGGGTGGACGGACGCCAACTGGTGCTCACCAACCTGGAAAAAATCATGTACCCGGAGACGGGAACCACCAAGGCCGACGTCCTGGCCTACTACGCCGCCGTCGCCCCGGTGCTGATCCCCGCCGCCCGCAACCGGCCGGCCACCCGGAAGCGCTGGGTCCACGGCGTCGGGACCGCCGACGCCCCCGGGGAAATGTTTTTCCAAAAGAACCTGGACCACTCAACACCCGGCTGGGTGCCCCGCGCCGCCATCACGCACAAAGAACGGACCATCCAATATCCCCTGGTCAATGACCCTGCCACGCTCACGTGGCTGGCCCAGATCGCAGCCCTGGAGATCCACGTGCCGCAGTGGCGGGTGGACTCCCACGGCAATGCGCTGCCGCCTGACAGGCTGGTGCTGGACCTGGACCCCGGCGAGGGCGCGGGGCTGGCCGAGTGCGTGGAGGTGGCCAGGCTGGCCCGCACCATCCTGCAGGACGTGGGCCTGGAGCCCGTGCCCGTGACGAGCGGCAGCAAGGGCATCCACCTCTACGCGCCCCTGGACGGGTCCCAGAGCTCGGACCAGATTTCCGACTTCGCCCGCGAGCTGGCCCGCTCGCTCGAAGCGGACCACCCGGATCTGGCCGTCAGCGACATGAAAAAGACCCTGCGGACCGGCAAGGTGCTGGTGGAC
The DNA here is from genome assembly GCA_046727115.1 of Actinomycetota bacterium. Taxonomy (GTDB): domain Bacteria; phylum Actinomycetota; class Actinomycetes; order Actinomycetales; family Micrococcaceae; genus Arthrobacter. The sequence continues at coordinate 1,425 of JBKPBZ010000131.1, read as the reverse complement.
TGGAGCCAGAACAACGCCGCCAAAACCACCATCGTTCCGTACTCGCTGCGCGGCCGGCTCCGGCCCACAGTGGCCGCACCGCGCACGTGGCGGGAACTCAGTGCCCCTTCACTGCACCACTTGGACTTCCAGGAGGTCATGAAGCGCGTCGCAGCCGGCAGGGACCCGTTCGCTCCGGTCTCCGGCGGCCGGCACGACGCCGGGGCCGAGGCCGCCCACAAGGCAGCCCATGCGGCAGGCAAGAGCCCCGGCGGACGGGCTGAAATGTCGCCCGAACCTGGCGGCGACGGCGGCGACACCGACCCGCGGCTGGAGAAGTACCGCACCAAACGGGACAGGGCCGGCACGCCAGAGCCCTTCACCGCGGAACGGCACCACGCAGAAGACGGCGGGGGGACACGGCAGGAGAAGTTCGTCATCCAGGAGCACCACGCCAGGCGGCTGCACTACGACTTTCGGCTCGAACGCGACGGCGTGCTCGTGTCCTGGGCACTGCCCAAGGGCGTTCCGACCAGCAAGGCAAAAAACCACCTTGCGGTCCAGACCGAAGACCACCCGATGGACTACGCGGACTTTGAGGGTGACATTCCCCAAGGCCAGTACGGCGCCGGAACCGTCAGCATCTGGGACCACGGATATTACGAATGCGAAAAGTGGATCGCCGGGAAGGAAGTCATTGCCACCCTGACCGGAGCAGAGGGCGGCGGCCTTGGCGGGACCCGCAGGTTCGCCCTGATCCACACCGGCCAGGCCAACGACCAGTGGCTCATCCACCTGATGGACCCGGCCGGTCCGAATGACCGCCCTGGCGCGCGGCGGCCGTCCGGCACAGCGGACGACGCCGACGAGGACGGCGATGGCGATGAGGACGGCGGCGGCGGGGAAAGCGAAAGCGAGAGCGAGAGCCGCGTCGACGGCGGGGCGGAAACCGGCAGGGGCCCCGGGCCCGCCCCCGATGCCTCCAGGATCAGCCCGATGCTGGCCACGTCCGGGACCCTGGCGGATCTCCCGGACCTGGACTGGCAGATCGAGCTCAAGTGGGACGGGGTGCGGGCCTTGATCATCGGCGATGCCACCAAGATCCGGCTCATCAGCCGCAACGGCATCGACATGTCCCTGAGCTACCCCGAACTCACGGACCGGTCCCACTGGCCGGAACAGGACTTCGTCGCCGACGGCGAGATCATCGCCGTCGGGCGTTCCGGCCGGCCCGACTTCGGCCTGCTGCAGGGCCGCATGAAACTCACCAAGGCCGCGGACGTCAGCAAAGCGCAGGCGTCGACCCCCGTGCGGTTGATGCTGTTTGATCTGCTCTTCGACGCCGGCCAGGACCTGCGGCGCCTGCCGCTGCGTGAGCGCCGTCGCCGGCTGGAGCAGTTCTTCCGCCCTTCCGCCGGCCCGGTGGAACTCTCGGGCGTGATCGAC